>NZ_JBHUUP010000009.1:0-188451 GCF_042670945.1 Cellulosimicrobium sp. NPDC057127
GCCCCCAGGGCTCTACCTCGGCGCCGGAGCCTCTATCTCGCGGGAGACGACGGCGACACCGGGTCGGAGGTCGGGGCCGGAGCGGGGGTGGGGCGGGTCGTGGCGGGGCTGGCGGGAGCCGCGAGGGACGAGCGGCGGATGGTAGAGCCGCCCCACCCCCGCGCAGGCCTCGGCCGCCCAGAACCACGGGGACCTGCGACCCCGGGCCACCAGTTCCACCGCCCCAGCAGCGTCATCGTCGCGGGCAGCAGGAGCCCGCGGACGACGGTGACGTCGAGGAGCACGGCGACGGCCATGCCCACGCCGACCTCCTTCATGGCGACGAGGTCGCCGATGGCGAAGCCGAGGAACACGACGGTGATGGCGACGGCGGCGGTGGTGACGACGGGGCCGGTGAGGGTGATGCCGCGCAGCACGGCGCGGTCGTTGGCGGCGCGCGGGTCCTGCGCGGGGTCGCGCTGCCGCCATTCCTCGGCGATGCGCGCGAGGAGGAACACCTCGTAGTCCATGGAGAGCCCGAACACGAGGAGGCACAGCAGGAGCGGGGTGGTGACGTCGAGCGCGCCCCACGACTCGAACCCGAGCAGGCTCTCGCCCCAGCCCCACGCGAACAGCGCGGTGAGCACGCCGAGGGTGGCGCCGATGGTGAGGAGGTTGAGCAGCAGCGCCTTGACGGGCACGACGACGGACCGGGTGAGGGCGAGCAGCAGGACGAAGGTCGCGACGACGACGACGCCGAGGGCGAGGGGGAGCCGGTCGAGGAGCTGCTGCTGGGTGTCGACGACGTCGGCGGCGGGGCCGGCGACCTGGACGACGACCTCGCTGTCGTCGCCGCTCGGGCCGGCGGCGGCCGCGCCGAAGTGCTCGGCACGGAGGTCGCGGACGTCGCGCACGAGCTGCTGCACCTGGGCGCCGGTCGCCTCGCCCGCGGGTTCGAGGTCCGCGACGGTGGTGTCGGTGGCGACGACGTCGAGGTCGAGCCCGGCGTCGGCGACGCCGGGCAGGGCGGCTGCGTCGTCGAGGAACGACTGCACCCGTGGGTCCTCGACGGGCAGGTCGACGATGACGGTGACGGGTTCGACGCCGAGGTCGCTGAAGCCCGTGGTGAGCGCCTCGTACGCGCGCCGCTCCTCGGCGTCGACGGGCAGCGAGCGCACGTCGGAGCTGCCGAGCGTGAGGGAGCCGAGGGGCGCGGCGAGCACGAGCAGGCCGGCGGTGGCCGCGACGGCGACGACGACGGCGTGCCGCTGCGCGAGGCTCGCGAGCCGGCCGAGGACACCGCGGGGTGCCCCCTCGGGGGCGGTCCGTGCGCGCCGGCCGGCCCAGGGCCGGGACCAGGTGCGCGCGCCGGTGGCCGGGATGTGGCGGTGCCACACGGCGACGAGCGCGGGGACGAGCGTGAGGCCGGCGAGGGTCGCGAGGAGCACGACGGCGGCGCCGCCCACGGCCATCCCGGACAGCAGCGGGTCGCCGAGCAGCAGGAGGCCGGTGAGCGCGATGCCCACGGCGAGGCCGGAGACGAGGACGGCCCGGCCGGCCCCGGCGACCGTGCGGCCGACGAGGTCCTCGACGGTGGCGCCGGGGGCGCGTTCGCGCTCCTCACGGAAGCGGGCCATGACGAGCAGGCCGTAGTCGACCGCGAGCCCGAGGCCGAGCAGGGTGACGACGTTGACGGCGAACTCGTTGACGGGCACCACGCCGAGCAGTCCGGTGAGGGCGAGGAGGGCGGCGGCGATGGTGGCGAGGGCCGCGAGCACCGGTACGACGCCGGCGCGCAGTCCGCCGAGGACGACGACCAGCAGGACGACCAGCACGGCGACGGCGATGCCCTCGCCGACGGCCGCGTCGGTCACGGCCCGCTCGACGAACGCCTCCTCGGCGAGCAGCTCGCCGCCGACGAGCACCTCGGGGGCGTCCACGGTCCGCAGCGCCGCGGCGACGCGCTCGGCGGTGGCGAGCGCGGCCTCGTGGTCGAGCGCGGGGTCGAGCTCGACGGTGACGAGAGAGCTCCGGCCGTCGTCGCCGATGAGTCCGCCGGCCGTGTAGGCGTCGTACACCTCGACGACACCCGGCATCGCCCGGATCTCGATCATCACCGCGGTCGCGTCCTCGACGAGGCCGGGGTCGAAGAAGTCCCGCCCCGCGAGGACCGCGGAGACGATCTCACCCTCGGGGCCCTCGCCGGGGACGGTGGTGAGCTCGTCGTGCCACTGCGCGGCGAGCGCGGCCTCGCTGCCCGGCGGGGCGTCGGGGACGTCCTGCGTGCGGTCGAAGACCGCGCCGCCGAGCACGGCCCCGGCGAGGGTGAGCGCCGCCCACAGGGCGAGGACGACGACGCGTCGTCGGGCCACGGCGCGGCCGAGCCGTTCCAGCATCGGTGACGTCCTCCTCGTCGAGGTGCGCGACCGGCCCGTCGGTGGGCCGGTCGTGGACGGGGTGCAGCCTACGTCCTGGCGGGAGCGTCGTCGGACCACCGCTCCCGCCGCGGACGACGAGGGCCTCACGCCCGGCGGCGGACCGCCGGGCGCGAGGCCCCCTGGGTGCGACCGTCAGCCGCAGCTGGTCGCGTCGAACGGCACGTCGAGCTCTGCCGTGCGACCGTCACCGCTCGCCGACACCTGGGCCGAGCCGGCGTCCACGGACGTGTCCCGCACGGGGAACGCCTGGTACGCCGACTTGCCCGGCTCCACGCCGGTCACGGTCTTCGTCCCGAACGGCGTCGTGAGCGTGACGTCCGCGGGCACCGTGTCGCCGTTCGTCGCGCGCACCGCGACGTAGGCCTTGCCCGCGAGGCACCGCACCTGGACGGTGGCGTCGATCGCCAGCTCCTCGGCGGCCGTGAGGTCCTTCACCCGGATGTTCCGGTAGGAGACCATCTCGCCACCGCCGTGGTTCTGGATGCCGATGAACCCGCTCGACAGGTCGCGCGCCGGGTCCGTGCTCGTGAAGTCGTTGACGAGCACGTCGTTGAGGTAGATCCGGATGCGGTCTCCCTCGACGCGGATGTCGTACGCGTTCCACTGCCCGACCGGGTTGAGCGCCTCCTCGACGGCCTCCGCGTCGGCGCCCTGGAACGTGTAGATCGCACCGGTGGTGCGGTCCTCGGCGTCCGTGGCGTCGATCTGGATCTCGTAGCCCTGGTTGACGGCGACCCACGGGTCGTCGCCCGGGTTCGGGAACCCGATGAAGACGCCGCCGTTGTCGTCCTTGACGAGCTTCCAGTCGAGCTTCAGCGAGTACGCGTCACCGAGCTCCTCGGCCGTGTACCAGAGCAGGCCCATGCCGCCCTCGCCGCGGATCGTGCAGTCGTCCTGGCGGCCGAAGCCACCCGGACCGGCCATCCGCCAGCCCTCGTTGAGGCTCGCGAGCGTGCCGTCGAAGAGGGCGGTGTAGCCGTCCTCGATCTCGGCCGGCGTGCAGATGTCCGCCGTGTCGCCGACGGAGAGCACGTCGAGGTTCACGTTGCCCTCGTCGCCCTCGTCCTGCTGGACGGCGATCGTGTTGACGCCTGCCTGGAGCTCGACCTCGCGCGTCGCGGTGCCCCACGTCTTCCAGTCGCCGGTCGTGGGCAGCGTCCACTGGCCCAGGTCCTCGCCGTTGACGTAGAGGGACACGTTCTTGTCCCGCAGCTCCGGGAACGGGTGGATGCCGTTCGCGTAGCGCAGGTGGATCGGGTACGTGCCCGCGGCGTCGACCTCCACGGAGAACTGCCGGCCGGTGCCGGTGGACTGCATGTTCGCGGCGAAGCCGGAGCCGGAGTAGTTGCTGTGGTCGGCCGCGATGGAGGAGCTGCCGAGCGGCTGGGCCGTCTCGGCCTCGTACCAGCCGCGCTCGGCCGGCGCGACGTAGCCCGGGAGCGAGTTCAGCGTGTACCAGGCCTCGGTGCTGAGGAGCTCGGCGCCGCCGGCGGACGCGAACGGACGCGGCGAGCGCAGGTGCACCACGTGGCCGGGCTTGAGGCCGTCGATCGCGAGCGTCACGGTGGTCCGGTCCTCGGAGAGGCTGGCGTCCGTGACGAACAGGGGCTGCTCGTCGACCTTCGGGCCGCCGTACTGCTGCGTGGGCACGTACCGCCACTGCTTGATCTGGTACGCGTCGGCCAGGTTCGCCGCGGCCTCGTCGGAGATCGGGTCGGTGTACTCGATCTCGAAGCCGCCCTCGACGACGCGCATCTCCACCATGTCGAAGGAGTCCTCATTCACGGGGACGAGCTTCTGCAGACCGTACCGGAGCTTGCCGGACTCGCCCCAGTTGCCGCCCTCACCGGTGCCGCCGACGTACAGCGCGCCGTCGGGGCCGTAGATGACGCGGTTGACGCCGACCTCGAGGCCCGCGGTGTGGCGGAAGACCGCACCCTGGAACTCACCGTCGACCCGCTCGAGGAACGCGCGCTGGATGCCGCCGTACGTGACGTCGCCCAGGAGCATCTGCCCCGCGAACTCGCCGTCCTCCACGAGGATCGGGTTGCCCGGGGAGTTGGCGATCTCGTTCTGCGGGAGCCACACGGCCGGCGGGGACACCGGCTGGTCGTCGAACGGGCCGGCCGGGTTCGTGTAGTGGTTGTAGAAGTTGTCCTGCTGGATGTGGATGAGCTTGTTCGACGGGAGCCACGCGCCCTGGTTGTCCGTCGCGAAGAGCTCGCCCTCGGGACCGAAGCCGACGCCGTTCGGCGTGCGCAGGCCGCCCGCGACGTACGTGACCTCACCGGTGTCGCGGTCGATCTTGATCGACGTGCCGCGGTTCTGCGCGGGCTGCGGGTTCGTCGTCGCGCCGCCGTTGTTGATGGCGACCGAGAGGTTCACGTAGAAGTAGTCCTCGTCGTGGACGAGGCCGAACGCGAACTCGTGGAAGTTGCCGCCGTCGGGCCACTCCGCGATCTTCGAGTGGACGTCGTAGAAGCCGTCGCCGTCGGGGTCGGTGAGCTGCGTGAGCTGGTGGCGCTCCGAGACGAAGATCGAGTCCTCGATGACCTCGATGCCCATCGGGTTGAGCAGCTCGTCGGCGACCTTGGTCACCGTCACGTCCTCGGGCCCGTCGGCCTCGACGACGCCGTCGAGGAAGTACACCTCGCCGGAGACCGGGTCGGGGCGCCAGCCGCCGGAGCTGACCTCGCCCGTCGTGACGACGGCGAGCTGCTCGTCCGGCGTGAACGCGAGGCCGGAGACCTTGGGCTCGAAGCCCTCGGGGCGCAGGTCGACGAGCTCGTAGTTCGGGTTGACCGAGTCGAGCCGCAGGCCGTCACCGGCGGTGTCGGTGTCGCCCTCGCAGTACTTGTAGCCGGGCGCGGTCACGCGCACGACGTCGGCCTCGGTGCTGAGCGCCGACTC
Organism: Cellulosimicrobium sp. NPDC057127; assembly: GCF_042670945.1. Classification (NCBI taxonomy): domain Bacteria; kingdom Bacillati; phylum Actinomycetota; class Actinomycetes; order Micrococcales; family Promicromonosporaceae; genus Cellulosimicrobium; species Cellulosimicrobium sp. NPDC057127. Next base: position 5,328 of record NZ_JBHUUP010000009.1, read on the forward strand.
GGGGACCACCTCGAAGGTCGAGCTGCCCGGCGTCTTCCACTCGAGGTGCAGCTCCTGACCGCCGCCCGCCTCGAAGAACTCGACGAACAGCGCGTGGGTGCCCGCGGTGAGCGTGGTCACGCCCTCCTTGGGCTCCGCACCGTGCAGACCGTCGTGGTCGATCACGAGCTGGTCGTCGAGGTGCAGCTTCGAGCCGTCGTCGCTCGTGAGCCGGAACGTGTACTCGCCGTCGGTGGGCACCGTCAGGTTCGCGAGCACGTGCGAGACGAAGTTGTCCTCCGCACCGAACTGCTCGGCGGTCTCCCAGTCGATCGTCGGCATGAGCTTGTCGACGTTGGGGGTCTGGCCCGACTTGAGCGTGCAGATCGAGTCCTGGCCCTGGGCGAGCTGGAAGGTCCGCAGCGTGACGCCGGGCTCCTGCTCGGGAAGCTCCGCTGCCGCGGAGGGGACGGCCCAGCCACCGACGGCGACGACGGCACCGAGCGTCACGGCAGCGATGCCGCGACGCCTGCTCGGCGACCGCCTCGGGTCGGAGGGCGGGCGGGGGGTACGTACGAGCATCCTTGCTCCCTTGGTCGATCACCACGTCGAGAGGATGCCCCTGCCGTCCCCGTCGACTGACAACGCTGGCAAGGCTAACCGCGGTTGTGCCGCGATGTCTACAACTTCGGATCGACGCCCGACAAAAGTGGGCATGCGGGACGCACCGCCCGGGGGCGGGACTATCGTCGCCCCATGACCGCGCGCCACGCCGAGGCCGGCACGGCCAGCATGACACGCCCACCCGCCCGCCCGTTCGCGCAGGTGGACGTCTTCACCCACGTCCCGACGCAGGGCAACCCGGTGGCGGTCGTGCTCGACGGCGACGGGCTCACCGACGCGCAGATGGCCGCGTTCGCGCGCTGGACCAACCTCTCCGAGACGACGTTCGTGCTCCCGCCCACCGACCAGGGCGCGGCGGACGGCGCCGACTACCGCCTGCGGATCTTCACCCCGGCGGGCGAGCTCCCGTTCGCCGGCCACCCGACGCTCGGCTCGTGCCACGCGTGGCTCCAAGCCGGCGGGTCGCCCCGCGCGGACGGCGTCGTCGTCCAGGAGTGCGGCGTCGGGCTCGTGTCGATACGCCGCGACCCGCAGGCACGGCTCGCGTTCGCCGCACCCGACCTGCTCGCCGACGCACCGCTCGCCCCCGCCGAGCTCGACGCCGTCGTGACCGCCCTGGGCGTCCCCGCCGACGCCGTGCTCGACCACCGACTGCTCGACAACGGGCCGGGGTGGCGCGTGCTCCTGCTCGACTCCGCGGAGCGTGTCGCGGGCCTCTCCCCCGACTTCACGGCCCTGCGCGCCGCGCACCCCGACCTCTCCGTGGGCGTGGTCGGGCTGTACCCGCAGGACGCGCCCGGTCCCGACGGCGTCGCCGTCGAGGTGCGGGGCTTCGCCCTCTCGATGGGCATCCCCGAGGACCCGGTGACCGGCAGCCTCAACGCCGTCGTCGGCCAGTGGCTCACGAGCGACGGTCGTCTCCCGCGCCGCTACGTCGCCGCCCAGGGCGCCGCGCTCGGCCGGGCCGGGCGCGTGCACGTCGTGCGCGACGCGGAGGACGCCGTCTGGGTGGGCGGGGACAGCGTGACGGTGGTCGCGGGCACCGTGCGGCTGTAGGGGTCAGTCGACGAGGAACGTCACCCAGATGTTCTTGGTGGTCGCCGTCGAGTACCAGCCCACGTCCAGCGAGAGCGTGCGCGCCAGGTGCAGCCCCAGCCCGCCCGCGCCGGGGATCCGCTCGCCCGCGTAGACGGGCACCGTCCCGCGGTCGTGGTCCGCGACCTCGAGCAGCCAGAGCGTGTCGTCGGTCGCGAGGCGCACGATCGTCGGCGGGCGGCCGTGCTCGAGCGCGTTCGTCGCGAGCTCGGACGCCACGAGCACCACCTTCTCCGGCGTCGTTCCGAGTCCGGCGTCCGGCGCGGCCTCTCCGGTCCGGAGCCGGGCGGCGAGCTCGGAGCGCACGCTGCTCAGCTCGTCCAGCGAGTCGAGCGACCACTCCTGCACCGGTCGGAAGGTCTCCGGGGGCCGCGACAGCGGCATACCGGCGTCAGTGGCAGGAACGTCGAACGAGACGTCCTCGGACGAGGGCACGAGCGATCTCCTTCAGCACCGACGGGACGAGGTCGGCCGATCCTCGGACGAGGCCGGCCGTGTGGACCGGCACCGTCAGAGCCTGGCACGCGGTCGCAGGGAGCGCATGTCCACCAGCCGTCGAACGACCCCTCCCGCAGTCCTGTCCGAGGCTGCCCGTGACGCGTCTCGCAGACGGTTCGAGTCGACGCCGCCCCGCTGGCCCGCAACGATTGGTGCGGACCGGGCGGTGGACCCGGAGAACGGAGAACCAGTCGCGTGAACGATGCCCTTCCCGCGGAACCGGTGCCCCCGGCGGGGGCGGTCATCGTCCTCGACCTGACGAGGGACGCCGTCGTGCACCAGGACGACCGGGCTCGCCGCCTCGCCCCCGGCGTGGCGACACCTGCGCCTACGCTGGACTGGTCGCGCGCCGCCGACCTGCGGCACGCGCACGACGGTTCTCCTGTGGACCTGCGCAAGCTGGCGACCGCACCGAGCGAGGGCGTCGACGTGACGACCGTGGCCCCGGACGACGTCGCGGGCACCATGCGCAGCGTGCTCACGAGCACCGGTCCGGCCGGCGGCGACGGCACGCTCGCCGTCGTCGTCCTCGAGCCCGTCGACGCCGGCACGCTCGAGCGGCGAGCCGTGCTCGCGAGCGACCTGTCGTTCACCATCGCGGACGCCCGGATGCCCGACGCTCCGCTCGTGTGGGTCAACCCGGCCTTCACCGGCACCACCGGCTACACCGCGGAGGAGGTCGTCGGACACAACTGTCGGTTCCTCCAGGGCCCGGGGACGGACCGCGCCGTCGTCGACCGCGTGCGCGACGGCCTGCGGGCACGCACCACGGTCGGCGAGACGCTCCTCAACTACCGCAAGGACGGCACGCCGTTCTGGAACCAGCTCGTCATCTCGCCGATCACCGACGCACGCGGCGACGTGACGCACTTCGTCGGCGTCCAGGCCGACGTCACCGCGCGCATCGAGAGCGAGCAGGCGCGCGACCGCCAGCTCGACGACGCGCGGTCGTCGAACCGCCGCCTGAGCGCGTCCATGGACATCACCCAGCGGCTCACGCAGCACCTCGACGTCGACGCCCTCCTCGAGGAGGCGGCCTGCATGCTCGCGACGGAGTTCGGCGGGTGGGCGGTCGTCATCACCTTCCCCGGCGGCCGGTCACGGACGGACGTGGCGACGGCCGACCCCGCCCTGCGCGACGCCGCGCTCCTGCTCTCGAAGGACGCCGGCTGGGCGGACCGCTCACTGGCGGCGGTCGACGCACTCGCGGGCGGGTCACGCTACTCCGAGCCGTTCGACATCTCCCCCGACATGATCTCCTCGTTCGCGAGCCCTGCCCAGCGCGACGCCATGCACGCGCTCGGCCTCGGATCCGCGATGACGGTCCCGCTCCGTGCGCGTGGCGCGATCACCGGTGTCGCCGCCGTGGTCAGCGCCGAGGCCGGTGCCTTCGATCGCGAGGACGCCGTCATGCTCGAGGACCTCGGGCAGCGTCTCGGGCTGATCCTCGACAACGCGCGGCTCTACGCGGCCGAGCACGAGGCCGCGCGCGCCCTCCAGGAGCGCATGCTGCCCGCGCTCGTGCCTGTCGACGGCCTCGACGTCGCCGTGACCTACCGGCCCGCCTCCGACGGCAAGCAGGCCAGCGCTTCCGTCGGCGGCGACTGGTTCGACGTGCTGGAACGCCCGGGCGGCACCGTCGCGCTCGTGGTGGGCGACGTCGTCGGGCACGACATGCACGCCGCGGCGTCGATGGGCCAGCTGCGGTCCGTCCTGCGGACCGTCGGCTGGGACCGGGAGGACCCCGCGGAGGTGCTCGAGCGCGCGAACCACCTCGTGACCGTGCTCGATCTCGCCGACATCGCGACGTGCGCGTTCGGCTCGCTCGGCCCGGCCGGGCCGGACGGCGACCGCCGGCTCTCGTACCTCCGCGCCGGCCACCTGCCCCCGCTCCTGCGGCGGCCCGACGGCACGGTGTCCGTGCTCGACGGGGCGCTCACCACGCCCGTCGGCGTGCCCGACCTCGACGTGCTGACGTCCTCGCACGTCGACGTGCCGGCCGGTTCCGTCCTCCTGCTGTACACCGACGGGCTCGTCGAGTCCCGCACCCGCGACCCGCGCGCCGGGATCGAGGCCGTCGTCGCAGCCCTCGAGGCGCTCCCCGCGGGTATCGACGCGGCCGGCGTGCTGGACCACGTGCTCGCGTCCGCCGCCGGCGACCGTCAGGAGGACGACCTCTGCGTGCTCGTGGTCCGTACCTAGGGTCCGTACCTCACGTGGTGACGACCACGGCGAGCGTCACCGTGCCGGCCCACGCGAGCGGGATGGCCACCCCCTCGAAGCCGACGCCCTGCCGGTCCCGCATGATCAGCCCGCCGGCGAGCAGCGTGGTGAGCAGGACCGTGCCACCGAGCAGGACGAGGCTGGACGGGCCGGCCGCGGCGTAGACGGACCCGTCCAAGTACGAGACGTCGGCGACGGCGATCATCAGGGTGTCGAAGACGTTGCCGCCGATGATGTTGCCGACCCCGAGCGTCAGCGCCCCGAGCCGCACCGCCGCGATGAGCACCACGAGCTCGGGCAACGAGGTGAGGGCCGTCGTGACGGTGAAGCCGACGATCTCGCTCGGCAGGCCCGTGGCACGGACCAGCGCGACCCCCGCGCGGCCGATGACCCACCCGGCCGACCCCACGACGACGGCGAGCAGGGCAAGACTGGTCCACAGCTGTCGCGTGGTCCGCTGGTCGGTCTCCCCGTCCGCCGCCACCTCCGGCGGCTCGTCGCCCTCCGCGCCCGCCGCGACGTCGTCGTCCGTGCGGGTGTCGCGCGTCCCGGTGGGCTTCCACATCGGGGCGCGCCGCATCCGCCGCAGGAGCACGAACCCGTACGCGTAGAAGGCGGGGACGAGCAGCGTCGCGGGATGGATCCATCCCCACACGAGCTCGGGCGTCGCGTACGCGATCACGGGGATCGCGAGGAGCGCCACGAGGATCAGCGCCTGCATGACGTTCTCGATCGACGCGGCCGCGTGCTCGAGGTTGGCCCGTCGGTAGACGAGGTCGGCGACGGCCAGCCACACGGTCTGCAGCGCGACCCCGCCGACCGGGTTGGCGAGCGCGAAGGCGGCGTCGCCCTGGAGCCCGCCGGTGACGGTGGTGACGATGCCCGGCAGCGACGTGACGGCACCCAGCAGGAGCGCCCCGGCGACGGCGTCACCGAGCCCGGTGCGTTCCCCGAGGACGTCGGCCGTGCGCGCGAGGCGCGTTCCTGTGGCGACCAGGACGACCCCGGCGAGGAGCAGGGCCAGGACGCTGACGAGGAGCGGGCTCACGAGGACGGGCTCGGGGTGCAGGGCGTCGGCATGGCGGCACCACCCTGCCACCGACCTCGGCGCGTCGCACGCGCCCGGGGACGCCACGCGCTACGGGGACCGTTCCCGGTCGACGAGGGCCGGGCGCCGCGGGTCGTCGACGCGCGCGACGACGTCCGCCGTCCGCTCCGGCGCCGCCTCCGTGGCGTACCGCGCGTACGCAGCCAGCGTCCACGCGTCGTCGGGCGGCGTCCTGCGAGCGATCGTCGTGGCGCGCACCGCGAGATGGACGGCCACGTCGAGCGGCAGCCCCTGGCCGAGCGCGAGGGCCCCGTCCAGGACGACGACGAGCCCGGGCTCGGCGTCGACGTACGGCGCCCGGGTCGCGCGGTCGGTCTCGGGGTCGCGCAGGCTCGGCAGGTAGCGGCCCGTCCCGCCCGGCCCGACCGCGTCGAGCACCTCGCGCCGCAGGCCCGCCGCGTCGATGCGGTCGTCGAGCAGGGCGTCAGGGTCCGAGCGTCCGCGCTCCAGGCGCAGCGACGCCGGGCGCCAGAACTCGTGCACGTGCAGCCGCGCGACCGGCCGCCCGGCCGCGCGTAGTGGGTCGACGAGCGCGTCGGCGAGCGCCTCGGGGTGGGTGGTCGGGTGCCCGTCGACGAGGACGCGCAGCGCGTGCCCGGGCACCGACTGTGCCAGCACCCGCCGGACGACGTGCTCGACCAGGACCTCCTCGTTCACGGGCTCCACGCGCACCCGGCCAGCATCGCACCTCACGGTGCCGGCCAGACCGTCGAGAGGTCCTGGGAGCTCGCCCCGACGCATCGAGCAAGGAGCTGGGACAGCACGTCTGGGATGATCTCGGGGACGGCGGGTCGACGGGAGGGGATGCGGGTGGCGCATGGCGAGGTGGCGGACTTCGCCGCGATCTTCGATGCGCTCCCCACGCCCTACCTCGTGCTGGACACGGACTTGCGGATCGTGGCGGCGAACCGGGCTCGCGAGGACGCGACGGGTGTGCCGGCCCGCGAGGTGGTGGGGCGGTACCTGTTCGACGCGTTCCCCGACGATCCCGAGGACCCGGACGCGCAGAGCACGACCCTGCTGCGCCAGTCCCTGGAGCGGGTGATCGCGACGGGGCGTCCGGACGTGATGCCCGTCCAGCGGTACAACATCCCGGCCGCCCTCGGCGGGTTCGAGCAGCGGTGGTGGACTCCGGTCAACGTCCCGGTGCTCGACCGCGACGGCAACCTCCAGCTGATCGTGCACCGGGTCGAGGACGTCACCGACTACATGGCGGGCGGCCCCGGCGCGGAGGGCGGGAGCGAGCAGGAGGTCTACAGCCAGGGGCACGCGCTGCGCAGAGCGCTGACCGACGAGGCGACCACGTCCCGGCGCCTGGAAGGCCTGGTGGACGTCGCGCAGCAGCTGGGGCGGACGTCGACGGTCGCCGAGCTCACCGAGGTCGTGGTGGACCGCGGCCTGCGCGTGCTCGGCTCCGACGGCGGGGCGGTCGCCGTGCTGGACGCCGAAGGCCAGCATCTCGAGCTCACCATGACGACCTCGCTCGGGCCTGATGCCCAGGAGCAGTTCGGAGTCATCGGCGTCGACAGCGACCTGCCTGCATCGGTCGCCCTGTCCCGCGGTGCGCCCGTGCTGCTGCCCGACGCCGCGGCGAGCTCCGCGTGGTCCCCGGAGATGGCCGGCGTCCACGCCCGCACGGGTCTGGTCGCGTGGGCGGCATACCCTCTGCTGGGCCAGGACCGGACGCTGGGTTCGCTCACCATCGGGTGGCGGCAGGCTCAGACGTTCACCGAGCGGGACACCGACCTCATCGCCGCGTTCGCGGCGATGTGCGCGCAGACCCTGGAGCGCATCCAGGCGACCGAGCGTGAGCGCCGCGCCGTCGCGGCGGAGCGTGGCCTGTCCGAGGCGCTGCAGCGCAGCCTGCTGACCGAGCCGGGCCAGACGGAGCACGTCCAGGTCGCGGTGCGGTACTGGCCGGCGGCCGAGCACGCCAAGGTCGGCGGCGACTGGTACGACGCGTACGCGGTTCCCAACGGCACGCTGAGCCTCGTCGTGGGCGACGTCACCGGGCACGACCGGCAGGCGGCAGCCGCGATGGCCCAGGTGCGCAACCTGCTGCGCGGCATCGGCGTCACCCTGCAGGAGCCGCCGGCCGCCGTGCTCACCGGGCTCGACCGGGCGCTCGACGCGCTCTCCGTCGGGGCCATCGCCACCGCTCTCCTGGCGCAGCTCGAGCCGAGTCCCGCCCAGGACCACACCGGCACACGCACCCTGCGGTGGTCGAGCGCCGGGCACTACCCGCCGGTCCTCCTCCGGCCCGACGGCACCGCGAGCCTGCTGCGCGCCACGCCGGACCTGCTGCTCGGCGTCATCCCGGACACCCCGCGCCACGACCACGAGGTCGAGCTGCCGCGAGGGTCCCTCGTGGTGCTGTACACCGACGGGCTCGTCGAGCAGCGCGGGTCGCGGGTCGAGGACGGGCTCGACTGGCTCGTCGCGACGGTCGCCGGGGAGCAGGCGCTGTCCGCGGAGGAGCTGTGCGACGCGCTCCTGCACGCGTTCCACGGCACGCACGACGACGACATCGCGATCCTCGTCGTCCGGACCGACTAGACCCCTCGCCCGCTGCGAGCTCGCCCATCAGCTGGCCAGAGGCGAGGGCAGTCTCCGCGTGACGAGCAGAAACGACCGGTGCACCGTCGAGGCCTGGGCGGGCGCGGCCTTGTCTGCTTGGCGGCGACGTTCCGGCCTTACCAGCTGAACGAGGCCCAGACCAGCTTGCCGCCCCCAGTGGCGTGTTCCCAGCCCCAGTCGTTCGTGATCTGGTCGAGGATGTGCAGGCCGTGCCCTCCGGCCAGGCCGGCGCGGCCTGGCCGACGTCGCGGAGCATCGGCACTGCCGTCGTGCACCTCGAGGCGAAGGGCGCGAGGTCTGCTGTGGATCCGAAGCCTGATTGCGGTCTGACTGCCGGCATGTTGAATGGCGTTCGCGACGAGCTCGCTCGTCCCCAGCTCTACCGCAGAGACCGTGCGGACGGGTGCGCCGTGCCCGTTCGTCTGCGCGGTCGCCCACCGGCGCGCGGTGGCGATGGACGACGACACGGCGGCCAACGAACACTCCGCGCTGTCGCCTGCGGAGGACGGCACACTGGACCATACCCCCGGCGCAGGTCGCTCGCTGGTCGGACGAGCTCGGCCGAACCGCGGCCGTCGCGAGCTGGACGGCTCGCCCGAAGCCCTCCCCGCCCGGATCATCACCATCACCAACGCATTCCGCGAACAGGTCCGGCTCTGCGCCACGCCGCGTTCGACCACGGCACCCCCGTCCCGCCGATCCCCTGCTGTACGGCATGCACCGCCTCCCCGGTCCCGGGTTCGGCGTCGACGACGGTGGAGGTCACCGGTGGGCGCCGGCCTCCCCGGGCGCGGACCGGGGAGGCCGGTGCCGCCGACGGCTCGACGAAGGGTGCGACGATGCAGTTCAGCACGGTGGGTCGCCCGGGTTGTGAAGGACCCGACGGCCCCGGGGCGGTGGTTCGCGGACCACCTCGGCTCCACCGTGGTCGCGGACCTCGGGTGGTACGTCACCACGCGGCACGACGGGCACGAGGATCTGAGCGTCGACTTCATGACGCCGGACGCGCACGCCTGGCCCGAGCGCGTGCGCGGGCAGGCCGCGGCGGGCACGCTCCTCGCCTTCCTCGTGGACGACGTCGACGCCGAGGCCCGCCGCCTGGTGGCGGAGGGGGTCGAGGTGCTCCTGGACCCCGTCTCCGAGCCGTGGGGACAGCGGCGGGTGCAGGTCGCCGGGCCGGAGGGCGTCGTCGTCGAGGTGCTCCAGCTCGTGGACCCCGACCCGGCGTGGATGGCCGCGAACGGTCTGGCGCCGCAGGACTGACGGGCGGCGCCCGAGCGGTCAGCGATCAGGGACGGCGCCGTCCAGGGGGACGAGCCGCGCGAGCTGGGTGACGTGGCGCGGCTCGAGCTCGGCGACGCTCGTGACCTGGAGGAGCTTCATGGTGCGTTCGACCTGCTCGGTGAGGATCTGGATCGTGCGGTCCACGCCCGCGCGCCCGCCGGCCATGAGGCCGTACAGGTAGGCGCGGCCGATCAGCGTGAACCGGGCACCGAGCGCGCACGCCGCCACGACGTCCGCGCCGTTCATGATGCCCGTGTCGACCATGACCTCGACGTCGTTCCCGACCTCGTGCACGACGCGCGGCAGGAGGTGGAACGGGACGGGTGCCCGGTCGAGCTGGCGACCGCCGTGGTTGGACAGGACGATCCCGTCGACGCCGAGGTCCGCGAGGCGCTTGGAGTCCTCGACGTTCTGGACGCCCTTGACGACGAGCCTGCCGGGCCAGATCTCGCGGATCGCGTCGAGGTCCTCGAAGCCGATCGACGGGTCCATCGCTGAGTCGAGGAGCTCGCCGACGGTGCCACCGGTGGAGGTGAGGGACGCGAACTCGAGCTTGGGCGTCGTGAGGAAGTCGTACCACCACCAGGGGCGCGGGATCGCGTCGGCGATCGTCCGCAGGGTGAGCTGCGGCGGGATCGAGAACCCGTTGCGCTTGTCGCGCAGGCGTGCGCCGGCGACCGGGGTGTCGACGGTGAACATCAGCGTGTCGAACCCGGCCGCGGCGGCGCGCTCCGCGAGCGCGAAGGAGATCTCGCGCTGGCGCATCACGTAGAGCTGGAACCAGTTCCGGCCGTGCGGGTTCGCGGCCTTGACGCCCTCGATCGACGTCGTGCCGAGCGTCGACAGCGTGAAGGGGATGCCGGCTGCCGCTGCGGCGCCCGCACCCGCGGTCTCGCCCTCGGTCTGCATGAGGCGCGTGAAGCCGGTCGGCGCGATGCCGAACGGCAGGGCCGACGGGCCGCCCAGCACCGTCGTGGACGTGTCGACCGTGGAGACGTCGCGCAGGATCGACGGGTGGAACTCGACGTCGAGGAACGCCTGCCGGGCGCGGGCGAGCGAGATCTCGTTCTCCGCCGCGCCCTCGGTGTACTCGAACGCGGCGCGCGGGGTGCGGCGGCGCGCGACGTCGCGCAGGTCCTCGATCGTCAGCGCGGCGTCGAGGCGGCGGCGCAGCGGGTCGAGCTGCGGCTTCTTGAGCCGCACGAGCTCGAGGAGGTCACGCGGGTCGGGGAGCTGTCGGGAGGTCACCGGTCACCTCGGGGGTCGAGTCGGGCGGGAGGGAAGGCGGAGGCGACGAGCGCGCGCAGGTCGTCGAGGCCGCCGCTGACGAGGCCCGCCGCGCGGGCCTGGACCAGCACGTTACCGATCGCCGTCGCCTCGACGGGTCCCGCGAGGACGGGAAGGCCGGCGCGGTCGGCGGTCGCCTGGCACAGGAGCGTGTTCTGCGCGCCCCCGCCGACCACGTGGATCGCGGAGACGCTCCGGCCGGCGAGCCGGGCGGCGGTGCGGACGGCGTCGGCGAACCCCTGCGCGAGGCTCTCGACGATGCTGCGGACGACCTCCCCGCGCGTCGCCGGGACGGGCTGGTCGTGCTCCCGGCACCAGTCGGCGATGCGGGCGGGGATGTCGCCGGGCGGCAGGAACCGGGCGTCGTCGACGTCGAAGACGGCGACCGGGGCGGTCACGGCCGCGGCCTCGCCGAGCAGCTCCTGGAGGGTGCTCGACCGCTGGGCGGCCGTCGCGCCGCGGTCCCACGTGCGGATCGACTCCGACAGCAGCCACAGGCCCATGACGTTGTGCAGGAAGCGGGTGCGGCCGTCGACGCCGCCCTCGTTGGTGAACCCGGCGGCGCGGGCGTCCTCGGTGAGCACCGGGGAGTCGAGCTCGAGCCCGACGAGGCCCCACGTGCCGCACGAGACGTACGCGACGTCGGGCTCGGTGCTGGGCACCGCGACGACCGCGGAGGCCGTGTCGTGGGAGCCGACCGCGACCACGGGGACGTCCCGCCCGACGACCGAGGCCACCTCGGGCGTCATCCGCCCGAGCGCCGTGCCGGGGTCGACGAGCGGGGCCAGGACGCGCGCCGGGACGCCGACCAGCTCCGCGAGCTCGAGGTCCCACTCCCCCGTGCGCGGGTCGAGCAGGCCCGTGGTCGAGGCGTTCGTGCGCTCCGTCGCCTCGGTGCCGGTGAGCCAGTACGCCAGCAGGTCCGGCACGAGCAGCAGGCGGTCCGCGACGTCGAGGAGCGGCCCCTCCGCCGCGAGCTGGAACAGCGTGTTGAACGGCAGGTGCTGCAGGCCGTTCCGCTCGTACAGCTTCTCGGCGCCGATCACGCCGTGCACGCGCTCCACGCCGGCCGCCGTGCGGTCGTCGCGGTAGTGGAACGGCACGCCGAGCAGGCGGCCGTCGCGCAGCAGCCCGTAGTCCACCGCCCAGGAGTCGATCCCGACGCTCGCCAGCGCGCCCGACGTCTCGCGCTCGGCCGCCGCGACGCCGTCGAGCACCTGCCGGTACAGCTCGAGCAGGTTCCAGTGCAGGCCGTCGCGCGTGCGCACGGGCTCGTTGACGAACCGGGCGACGTGCCGCAGCCGCAGGTCGCCGCCGTCGACGTGCCCGACGATGACCCGGCCGCTCGTGGCGCCCAGGTCGACGGCGGCGACGCTCCCGCTGCGCCTCGTCACCGGAGGAACGCCGCGGCCACGCCCGAGTCGACCGGGACGTGCAGGCCGGTGGTCTGGGACAGGTCCGGGCCGGTGAGCGCGAGGACCGCGGCGGCGACGTGCTCGGGGAGCACCTCGCGCTTGAGCAGCGTGCGCTGGGCGTAGAACGCGCCGAGGTCCTTCTCGTCCACGCCGTAGACCGCGGCACGCTGGGCGCCCCAGCCGCCGGCGAAGATGCCGGACCCGCGGACGACGCCGTCGGGGTTGACGCCGTTGACGCGGATCTGGTGCTCGCCGAGCTCGGCGGCGAGCAGGCGCACCTGGTGGGCCTGGTCCGCCTTCGTCGCCGAGTACGCGATGTTGTTCGGGCCGGCGAAGAGCGAGTTCTTCGACGCGATGTAGACGATGTCGCCGCCCATGTCCTGCGCGATCATCGCGCGGGCAGCCTCACGGGCGACGAGGAACGATCCCTTCGCCATGACGTCGTGCTGGAGGTCCCAGTCCGCCTCGGTGGTCTCGAGCAGCGGCTTCGAGATCGACAGGCCGGCGTTGTTGACCACGAGGTCGACCCCGCCGAAGGCGAGCGCCGCGGCGTCGACCATCGCGGCGACGTCGGTCGCGGAGGTGACGTCGCCACCGACGGCGACCGCGACGTCCGGCCCGCCGAGGGCCTCGGCGACCTCGCGCGCGCCGTCGAGGTTGCGGTCCGCGACGACGACGCACGCGCCCTCGGCGGCGAGCCGCTCGGCGATGGCCTTGCCGATGCCCGACCCGCCGCCGGTGACCAGCGCGACGCGCGTCGCGAGCGTCTTCGGCTTCGGCATCCGCCGGAGCTTGGCCTCCTCGAGCGCCCAGTACTCGATGCGGAACTTCTCGGACTCCTCGATGGGCGCGTACGTGCTGATCGCCTCGGCGCCGCGCATGACGTTGATCGCGTTGACGTAGAACTCGCCCGCGACGCGAGCCGTCTGCTTGTTCCGCCCGAACGAGAACATGCCCACGCCCGGGACGAGCACGATCGCCGGGTCGGCGCCGCGGATCGCGGGGCTGTCCGGCGTCGCGTGCCGGTCGTAGTACGCGCGGTAGGCCTCGCGGTACGCGGCGTGCGCCTCGCGCAGGGCCGCGACCGTGTCCTCCACGGGCGCGTCGGCCGGGACGTCGACGACGAGCGGGCTCACCTTGGTGCGCAGGAAGTGGTCGGGGCAGCTCGTGCCGAGCGCGGCGAGCGGTGCCAGCTTCTCCCGGGCAAGGAAGTCGAGCACCACGTCGGAGTCGGTGAAGTGCCCGACCTGCGGCGCGTCGGTCGACGCCAGCCCGCGGATCGTCGGCGCGAGCGCGGCAGCCTTGGCGCGGCGCTCGGCCTCGGGCAGCGCCTCGCGACCCGGACGCACGGCGCCGAACGGGTGCTCGGCGAGCTCCGCGGTCCGGCGCGCGATGAACTCCTCCGCCGTGCGGACGATCCGCAGCGAGCGCTCCTCCGCCTCGGCCGAGGTGTCGCCCCACGCCGTGATGCCGTGCCCGCCGAGCACGCACCCGATCGCCTGCGGGTGATCGGCTGCGACGGCTGCAATCTCAACCCCGAGCTGGAACCCGGGACGGCGCCACGGCACCCACACGACCTCGTCGCCGAACACCTCGCGCGTCAGGGCCTCGCCGTCGGCCGCGGTCGCGAGCGCGATGCCCGCGTCCGGGTGCAGGTGGTCGACGTGCGCGGCGTCGACCAGGCCGTGCATGGCCGTGTCGATCGACGGCGCGGCGCCGCCCTTGCCGTGCAGGCAGTAGTCGAACGCGGCGACCATCTCGTCCTCGCGCTCGACGCCCGGGTACACGCCGGTCAGCGCGCGCAGCCGGTCGAGGCGCAGGACCGCGAGGTTCTTCTCGGTGAGCGTGCCGAGGTCGCCGCCGGAGCCCTTGACCCACAGCAGCTCGACGTCCTCGCCCGTCACCGGGTCCGTCGCCGTGCCCTTCGCCGACGTGTTGCCGCCCGCGTAGTTCGTCACGCGCGGGTCGGCGCCGAGCCGGTTCGAGCGCGCGACGAGGTCCGCGACCGGCCCGGCGGCGGTCGTCGTCGTGGTCGTGCCGGTCATCTCAGGCTCCCCATCCGGCCTGCGTGCCACCCACACGCTCGGCCACGATCGTCTCGGTGTAGCCCGACGCCGCGAACGCGGCCATCGGATCGGGCGCGAGGCCCTGCTCGGTGCGCAGGTCCGCGAGCAGCGGCCGCACGTCGGTGCTGTACGCGTCCATGAGCACGCCGTTCGCGGCGAGGACGTCGCCGGAGACCTGCGCGGCCTCGAGCGCCTCGGCGTCCACGAGCAGCGCCTTCGCCGTCGCCTCCTGGACGTTCATCACGGACCGGATCTGGCCCGGGATCTTCGCCTCGACGTTGTGGCACTGGTCGAGCATGAAGTTCACGCCGCTGTCCGGGGCCAGCGCCCCGGCCTGGACGATCTCGTGCATGATCCGGAAGAGCTGGAACGGGTCCGCCGCGCCGGCCATGAGGTCGTCGTCGGCGTAGAACCGCGAGTTGAAGTCGAAGGCGCCGAGCCGGCCCTGGCGCAGGAGCTGGGCGACGATGAACTCGATGTTCGTCCCGGGCGCGTGGTGGCCGGTGTCGAGCACGACCTTCGCGCGCTCGCCCAGGGCGAGGCAGTGCAGGAGCGACGTGCCCCAGTCGGGGATGTCGGTCGCGTAGAACGCGGGCTCGAAGAACTTGTACTCGAGCACGAGCCGGTTTTCCGGGTGCGCGGCCGTGAGGGCCGAGTAGATCTCCGCGAGCGAGTCCGCGAGGCGGTCCTGCCGCGCCCCGATCGAGTCCTGGCCCGGGTAGTTGATGCCGTCGGGGAGCCACAGCTTGAGCTCGCGCGACCCCGTGGCCGCCATGACCTCGATGCACCGCAGGTGGTGGTCGACGGCCTTCTTGCGCACGACCGGGTCCGGGTGCGTGAGCGAGCCGAGCTTGTAGTCGTCGTCCTGGAACAGGTTCGAGTTGATCATCCCGATCGACACGCCCAGGTCGGCCGCGTGCCGCGACAGGTCGGCGTAGTCGTCGACCAGGTCCCACGGGATGTGCAGCGACACGCGCGGCGCGACACCGGTGTACCGGTGCACCTGCGCGGCGTCCGCGATCTTCTCGTACGGGTCGCGCGGCACGCCCTGCTGGGCGAAAACCTTGAAGCGCGTCCCGGAGTTCCCGAAGGCCCAGGACGGCAGCTCGATCGCCTGCTGCCGCAGCGCGTCCCGTGCCGCCTCGATGCGGTCGCTCATGGTCCTCCTCGCGCACCGGTGCGCCGTCGTGCACGGCTGCGGCGGGCGTCCGCGCCCGTCGCCGTCGTGCTTGAATCGTTTCAACGAGCGTACGGGCGGTGGAGCCCCCGGGTCAAGGACGAGGACCGGGACCTCGCGGCGGCAGCGGTGGGCCGGCGAGCGCCTCAGGCCGTCGGGAGACCGGCCCTCTCGAGCTGCCCCTCGAGGTGGAAGACCTCGTCGAGCACGACGAACCCCTCGTCCGGGCTCCCGTCGGCCACGAAGAAGTCGCCCATCGCCGCCTGCCAGCGCGTGTTGACCTCGGTGCGCGCCATCGCCTCCTGCGCCGCCGCGTAGTCGTCCGTCTCGAGAAACCCGACGAGCAGGCCGTCCGGCCGCAGGAAGAGGTGGTAGTCCCGCCAGCCGGCGTCGCGCAGGGCCTCGAGCATCTCCGGCCACACCGCCGCGTGCGCGGCGCGGTACGCGTCGAGTCGGTCAGGGCGCACCTGCGACGTGAAGCAGACACGGACGGGACGACGGTCGGGCATCGATGGCCTCCGGGTCGAGCGGGTACCGCTGACGGCGATGAATCGGTTCAGCAGCCTAGCCGTCCCCGCCGCTCCGCGAGCGACGCCGCCTCTACTCCGGGAACGAGCACACCTGGAGCAGCGTCCCGTCCGGGTCGCGGAACGTGAACTCCGCGAAGGACGCGTCCGCACGCTGCACCGGGTCGACGTCCACGCCGCGGTCGGCCAGCCAGGCGTGCGTCGCCTCGGCGTCGGCGGCGTAGAAGTTGAACGCCGGGAAGTCCGCGGGCGTCGGGGAGCCGTCGTGCGAGCCCGGACCGAGCAGCGTGAGGGCGGTCTGGTCGACGTCGAAGGCGACGATGTCGTCCGCGCGGAACCGCACGGGCAGGCCGAGCACGTCGCGGTACCAGACCTCGGCCCGAGCCAGGTCGGCAGTGCGCACGAACACGGTGTCGATCCGCCCGAGCGGACCTCGCTCGGTGCGCTCAGCAGCATCCCCGTGCTCCGTCACGGGGCCGGGTCCGGGCTCGGTCGACGTGTGCTGCACGCGCTCTCCTGTCCCCGCGGGCGTTGGCTCGCGCGCGGTCCGATGTGCCGGGACGACCTCGCCCGACCGGGGCGGCCGCGAGGAACGGCAGAACCGTACCGGCACGGGAACGACGGGGACCGGGCGTACCGACGAACAGCACGCGAACGTCCGATGACCACCTCGGGAGGTCCGCCCGACGCGCATCGGTCCGTCCGGTGCGGGCGCTAACGTGCCGCGCATGAGCCCCTCTCCCTTGACCAACCGCGTCGGGCAGGTCTTCGTGCCGGTGCGGGACATGCCGGCGGCCGTGGCCTGGTACAGCGCCCTGCTCGGGCTGCCCCCGGGCACCGCGACGCACGAGGACCGGATCTACGACCTGCCCGCGCAGGGCGAGGTGGGCATCGCGCTCGACGCCCATCAGCCGACGTTCACCGCCGACGGTCCCCCGCGGTTCTTCTGGTGGGTGGAGGACCTGGACGCCGTGCGTGCGCACCTCGTCGCGCTCGGGGTCGAGCTCGTCCTCGACGTCACCGACATCGGCTCGGTCGTCATGCTCCAGTTTCGCGACCCGGACGGGAACCTGCTCATGGCCTGCGAGCGTCGGACCTGAGCCCCGGTGCCGCCGTGCGGCAGGATGACGGGCGAGAGCGCGCCGTCGGCGCGCCCGCACCGAGGAGGACGCATGACCACCGCGAGCCCGCGACGTCGCGCGTCGGTGAGTGACGTCGCCCGGCACGCGCAGGTCTCCGTCGGGACGGTCTCGAACGTGCTCAACCGGCCGGACCGGGTCTCGGACGCCACGCGTGAGCGCGTGCTCGCCGCGATCGCGGAGCTCTCCTTCGTCCCCAGCGGCCCGGCGCGTCAGCTCCGGGCCGGCACGATCACCACGGTCGGCGCCGTCGTGCTCGACATCGCCAACCCGTTCTTCACGGACGTCGCGCGCGGCATCGAGGACCGCCTCGCGCGCGACGACTACACGCTGATGGTCGCGAGCTCCGAGGAGGACCCCGGGCGCGAGGCGCGGTACCTGCGGCTGTTCGAGGAGCACGGCGTCCAGGGGGTCATGGTCGTCCCCGCCACGGACGACGTCGACCACCTCCTGGCGCTGCGTGCGCGCGGGGTCGGCGTCGTGCTGCTCGACCGGCCGTCGCCGACGCCCGAGCTGGCGTCGGTCGCCGTCGACGACGTGCGCGGCGGCGAGCTCGCCGCGCGCCACCTGGTGGAGCAGGGTCGCACACGGATCGCGTTCCTCAACGGGCCGCACGCGATCCGGCAGTGCGCCGACCGCCTGCGCGGCGTGGTGCGCGCGCTCGACGACGCCGGGCTCGACCCGGCCGAGCACCTCGTCGAGGTCACGCTCGGTTCCCTCAACGCCGACGGCGGCGAGGTCGCGACGCGCGCCCTGCTCGCGCGCGACGACCGCCCGACCGCCCTGTTCTGCGTGAACGACCTCGTCGCGCTCGGCGCGCTGCGGACGCTGCGCCGCGAGGGCGTCGACGTCCCCGGCGACGTCGCGGTCGTCGGTTACGACGACGTCGTGTTCGCCGGCGAGCTCGCGACCCCGCTCACCTCGGTGCGCCAGCCCACGCACCGCCTCGGCGAGCGGGCGGCGGACCTGCTCCTCGCGGGGACCGCCGCCCCCGCCGAGCACGTCGTCTTCCAGCCCGAGCTGGTCGTGCGCGCGTCGAGCACCGGCGGCTGATCCTCCTCGTCCCCGCCCGTGCCGCGCTCAGGTCCCGCCGGTGGGCACGACCGCCGTGTGCACGCACCGCCAGCCGCCGTCGCGGCGCACGAACGTGTCGACCGACCACTCCTCCTCGCGGAACGGCGTGCCGTGCCACGTGCCCGCCGAGACGCCGCGTGCGAGGGTGACCGCGACGTCGTCGTGCACGCGCACGGACACGAGCTGCGACGACATCTCGGTGTGCACGAGCTCGCCCAAGGCGACGAGCGCGAGGAAGCCCGCGCGCTCCTGCACGTCCCCGTCGGCGCCGGCGATGGTCCAGCCCGGGTCGACGAACTCGTCGATCGCCGCCGGATCGTTCGCCACGAGCGCGGCGCCCCATGCGCGCAGGAGCCCGGCGAAGCGGGCGTGGGCCGGCTCCGCCGGCTCGTCGTCGCGCGCGTCGGCCGCCGGGCCCCCGGTCACGCCGACGTCCAGAGGTTCCGCTCGGCCGCGGGCAGCTTCTCGACGGCGGCGCGTAGCGTCGCGGCGGGCATGGCGGCCGCGTGCTCGTCGAGGAAGGCGCGGAACCGCTCGGGCTCGACGTCGCTCACGACCCGCAGCATCCAGCCGACCCCGGTCTGCACGAACCGCGCGGGGTCGTCGCGCAGCCGCTCCGCGAGCGCCAGGGTGTCGTCGACCTGGCCCTGGCGCAGAAACGCCGCCGTGGCGACGACCGCGGCGCGCCGCCGGGGCCAGTCGGGTGCTGCGGCGAGGTCGTAGAGCGGGTTGCGCGGCCGGTCGAGCAGCCACGTGCCGAGCACCTGGTGGGCCGTCAGGTCGACGAGGTCCCACGTGTCGACGCGGTCGTGGCGGCGCAGGAGCAGCGCGACGAGCTCGGCGTGGCGCTCGGCCACGACCCGGCGCGCGGTCGCGGCCTTGCCCATGATCGAGCACGCGCCGGCGCGGACCTCGTGCACGCCGTCGTCGAGCAGGATCTCGATCTCCGCGACGGGCAGGTCGATCGCCGTCTTCGCGAGGGTGAACACGTCGCCCATGCGGACGCCGGCGAACGAGTCGTCGCCGGGGAAGAAGCGGGCGTACTTCCGGCGCTGCTCCCCCGTCGCGAGGGCGAGCAGCTCGGTGCGGAACGTCGCGGCGTCGCGCGGCGGTCCGGTCTGCTGCGCCGGTCGGGCGGCTGGCCCGCTCGCGGCTCGCCGGCGGGCGGCTCCTCGGGCCGGGGTGGCTGGCATTCTCGTGCTCTCCGTCCTGTCCGGCCGCGACGTCAGCGCGGCGCCATGCGGATCGCCCCGTCGAGGCGGATGACCTCGCCGTTGAGCATGGGGTTCTCGACGACGGCGCGGACGAGCCGCGCGTACTCCTCCGGCCGGCCGAGCCGGCTCGGGTGCGGCACCTGCGCCGCGAGGGACTCCTGGGCGGCCTCGGGCAGCGACGTCATCATCGGGGTGCTGAAGATCCCGGGGGCGATCGTGGCCACGCGGATGCGGTGCTGCGCGAGGTCGCGCGCGAGCGCGAGCGTCATCCCGGCCACGCCCGCCTTCGACGCGGCGTACGCGGCCTGGCCCACCTGCCCGTCGTACGCGGCGACCGAGGCGGTGTGGACGAGCACGCCGCGCTCCTCGCCGTCGGGCTCCAGCGCGTCGAGCCGCAGCATGCGCTCGGCCGCGAGGCGTGCGACGTTGAACGTGCCGACGAGGTTGACGTCCACGACGCGGCGGAACGCGTCGAGCGCGTGGACCCCGCTCTTCCCGAGCACCCGCTGGGCGAGCACGATGCCGGCGCAGCTCACGACGACGCGGGCGCCGCCGAGCTCGTCGGCGGCGTCGAGCGCGCGGGCGACGTCGTCCTCGCTCGTCACGTCCGCGGGGACGAATCGCGCCGCGTCGCCCAGCGCGTCGGCGACCGCCGCGCCGCCGGACGACGCCAGGTCCGCGACCACGACGCGCGCACCCGCCGCGGCGAGGCCCTCCGCGGTCGCGCGCCCGAGCCCCGAGCCTCCGCCCGTCACGAGCGCCACCGTGCCGTCGATCCGCATGCCGTGCTCCTCCGCTCCGTCGCCGTCGACCGGGCACGTGGCCCGACGTCAGCCTAACCAGGCAGGATGGGGACGACCCACGACAGGAGGCGACCGTGAGCCTGTACGACATCCCCTTCCGGGCGATGGACGGATCGACGAGCACGCTGGGCGAGCACCGGGACGAGGTGGTCATGGTGGTCAACGTCGCGTCACGCTGCGGGCTCGCGCCCCAGTACGCGACGCTCGAGACGTTGCAGCGGACCTACGGCGGGCGCGGCTTCCAGGTCATCGGGTTCCCCAGCAACCAGTTCCTTCAGGAGCTCGGCAGCAACGACGCGATCCGGGAGTTCTGCTCCACGACCTACGGGGTCACGTTCCCCGTCGTGGACCGCGTGCGCGTCAACGGACGGCACGAGCACCCGCTGTACACGGAGCTCAAGAAGACTCCCGACGCCGACGGGAAGGCCGGCCGGGTGACGTGGAACTTCGAGAAGTTCCTCGTCGTGCCGGGCGGCGAGGTGCACCGGTTCCGGCCGCGCACCGAGCCGGACGACCCGGCGGTCGTCGGCGTGATCGAGAAGCACCTGCCGCGCTGAGCGTCCGGGGCGACCCCGGTCTAGGTGGCCAGCGCCTCCGACGCCGTCGGCGCACCGGCACCGGGCTCGAGCGCGTCGACCTCAGGACCGGCCCGCAGGGCGACGATGGCGACGTCGTCCTCGCCCGGGCCGGGGAGCATGCGGGCGAGCGCGAGCTTGACCACGTCGTCCACGCTGACGGTGTGCGTGCCCTCGAGCGCCCGGGCCAGTGCGGCGACGTCGTCGCGGATGTTGTGGTCGCGGCGCTCGACGAGGCCGTCCGTGTAGAGGACGAGCGTGTCGTCGGGGTGGAGCTCGACCGTGTGCTCCTGCCGCGTCGTCGTCGGGACCAGGCCGATCGGGAGGTCGTTGAGCACCGGCAGGACCTCGACGGCACCGTGGCTGCGCACCACGAGCGGGGGGAGGTGGCCCGCGCTCGACCACCGCACGACGCGCTCCCCGCGCCGGCTCGCGTCCGGTCCCTGCTCGATGCGCGCCACGATCACGGTCGCGACCGCCGCGGGACCGAGCGCGAGCCCCTCGACGGCGGCGTCGACGCGCTCCAGCACGCGGGCGGGGGGCTCGCCGCTGTCGTAGCCGATGGCGCGTACGAGCCCGCGGAGCTGCCCCATGGTCGCGGCCGCCGTCAGGTCGTGGCCCACCACGTCGCCGATGACGAGCGTCGTCGCGCCGTCCCGGGTGACGAACGCGTCGTACCAGTCACCCCCGATGTCGCGCTCGAGCGCCGCGGGCTGGTAGTGGACGGCGACCTGGAGGTGGTCGGGCTCCGGCGGCTCCGCGAGCACCGCCTGCTGGAGCGCGAGCGAGACCTCGCGCACCTGGGCGGCCTCCTGCTCGGAGCGCCGGGCGCGCCGCCGCAGCGCGTCCAGCGTGGTGCGGAGCCGGACGGCGTCACGCAGCGCGGACCCGATGGTCGACGCGAGGACGGTCAGGTACCTCGCGTAGTCGCCGTCCCAGGGGCGGCCGGGCGCGGCGCGGAGCACCACGACGCCCGCGATGCCACCGGCCCGGCTCGGGTCGCGCAGCGGCTTGACGACCATCCCCTCGGCCGTCGCCCGCTGCCGCGTCTCGAGCGCGCGTGCCACGAGCGCCTCCTCCCGCGCGTCGCGCGCGCCACCGGTCTCGAGGATCACCTCGGGCCCGGAGCCGTTGACGTCGTAGAAGGCGGCCCGGGCGACGTCGGCGCACTCGCCCAGCACGCGGACCACCGGCCGGGCGAACGTCTGCAGGTCGCCGAACCGTGTCGGCAGGGCGGCGTGCAGCTCGCCGAGCGTCACCAGCCGCCGCTGGTTGACGACCTCCTGCGTGGTCTCGGCCGCGATGTCGAGGAGCCCGGCGATCCGCCCGTCGTCGTCGCGCAGGGCGCTGTAGGAGAACGTGAAGAACGTCTCCTCGTCGAAGCCGGACCGGTTCATCACGAGCCGCATGTCCTCGTGCCAGGTCGCCCTGCCGGTACGCAGCACCGCGTCGAACAGCGGGCCGACGTCGTCCCAGATCTCACGCCACACGACCCGCGCCGGCGCCCCCATGGCGCCCGCGTGCTTGTCCGTGCCGAGCATGGCCCGGTAGCCGTCGTTGTAGATCAGCGTCAGTTCCGGGCCCCACACCATCATGATCGGGAACCGCGAGGAGAAGCACAGCTGCACCGCGTGGCGCAGGGCGTCGGACCACGTGCCCGGGTGGCCGAGCGGGGTGTCCTCCCACGCGACCTCGCGCGCCTCCTGGCCGACGGCGCACTGCGACGTCGCGTCGACGAACCACTCTGCTTCCACGGAGGAATCGTACGGGCGCATCGGCCCACGACCCACGCCCGTCGCGTGCGTCCACGGCACGCGGGTCGGGTACCCGCCGGACAGGGGTACCGCGCCCGGGTGAGCGGGAGGTCAGTGGGCGGGCATCGCCAGGCATCCGCCGTCGGCGATCGGGCCGCCCGCGTCGAGCGTGACGCCGTCGGGCGCGACGCCGCCGAACACGCACCCCCCGGGCACGCTGACGCCGACGCCGAAGCTCGTCGCGACGAGCCCGAGCGGGGACGTCGTCGGGGTCACGGCGGCGTCGCCGAAGCCGGCCTCCCGCAGGGCCGCCACGACGTCGTCGCGGACCAGCGGCTCGCCCGTGACGAGCGGCGCGAGCGCCGCCTCGACGGCCGGCACCGACCGGGCCGCGAGCGCGTCGCCCTCGGGCGTCCCCGACCGCTGCCGGTACGCCTCGTTCGCACGCATCGCCGCCTCGCCGTCGTAGGGCGCGCAGGTGGCGCCCGACGACGCGTCCGGAGCGTCGACCGTCGCGGGGCACGCCCCGGTGGCGACGGCCGACGGCGAGGCGGTCGCCGCGGGCGCGGCGGCGTCGTCATCCTCGGCCCACGAGCCGATCGCCACGAGCACGAGGACGAGGTAGCCGAGGAGCGCGGCGACGGCGAGGCAGACGAGCGTCACGACGACGCGCACCAGCCAGCGCACCCCGGACGCGGTCCCTGTCTCCATGACGGCACCCTGGCACGCGTCACGCCGGGTGCGACACCCATCGGGCGACCTCTGCACCGGATCGGCACAGCCGCCGGGGTGTGAGGGACCACGGCCGGTGCTTCACTGGCGACGGCGGTCGCCGAGCGTCCCCGCCGGCCGACGAGGCCGGGCACGAGGCGGGCGGACGGACGGACGCACCCGAGGACCCGAGGAGAGGAGCGACCATGCGAGCGCTGACCTGGCAGGGCCGTGAGCACGTGAGCGTCGAGGACGTCCCGGACCCGCGCGTCGAGGAACCGACGGATGCGGTGATCCGCGTGACGTCGACCGCGATCTGCGGGTCGGACCTGCACCTGTACGGGGTGCTGGGCATGTTCCTCGACCGCGGCGACGTGCTGGGCCACGAGGCCATGGGCGTCGTCGAGGAGGTGGGCTCCGCGACGGGCGACCTGAAGGTCGGCGACCGGGTCGTCGTGCCGTTCAACATCGCGTGCGGCCGCTGCTGGATGTGCCGGCGCGGGCTGCAGACCCAGTGCGAGACGACCCAGGTGCGGTCGCAGGACAAGGGTGCCGCGCTGTTCGGGTACACCAAGCTGTACGGGCAGGTGCCGGGCGGGCAGGCGCAGTACCTGCGTGTCCCGCAGGCGCACTACGGCCCGGTCGTGGTGCCCGACGACGGCTCGCCCGACGAGCGCTACCTCTACCTGTCCGACGTCGTCCCCACGGCCTGGCAGGCCGTCGAGTACGCGGACGTGCCCGAGGGCGGGAGCGTCGTCGTGCTGGGGCTCGGGCCCATCGGCCAGCTGTCGGCGCGCATCGCCCGGCACCGGGGCGCGGGCCTCGTCGTCGGTGTCGACCTCGTCCCGGAGCGGCGGGCCATGGCCGAGCGGCACGGGGTGCGCACGATCGACCCGACCGCCGTCGACGACCTGCACTCCGCCGTCCGTGACCTCACGGGCGGGCGCGGGCCGGACTCGGTGATCGACGCCGTCGGCATGGAGGCGCACGGCTCGCCGATCGCCGAGACGACGCAGAAGGTCGTCGGGATGCTGCCCGACGCCGTCGCCGCCCCGCTCACCGAGCGCGCGGCCACCGACCGGCTCGCCGCGCTGTACACCGCATTCGCGCTGGTGCGGCGCGGCGGCACGGTCTCCCTGTCGGGCGTGTACGGCGGGGCGAAGGACCCGCTGCCGATGATGCAGATGTTCGACAAGCAGCTCACCATCCGCATGGGGCAGGCGAACGTGCGGCGCTGGACCGACGACGTCCTGCCGCTCGTGCAGGACGCGTCCGACCCGCTGGGCGTGCTCGACCTGCGCACGCACCGCGTGCCGCTCGAGAAGGCCCCGGAGGCGTACCGCACGTTCCAGCGCAAGGAGGACGGCTGCATCAAGGTCGTGCTCGACCCCTGGGCGGCCACCACCTGACGGGAGCTGCGCGGTCCGGCCGCCTCCGTCCCTCACCGCACGGCGAGGTGACCCACGTCGTCGGCACCCTCCCCCAGCTCCGCGACCACGGTCGGCCAGGCGTCGGCCTCCACGCCCAGCCGCGTGCGCAACCATGCCGTGGTCGCGCGCTGCACGAGGGCGACCCGCGCCGGGCTGGCATCCGTGGTCTCGGCGACCTCGTGCCCGACGACGCCGCCGAGCGAGTGCTCACCACCGGTCAGGGTGAGCAGCGCGTCGGCGCCGGCGCCGAGGTGGTAGGCGTCGGTGAACCAGTCCGGCCCACGGGTCGACAGCGCCGACCGGTCGGCATCCCCGGCGACGACCAGCGTCGGGGTGCCCATGGAGGCGTAGTCGGGGCGCATGAACGGCAGGCGCTCGGCGGCGAACGGCGTCAAGGTGTCACCTGTCCCCGCCGCGGCGAGGAGCACGCCCGCGCGCACCCGCGGGTCGGCGAACCGCTCCACGTCGCGTCCGTCGACGGACAGCACCCCGGCGCCGAGCAGGGCGCCTGCGGTCTGCGCACCCCACGAGTGCCCGGCCACCGCCACCCGGTCGACGTCGACGCGGCCGGCGAGCCCGGGCACGGCCGCGACCACGTCCGGCAGCTGGTCGATGACGGCGACGAGATCGGCGATCCGCCAGCGCCAGACGTCGGGGAGCTGCGGGTGCTCGTGGCCGAGGCCCAGCGACCGGGAGTCGAGATGGGTGGGCTGGACGACGGCGAAGCCCTCACCCGCCCAGTGCTCGGCCAACGGGGCGTAGCCGTCCATCGACCAGCCGTTGCCGTGGGAGAGGACCACGACGGGGAGGCGGCTCCCGGCGAGAGGAGCGGTGACTCGTGCACGCAGAGGGGCAGGGCGGCCGTCGGCGGGGATCTCGACCGGCTTGACGGAGACGATCGGTGCGGCGGGCAGAGTGCTGGTGGTCATGCGGGGTCCTTCGGACGGGGTGGGCTCGGGCGCGGCGGGCTGGCACACTGGGTGGTGAAAACGGAACCGCGTTCCGCAAACATACGGAACCATGTTCCGCTTAGCAAGCGACCCGAGGTGCACCCGCCCATGCCCGACGCAGGCACGAACCGCCGGCGCGCCGACGCCGCCCGCAACATCGCGGCCCTGCTCGACGCCGCGTCCGCGGCCTTCGTGCAGGCAGGCGTGGAGGCACCGGTCCGGGACATCGCCGCACGCGCGGGCGTCGGGGTCGGGACCATCTACCGCCACTTCCCCACCCGTGCCGACCTCGTGGTCGCGGTCTACCGGCACCAGGTCGACGCCCTGGCCGCGTCGGCCGACGTGCTGCTCGGGTCGGCCACCTCGCCGTCGGCGGCGCTCGACGCCTGGATCGACGGCTTCGTCGACTTCCTGGTGACGAAGCACGGCCTCGCCGGGGCGCTGCGCTCGGGAGACCCCGGGCTCGAGGCGCTGCACGCGTACTTCCTCGACGAGCTGGTGCCGGCGTGCGCGCGGATCCTCGACGCCGCACGCACCGCCGGCCAGACGACGACGGACGTCAGCGCTTACCAGCTGATGCGGGCCGTGGGCAACCTGTGCATCGGCGCGGAGAACGACGAGCGGTACGACGCGCGCAGCGTCGTCGCGCTGCTGCTGAGGGGCCTGCGCTACGCCGCGCCCTGACCACGGCCGTGGGCCTTCGCGGCACGCGGCTCGCGCACGCGCCCTCGTCGGACCTTCCTGCCCCCGCGACGGCTCAGCCCATGAAGGGCGCGAAGATGGAGGCGACCGCCTCGGCGGCACGGCCGCCATCGCCCGCCGCGATCGCGTCGACCAGCTCGCGGTGGTGGCGATGCGCCGTCTCCTCGTCCTCGCTCTCGTCGTCCCGCATGTGGACGGCGAAGACGTCGAGCATGCTGGAGTAGAGCGTGACGTAGAGGGGGTTGTGCGTCGCCGCGACGATCGCCCGGTGCAGAGCGAGGTCCGCGCTCGCGCGCGCATCGGGGTCGTCGGACGACCATGCCGCCTCGCGGCGGTCACGCAGCTCGCGCAGCAGGGCGACGTCCGCGTCCGTGCGGCTCCGGGCGGCGATCGAGGCCGCGGTGCTGTCCAGGGCGAGCCGCAGCTCCAGGTAGTGGCGACGCGTGCCGCCCGCGAGCTGACGCTCGAGCGTGCCGGTCAGCTCGGAGCTGGAGATCACGAAGGTGCCGCGGCCCTGCTCCCGGCGCAGCAGCCCGGCGTGCACGAGCGACTGGAGCGCCTCCCGCACGGTGTTCCGCCCGACCCCGAACTCCGCCACGAGCGCAGGCTCGGTGGGGATCCGCGCGCCGACCGGCCAGCGGCCGGAGACGACCTCGTCCCGGAAGCGCGCGGCGGCCTGGTCGATGAGACCCACTCGACGCATCGGCGCACCTGTGGAAGACTCCTCGCGATTCATCCCATGATCCCATCACCAGCGGACGCCATCCCGGAGTTTAGCGTGACGACACCGTCTCGACCCCGCCTTCGGGTGCCCCGCGGGCGCCCGGCCCTGTGGGCGGGGCTCGCCATCGCGCTGACCGCGCTCAACCTCCGGACAGCGGTGACCGGCTTCACCCCGCTCCTGGAGATCATCGGCACCGACCTCGGCTTCGGCGTGGCGCTGACGGGGTTGCTCGGTACCGTCCCGGCGGCGTCGTTCGGCATCTTCGGGTTCCTCGCCCCCGTGGTGACACGGAAGTTCGGGCTCGAGCGCACGGCCACGGTGGCGCTGGGATTGACCGCTCTGTCGCTCCTGCTGCGCGCCTTCTCCCCGACGCCCGCCGTGCTCGTGGCGTCGACGGTGCTGGCCCTCGCCGGCATCGGGGCCGCGAACGTCGTCATCGTCCCGCTGGTCAAGACGTGGTTCCCCGACCGGCTCGCCCTGTGGACCTCGCTCTACCTGCTCCTCATGCAGACCGGCCAGTTCGTCGCCCCGCTCCTGGCGGTCCCGGTGGCCGACGCGGCCTCCTGGCAGGTCTCGGTCGGAGTCTGGGCAGCACCGGCCGCCGTGGCTTCCGCGGTCTGGTTCGTGCTCGCCACGAAGCTGCCCCGCGACCACCATCCGTCCGCGGCCACGGCGGCGGCGGTCACACCGACGACGGCCACGACGGTCACGACGACGACGAGCCGACGGATCAGCCGGTCGTCGACCGTCTGGGGCCTCGTCGTCCTGTTCGCGATGCTGTCGCTGTCCAACTACGGGGTCATCACCTGGGTGCCGGCCGTCCTCACCGACGCCGGGGGCAGCGCCGCCCTGGGCGGGGCCATGGTCGGCCTCTACTCGGCCTGGGGCGTGGTCGCCGCCCTGGTGGTCCCCCAGGTGGCCACCCGCACCGCCAACCCGTTCGTGGTCGTCGTCGCGAGCTCGGTCTTTCTCGTCGCCGGATACCTGGGCCTGCTCCTGTCCCCGCTCGACGGCACACCCGTGTGGATGTGCGCACTGGGCATCGGGGTGAGCACCTTCCCGCTCTGCATGACGCTCATCAACCGCCGGACCAGGACCCCGCAGACCGCGTCGGCCGTGTCAGGCTTCGTCCAGGGGATCGGCTACGGCCTGGCGTGCCTCGGCCCGATCGGCCTGGGTCTCCTGCGGGAGGCGACGGGATCCTGGTCGGCACCGCTCCTGGTGCTCGCCGCGACCGTCGTCCCCGGGACGATCGCCGGCTGGTTCGCCTGCCGGCCACGCTTCGTGGAGGACTCCGCGCCACGGTCGACGGAGCACCAGACCGATCGACGCCCGCGCGAGCAGGAGCTCGCGTCGTGACCTCCCGTCGGTCTCCGGCGCCGGTCAGCCCCTCGCGGGCCCCAGGGCGAACCGGAGCGAGAACGGGTCGAGCGTCCCGGGAAGAGCAGCGTCCGGGTCGAGCGGGTGCCGCCCCACGAGCCGCGGCCCGTCCTCGCCGCTCGCGTCGACCAGGAGGGCCAGCACCGTGCTCGTCACGTGCAGCACGAGATTGCGCCCCGCGCACTCCGCGGGTCCGGCGCTGAACGGGACGAGCGGCCAGTCGGCCTCGGTGCGCGGCCCCGTCCACAGCTCGGGCGCGAACCGGTCCGCCTCAGGCAGGTTCTCGTCGTCCCGGTGGAAGAACGGCGCATAGGTGAGGACGAGCGTGTCCTCGGGCACACGGCCGCCCTCCCACCGCGTCGGCGCGGTCGTCTCGCGCAGGAGCGCGGGCGTCGTCGGCCACAGGCGCAGCGACTCCAGCACGACGGCGCGCAGGAACGGCAGGTCCTTCGGCACGGACAGGTCGCGCCCGGCGATCTCCTCGCGCGCCCGGGAGAGCGCGTCGGGGTGGCTCGCCAGCAGGGCGAGCGCGCGGTAGCTCGCCCACGCGGCGGCGTCGAACGCGAACAGCCACTGCGGCACCTGCTGCTCCGGGTCCGTGCGGTCGCTCACGTGCGCGAACGGCATCGACGCCGCGAGGCTGCCGGGCTCCGCCCGGGCGATCTGCCGCCGCACCCCGTCGAGGAAGCGGGCCCGGCGTGCGCGCCGCCTCGGGTGCAGGAACGCCCAGTTCGCCGTCGCGCGCAGCACGTGCAGGTCCTCGGTGAGCGCCTCGTCGTCGCGCGCGCTCGCCCCGAGCACCAGCTGGCGCACCATGCGCCACCACGTGCGGGCGTACGCGTCCCAGTCGAGGACGCCGTCGCGCGCGGCCACGTCGACGAGCTCGGCGACCTCGCGACGGATCTCGCCCACCATGGCGTCGGCCGTGCGGTGCACGGCGTGCCCGCTGTCGAGGACGTCCTCGTTGAACCGCCGGCGGTCCGCCCGGTCGGCGCCCGTGGAGATCAGGACGCCGTGCGGCTGGAAGTGCCCGAGCGCCGACCGCTTCTCCTTCGTGGCGGGCGAGAACGGCTCCGGCGACTGCGCGAGCACGCGGTGCACGTGCTCCGGGGCGAGCAGGACGACGATCCGGCGCCCCGGCACGCGCAGGCGCAACGGACCGCCGCCGTAGGTGCGCCGCAGCCGCTGGAAGAGGCGCACGCCCCGCCGGTCCCCGTCGACGGCCTCGGCCAGGCGCACCGCTCCCGGCCGGCGGACGATCAGCCCGCGCGCCAGGAGCGGGACGGCGACCGTGCCCGCGACGCGGAGCGTGTCCAGCACCGAGGCGCGCGGCAGCGCGCGGGGCGTGGGGGCGGCGGGCTGGGGCACGAGACCTCCTGGCGTCGGCGAGAGGCCACCGTAGGCAGGGCCCGCGGCGCTCGCAGTCCCGGCGTCAGGTGCTGGTCCGCCCCGCGTCGAACACCTCGCGGTAGAGCCGGCCCGCCTCCTCCACGACGGACGGGTCGATCGTCGCCACGGGAGCGGGATCGACGAGCAGCGGCTCGCAGTCCGGGCCGCGGCCCACGACCGTCCCGGTGAGCAGCCACGGGAAGCGCTCGGAGGTCACGAGGTGGGCGTACTGGCACAGCTGCCGCGCCACCCAGTGCTCGACCGGCCGGTCCCACCACGGCTCGGGGTTCATCGGGTTGACGCTGAGACCCGGCAGCAGGGCGCCGCTCTCGTGGTCGCGGCTCGCCACCGCGGCGTCCGCCTCCGGTCCCCCGCTGAACCGCACGTAGAGCGGCGCGACGACACCCGCCAGCTCGGCCACCTCGGTGACGCTGCGCAATCGTGGGCACCCGCCCAGGGGTGCGCCCTGCTGCTCCGACATCGCGGCCTCCACGTCCGTTCGCGGGCGACCCTCCGTCTCGAGCCCGGGGACTGCCCGACGGCCAGGCTAGGCACGGCCCCGGGGTGCTGGCACGTGGTCGTGCACCAGGGCGGGCGCGCGTGCGAGGGCCGGACGGGCGTGCCACGGTGAGGGACCGCCGGCACGCGACACAGGGCCGGTGTGCCGCATCGCGAGGAGGACGAGATGAGCGAGAGCAGCCAGCAGAACGACGGCTACGACCCGAGCCAGGACCCGGACGCGGACCCGGCGAACCTCAACCCGCGCGAGGGCGCGGAGGCGCAGGGCTCGGGGACGTCGAACGACGCCGACCCGGACGCCGACCCGGCGAACCTCAACCCGCGGACCGGCGGCGAGGCCTCGGACGAGGGTTCGGGCGCCTGAGGGACGAAGCAGGTCCTCGCACGGACGGGGGCGCCGGTGCTCGTGCACCGACGCCCCCGTTCGTGCGTCCGGGCTACCGGGCGGCCGTCCCGGTCGCCGGGTGCTCCTTGCGGGCAGGCCACAGGGCGATGGCGAGGCCCGCGATGGCGCTGACGGCGTGCAGCACGTTGTCGGCGCCGTTGATGTTGAGGATGTTCGCGTCCTCGTTGTTCACCACGATCAGCCCGTAGACGAACGTGGCGCCGTACCCGATCGCGAGGATCCACCCGTACGTGCGGGCGCTCGCCGACCGGTTCCACATCAGCACGCCGAGGAGGCCGATGACGATGTGGACGACGTTGTGCAGCGGGTTGATCGCGAACCCGAGCAGCGTCTGCGAGTGGTCGTGCTCGAACCAACCGTCGAAACCCGTGATCGCGAAGCCGACGATGCCGATGATCAGGTAGACCACACCGATCACGAGCGCGAGCCACTGGTGGACGCCGCGCGCGGGACGTTCGGTGGTCGCCCGGACTCCTGGCTGGGGGGTCGTCGTCATGCTGGTCTCCTCACTCCTCGTGCGGTCTCACTCCTTGTGCAGGGCGTCCTTCACGACGCCGGTGGCCTTGTCGAGCGTCGACGGCTTGCCCGTCGTGCCGTGGAAGCGCGGGTCGGGCTGCGTGGGAGGCGGCATCGGCACCCCGGGCGGCGGCGTGGCGACGTACTCGAACGTGCCCTTGCCGTCCGGCGTCGGCCCGCTCGCCCAGCGCCCCTCGGACGCGTGCTCGCCGTCCGAGAAGTTGATGTACTGGTAGGACGACTCGGTGTGCTCCTTGTTCTGCGGGAACGTGCTGGGCACGGGCAGCTCCTCGATCCCCTCGTCGCGCAGCTCCTGGGCCGCGGCGAGCCACTGGTTCTGGTGCATGGTGTCCCGCGCGAGCAGGAACGCCAGGAGGTCCTTCACCCCGCGGTCGTCGGTCATGTGGTACAGCCGGGACACCTGGAGCCGGCCCTGCATCTCGGCGTTCGCGTTCGCCGTGAAGTCGGCGAGCATGTTGCCGCTCGCGGTGACGTAGCCGGCGGTCCACGGGTTGCCGTTGGAGTCGACCGGGCGCGCGCCGGCGCCCGCGACGATCGCCTGCTGAGGGTCGGTCCCGCCGACGATCGCGGCGACGGTCGGGTCGTCCTGCACCGCCCCCTCGACGACGCCGAGCGGGGCGTCAGCGAGGAGCTGGGAGATCATCGTCGCGAGCATCTCGACGTGCCCCATCTCCTCGGCACCGATGCCGTAGAGCAGGTCGCGGTACTTGCCGGGCAGGTGGGCGTTCCAGGACTGGAACCCGTACTGCATGGCGACGGTGATCTCGCCGTACTGCCCGCCCAGGACCTCCTGGAGCTTGCGGGCGTAGACGGCGTCGGGCTTCTCGGGCTTGGCCTTGTGCTGGAGCTCTTGACGGTGGAAGAACATGGAATCTCCCTCGCGGAGTCGGCCGTCCCGCACGCAGCACGGGGCGTCCACGGCACGCGCCAGTTCTCGACGCGTCGAGCGTTCCCTCCAGCGTGGTCCCGGTCACAGGGCGTCGCATCTGGGGACAGGACGACGCGTCGGTCCGCCCTCCCGCCGGGCCGGCCCTAGCCGGCGAGCAGCGCCGCGCGCGCCGCGCTCGCGAGGACGTCGGCGAGCTCCGCGACCCGCTCCGGGTGGGCGGGGAGCTGCGGCGTGGCGACCCGCAGCCACGCGGGCTGCGGCGGGGTCACGAACGTGCGCGACGACGGCGGGAGCACGATCCCGCGCGCCCCGAGCTCGGCGAGGGCCTCGTCCTCGTTCTCGGCGCGCACCCACACGACGAGCCCGCCCGGAGGCGTCGCGGTGCGCACGTCGTGGACGGCGAGCGCGTCGGCGAGGCTCGCCGCGCGGTCGGCGTACCAGCGGCCGGACTCCGCGACGAGCTCGCCGACGCTCGGCGTGACGAGCAGGTGCGCGAGGGCGTTCTGGAGGATGCGGCTCTGCGCGAGGATGCCGTGGCTGCGCAGGCGGCGGACTCCCAGGACGACGTCGCGCGCCCCGCCGACGACCGTCGTGCGCAGGTCCAGGCCGAACGCACGGCAGAACGACGAGATGCGGACGACGCGACCCGGGAGCAGCTCACCGAGGCTCAGGGGCCGCGTCGGGGCGAGCGGGCCGAGCACGTCCTCCTCGAGCACCCAGGCGTCGGGTGCCTGCGTGCGGAGCACGTCGGCGAGCTCGGCGAGGCGCGCCGGCGTGATCCCGCCCTCCAGCGAGAACTCGCCGCCCGGCTGGTAGACGAACGTCCGCGCTCCCGCGGCGAGGGCGCGCTCGAGCGCCTCGGGCACGGGACCCGAGGCGTCGGACGCGACGCCGACGACCTGGAACCCGACCGACCGCAGGTTGCCGATCGTCCCGGACACGGCCGGCTCCTGGACCGCGACGAGACCGCCCGCCGGCGTCGCCGCCTCGGCGGTGAGCAGCGTCGCCTCTCCGGCGCCGCTCACCGTGACCCACTCCGCGGCGTCGAAGGGCCAGTCGCGGCGGACGGCGTCGAGCAGCGCCGGGGTGATCGCCTCGCGGTGCAGGGAGTTGGTGTGGGGCTCGCGCAGGCTGTGCTCGAACGCCTCGAGGAGGTCGGGGAGCCGGTCGGTCGTGGGGTGCGCCGACGCGAGATCCACCGACGACCAGCCGGTGAACACCGGCGCCTGCCCCGCGCGGGGCCAGGGGGGTGCGCTCGCGGGGCCGACGACGATGGTGCCGCCCCGGCGCCGCGTCTGGACGAGACCCCGGTCGACGAGGAGCGACCACGTCCCGGCCACGGTCGAGCGGCCGAGGCCGGACGCCGTCGCGACCTCCTCGATCGTGGGCAGCCGGGTGCCGGGGGCGAGGAGGCCCTGCTCGATCCAGGCGGTGAGCCGCTCCGCGAGCACCGGACCGGAGACCCCGTGCACCGAGGCGATGAGGTCGGCGACCGTACCCGGGGCGGAGCTCCCGGCGTCGGATCCTGTCGTCGTCATCGCCCCTCGTCGGTCGTCGTCGTGCGCCTGAGTCCGCAGCGGTGCCTGCGCGTGGCGCTTTTCATCCAGATGTATATCAGGCCGGCGCGCCCGGCGATCGCGGTCGAGACGCCGCAGCACCCACGGTCTCAGCACGTGGACGGCGCGCGGGCCGGCTTGGAGCGCCCGGCACCGGATGGTTAACGTCTACCCGTGACTCCGAATCTTCCATCACATATGTCTGTGATGGGCACGGCCGACCGGATCCGCTCCGGCCGGTCGTCCGCGCGCGCCGAGGCGGAGTCCGCCCTCGCCCGCGCGGACGTGGTCGACCCGGTGGTGCGGTCGCTCGTGTGGCGCGACGACGCGGCGACGCTGGCCGCCGCCGACGCCGTGGACCGGGCCCACGAGGCAGGGACGGCGCTGCCGCCGTTCGCGGGCGTCCCGCTCACCGTGAAGGACACGTTCTCGGTCGCGGGTCAGCCCTGGACGCGTGGCTCGCTCGCGATCGACGAGACACCGGCGTCCTCGACCGACCTCCTGCCCGCCGCCGCCCTCGCGGCGGGCTTCGTCCAGGTCGGCCGCTCCGCGACGCCCGAGCTCGCCATGACCACGTCCTGCGAGAGCCCGCGCTCGGGCACGACGCACAACCCGTGGGACCTCGGCCGCTCCCCCGGCGGGTCGAGCGGCGGGTCGGCCGCGGCGGTCGCCGCAGGCATCGTGCCGGTCGCCCTCGCGAGCGACGGCGGCGGCTCCCTGCGCGTCCCCGCGGCCTTCTGCGGGCTCGTCGGCCTCAAGCCCTCGCGCGGGCTCCTGCCCCAGCGCGTCCAGGGCTGGGAGGGTGGTGCGACCGAGGGCGTCGTCACGTGGACGGTGCGCGACACGGCCGCCGTCGTCGCGCACCTCGCGGCGCCCGACCCGCTCGCGTGGCAGGTCCCCGCCGGCCCGCCCGACTACCTCGCAGAGCTCGACCGGGCACCCGCCCCGCTGCGGGTCGGGCTGCTCACGCGGTCGTACGACCCGCGGATCGCCGTCGACGCGGCGTGCGTCGCCGCCGTGGAGGACGTCGCCGCGGTGCTGCGCTCGCACGGGCACGCGGTCGTCGCGCTCGACCCGCCCGACGAGGGCGCCGAGCTCATGGACCTGTACCCGGGCGTGGTCATCCCGGCGTGGCTGCGGCAGACGTCGCTCGACCACCCCGAGCTGCTCCAGCCCTACATCCACCGGGTCATGGCGCAGGCGGACGACCTCTCGGCGTCCGACTACGTCCGCGCCGCGGTGCGGGTGCGCGACCTCGCGCGCCGGACGACCGCGGCACTGTTCCGCGACGTCGACGTCGTCCTCACCCCGACGACCGCCACGCGCGTCCCGGCGGTGGGCGTCGTGCTCGACGAGCTCACGCGCCAGGCCCCGTCGCGCGAGTCCGTCGTGTACGAGCGCACACTGGCCTTCACGACGGTGCCGAGCATGATCGGCACGCCCGCGCTCACGCTGCCCACGCACCTCGACGACGACGGGCTGCCGCTCGGCGCCCAGCTCGTCGCGCCGCAGGGTCGCGAGGACTGTCTCCTGCGGCTCGGACAGGTCCTCGAGAGCCACTACGCCTGGGACCTGCGCCGGCCGCCGCACCACGCCGACGCCTGACCCGCGCGGCACGCCCGTCCCGACCCCACCGCCGCACTCCCCTGACCGGTGCACGACCACAGGAACGAGAACCTCATGACCTCCCGCACCACGGGACGGGCCTCCCGGGCCCAGCTCCCCCGCACGCTCGCCGTGACGTCCGCGCTCGCGCTCACCGGAGGGCTCGCCGCGTGCTCGACCGGTTCGGACGACGCCGGGTCGGACGCCCCGTCGGACCAGACGCTCACGGTCGCCGTCTACGCCGGCTCCTGGGGCGAGTCCTTCACGGAGGCGTTCGTCGAGCCGTTCGAGGAGGAGACGGGCGCGACGGTCGAGCTCGTCCCCGGCGGGCCCGCGGACTGGCTGACCGCGCTGCGCTCGACGCAGGGCGGCACCCCCGCCTACGACGTGGTCGCGTTCACGCCCAACGTCGTCCCGAGCGCCGTGTCCGCCGGCGTCGTCGCCGAGCTCGACACCGAGCGCATCGCCGAGTTCGACCAGCTCAACACCGTGCTCGCCGAGCAGAGCAACGTCGACGGCACGCAGTACGGCGTCCCGCTCACCGTCGGCTCGACGGGCATCGCGTACCGGACGGACAAGGTGACGGAGCCGCCGACCGCGTGGTCCGACCTCCTCGACCCGCAGTACTGCGGGCACGTCGCGGTCTCGCCGCTGACCTTCAACACGGGCGTCGAGTTCCTCGCAGGCCTGATCGACGAGGCCGGCGGCACGATCACCGACCCCGACGACGTCGACGCCGCGTTCGAGCAGCTCGAGACCCTCGCCGACTGCGCCTCGTCCTTCCCGGCGGACGGCACGAGCGTCGAGACCGCGCTCGCGAACGGCGACGCGTGGATCGCCGCGCACTGGGACGGCCGCGCGTTCGTCCAGCAGAACCAGGGCGAGCCCATCGGCTACTCCTACCCCGAGTCGGGGTCCGTGGGCGCGCTGACGTCGCTCTTCGTCACCGAGGGCACCGAGCAGGAGGACCTCGCGTACGAGTTCCTGAACTACGTCGCGTCGAGCGATTACCAGCCCGTGTTCTCGGAGGGCACCTGGTACGCCGCGTCGAACGACGAGAACGTCTACCCCGAGCAGTTCAGCCAGCAGATCGCCAGCGGCGAGGGCGCGTACGACGACTTCGTGTGGGTCGACTACGAGGCCATCACGCCGCAGCTGCCCGACCTGCAGGCGCGCTGGCAGCAGATCTTCGGCTGATGGCGGCACCGACGACGGCCCGGGAGACGGGCACGACGACGCAGGGGCGCGTGGAGATCCGCGGGCTGAGCGTCGGCTACGGCGGCCCGCCCGTGCTCGAGCTCGACGAGCTGACCATCGAGGCGGGCGAGTTCGTCTCCGTCCTCGGGCCGTCGGGGTGCGGCAAGTCGACGCTCCTCAGCGTCCTCGCGGGCTTCGTCGCGCCGTCGGCGGGCACCGTCGCGATCGACGGCCAGGACGTCACGCACGTCGCGCCGAACCGGCGCGAGACCGGGCTCGTCTTCCAGAGCTACGCGCTGTTCCCGCACATGACGGTGCGGCGCAACCTCGAGTACGGCCTGCGCACGCGCCGCGTGCCGCGGGCCGAGCGGGACGAGCGCGTCGCGGAGGCGCTGCGGCTCGTCCACCTCGTCGACTACGCCGACCGCTACCCGCAACAGCTCTCGGGCGGGCAGCAGCAGCGCGTCGCGATCGCCCGGGCGCTCGTCACGCGGCCGCGCGTCCTGCTGCTCGACGAGCCACTGTCGAACCTCGACGCGAAGCTGCGCCGGCAGATGCGTCACGAGCTGCGCGAGCTGCAGCGCGAGGTCGGCACGACGACCGTGTTCGTCACGCACGACCAGGCGGAGGCGCTCGCGCTGTCGGACCGGGTGGCGCTGCTCGCGCACGGCGGGCTCGAGCAGCTCGGCACGCCCGAGGAGCTCTACCGGTCGCCCCGCACGCGCTTCACGGCCGACTTCGTCGGCGCGGCGAACCTGCTGCCCGTGCGCACGGACGACGGCCGGCCCACGGTGCTCGGCCGCGCGGTCCCGCGCGCCGAGCGGGCCGACACCGTCGCGCTGCGCCCCGAGCACGTCGTGCTCGTCGGCCCCGGCGACCTCGACGACGACGCCGCACGGGCCACGGTCCTGTCGGTCGGGTTCACGGGCGAGCGCTACGAGTACCGCGTCCGCGCCGCCGACGGGACCGAGCTGCTCGCGTGCCCGCCGGGTGCGCGCCGCTTCGCCGAGGGCGAGACCGTCGGGCTGACGTGGTCCGACGACGCGCCCCTCCTGCTCGGGGCGTCGTGACGTGACGACGACCCCCGCACCGGCGACGCCGGTGGCCGCCGAGCCGGCGTCGCGCCCGCCGCGACGCCGCCGGGAGCTGCGCGGCCACGTCGCCGCGATCGTGCCCACGGCGTTCCTCGTGGTGGCGTTCCTCGTCCCGCTCGCCGGGCTGCTCGTCCTGAGCCTGCGCCCGACCGACGCCATGAACAACACGCTGCCGGGCCTGACGCTCGCGCAGTACGGCGAGGTGTTCTCCACGCCCTACCTGTGGGGGTCCGTCGTCGAGAGCCTGTGGCTCGCGGTCCGCGTGAGCCTGACGTGCCTCGTCCTCGGCTTCCCGGTCGCGTGGTACCTCGCGCGCTCGACGTCGCCGGTCGGCAAGAGCCTCGTCTTCGTCATCACGCTGTCGCCGCTGCTCACGAGCGAGGTCGTGCGCTCGTTCGGTTGGCGCGTCGTCATGGCGGGCGAGGGGCCGGTCAACGTGGCGCTCCAGGCGCTCGGCCTGACCGACGAGTCGCTCCCGCTGCTGCG
The DNA here is from genome assembly GCF_042670945.1 of Cellulosimicrobium sp. NPDC057127. Classification (NCBI taxonomy): domain Bacteria; kingdom Bacillati; phylum Actinomycetota; class Actinomycetes; order Micrococcales; family Promicromonosporaceae; genus Cellulosimicrobium; species Cellulosimicrobium sp. NPDC057127. Next base: position 43,322 of record NZ_JBHUUP010000009.1, read on the forward strand.
CTCGCCGTGGACGGTGTTCCTCGCCGTCGTGCACGTCCTCCTGCCGTTCGCGGTGCTCGCGCTGTCGGCGTCGCTCGGGGCGATCGACACGAACCTGCTGCGCGCGTCGTCGGACCTCGGCGCGTCCGGTCTGCGGACGTTCCGGTCCGTCGTGCTGCCGCTCGCGACACCCGGTGTGGTCGCGGCGCTCGTCATCGTCTTCTCGCTGAGCATGGGCGTGTACGTCACGCCGCTGCTCGTGGGCGGGGCGAACCAGTCGCTCGCGGGGCTACGCATCCAGACCGAGGCGATGGTCGCGTTCGACCAGCCGCGCGCCGCCGCGCTGAGCTTCGTGCTGCTCACGGTGACGCTCGTCGCGTGCGGGCTCATCGGCCTCCTCGGGCGCGCCGCGGAGAGGGGGCGTCGTGGCTGACCGTCGCACCGCCACCCCGCACGCCGCGGGCCGGGGCACCCGGGCGCGCCGAGCGCTGAGCCTCGTGCCCGTGGTCCTCGTGTGCGCGTTCCTCCTGCTGCCCCTCGCCGTCGTCGCGCTGAGCTCGTTCAACGAGGGCAACAACTTCCGGTTCCCGCCGTCCGGGCTGTCGCTGCGCTGGTACGCCGAGGTCCTCGGGTCGACGCAGTGGCTCGACTCGCTCGCGTACTCGCTGCGCGTCGCGCTCCTCGTGGTGCCGGTCGTCGTCGTGCTCGGCACGCTCGGCGGGTACGCCATGGGCGCGGGCACGTTCCCGGGACGCCGCGCGCTCGGGCTGCTGTTCCTCTCGCCGATGGCCGTGCCCGGTGTCATGATCGGGCTCGCGCTCCTGTACCAGCTCCAGGGCGCCGGCATGGTCGGGTCCGCCGAGGGCCTGTGGCTCGCGCACCTGGTGGTGACGTTCCCGTTCTGCGTGCGGGTGGTGGCGGTGAGCGCCGCGGCGCTCGACCCGCGCCTGCCGCGCGCGGCCCGGTCCCTCGGGGCGTCGTCCGTGCGCACGTTCCTCACGATCACCGTCCCGCTCCTGCGCCCGGGGATCGTCGCCGGCGCGTTCCTCGCGGCCGTCATCTCGCTCGGCGAGGTCGCGGTGTCCGTGCTCGTCGCGGGCGCCGGCGAGTCGACCGTCCCCGTCCGCATCTACTCGGCGGTGCAGGTCCAGCTCGAACCCTCCGTCGCGGCCGTCTCGACGATCCTGCTCCTCGTGAGCGTCGTGACCATCGCCGTGCTCGACCGCACCGTCCACGTCTCGAGGTTCCTGTAGGCCATGGCTGACCCCGCACCCCACCGTCGCTGGCGCATCGGCATCGACGTCGGCGGCACGTTCACCGACCTCGTCGCGGTCCCCGGGGACGGCACGTCGTGGTCGCTCGCGGACGCGATCACCCACAAGGTGCCGAGCACGCCGCACGACCCGTCGGAGGGCGTGGAGACCGGCCTCGCGCAGCTGCTCGCGCGCGGGATCGACGTCGCGGACGTCGCCGCCGTCTCGCACGGCACGACGATCGGCCTGAACGCGATCCTCCAGGGCCGCGTCGCGACGGCCGCGCTCGTCACGAGCCAGGGGCACCGCGACGTGCTGCAGATCGCCCGCGCCCGGATGCCGCGCTCGTTCGACCTCCACGCGACGCCGCCTGCCCCGATCGTCCCGCGCGAGCACGTCCTCGAGGTCGAGCACCGCTTCACGGCGGGCGGCGCCGCCGTCGGCCCCGAGGTGGACGACGCCGGGCTGGCCCGCCTGGTGGACCGTCTCGAGGCGATCGCACCGGAGGTCGTCGCGGTGAGCCTCGTCGGCGGGTACGCGGCCCGCGAGGCCGAGCAGCACCTGGCCACCCGCCTGGCCGCGGCCCTCGACGTGCCGGTGACGTCCGCGGCCGCGGTGTGGCCCGAGGCCGGCGAGTACGAGCGCACGACGCTCGCCCTCCTCGACGCCCAGATCACGCCGCTCATGACCGCGTACTTCACGGCCCTGCGCGAGCGCCTCGCACGGCTGCGGGTCGACGCGCGCGTCTACATCACGACGTCGAACGGCGGGTCGGTGTCGATCGGGTCGGCGGTGCGACGCCCGGTGCAGACCGTGCTCTCGGGCCCGGCCGGCGGGGTGTCCGCGGCCGCGACCGCCTGGCCCGGGACGGACATGGTGACGCTCGACATGGGCGGGACCAGCAGCGACATCGGGGTGCTGCGCGGCGGTCGCCCGGTGCTCACGACGACCGCCACCGTCGGGCCCCACCCGCTCATGACGCCCGTCGTCGAGGTCTCGGCGATCGGCGCAGGCGGCGGCTCCGTCGTGTGGGGCGACCGCTCGGGCGCGCGGCCCGTGCTGCGCGTCGGGCCGGCGAGCGTCGGCGCGGTGCCCGGCCCGGCCGCGTACGACGCGGGCGGGACGGACGCGGCGCTCACCGACGCGTACGTGCACGCCGGCGTGATCGACCCGCACACGTTCCTCGGCGGGACGTTCCCGCTGCGGGCCGACCTCGCGACGCGGTCGCTCGCGCGCGTCGCCGCGGACCTGCACGTCGGGGACGTGGGCCTCGCGGGCGACGCGTCCGACCAGTCCGAGCGGGCGGACGGCGTCGCCGACGCGGCGTTCCGGGTCGCGTCGGCGGGCATGGCCGCGCGGCTGCGCACCGTGCTCGCCGCCCACGGCGAGGTGCCCGAGCAGTACACGTTCGTCGCGTTCGGCGGCGCGGGCGGGACGCACGCCGCCCTGCTCGCCGACGAGGTCGGGGTCGGGCGCGTGCTCGTGCCCGCCGCGGCCGGGACGTTCTGCGCGCTCGGCGCGGCGATCGCCCCCGTGCGCCGCGACGTCGCGCGCACCGTCCGCACGACGGTCGCGGACGACACGCTCGAGGCGCTGACCGCGGTGTGCGCCGAGCTCGAGGCCGACGTCCTCGCGTGGCTGCGCACGCAGGAGGTCGACGCCACGGGCACCGTGACGCTGAGCGCCGACCTGCGGTACGCGGGCCAGCCGACGACGCTCGAGGTCGTGCTCGCCGAGCGCTCGACCGAGGAGGCGGGGTCGCAGGCGCTGCGCCTCGTGGCCGACGCGACGCTCCGCCGCTTCGCCGAGCAGCACGAGCGCGTGCACGGCTTCGTGGACCACGCCGCGACGGTGCGCGCGGAGACCGTGCGGGCGACCGTGACCGTCCGGCTGGGCGAGGTCCGTCCCGGCAGCGTGGGCGGCACGTTCGTCAAGACCGGCGCGCGCGACGTCCGGTACGACGGCACGGCCCGCCCCGCGACCGTGCACGCGCTCGTCCCGCACGGCGGCGAGCCGTCGGTCGCGGGCCCCGCGGTGGTCGAGAAGGCCGACACGACGGTGCTCGTGCCCGCGGGCTGGACCGCGACGAGCGACGACGGCGGCAACCTGCACCTCGTGCGGGACCGCGCCGAGAGGAAGGGCTGAGCCGTGCTGACGACGGTCGAGAAGGACGTCGCCCACACGCGGCTGCAGGCCGCGGTCGAGGAGATGTGCCTGACGCTGCGCCGGGCGAGCCGGAGCCTGTACGTGCGCGACGCCGCGGACTTCGCGTGCGCCGTCGCGGACCTGTCGGGCCGGTTCGTCGCCTACCCGCAGGACGTCGGCGTCTCGGGCTTCGTCGGCCTCGACCTCACGCCGGCGATCGAGGCGGCGACCGCGGGCGGCCCGCTCGCGCCGGGCGACGTCGTGCTGACGAACGACCCGTACCTGTCCGGCGGCCTGTCCACGCACCTGCCCGACGTCCACGCGATCGCCCCGTACTTCGACGGCGACGAGCTCGTGGGCTACGGGTGGGCGTTCGTCCACGTGTCCGACGTCGGCGGGCGCGTCCCGTCGTCGGTGAGCGTCCTCAACGACTCCGTGTTCGCGGAGGGGCTGCGCGTGCCGCCGGTGCGGTACGTGCGCGGCGGGACGGTCGTGCCCGAGGTCGAGGCGATCCTCGCGGCGAACTCCCGCACGCCCGAGGCGAACCGCGGCGACCTGCACGCGATGCTCGCCGCGCTCGACACGGGGCGACGCCGGGTGGCCGAGCTGACCGCGGGCGTCGGGGCGGCCGGGCTCGCGGACGTCGGCCGGTTCGCCCGCGACCAGAGCGCCGCCCGCGCCCGGGCCGCGCTGCGCACGCTCGCCGACGGCACCTACCGGTTCGAGGACTTCCTCGACAACGACGGCGTGAGCGACGTCCCGCTGCGCGTCGTCGTGACCGCCACGGTGGCCGACGGCACGGTCCACCTCGACCTCACCGGTACCGACCCGCAGGTCGAGGCCGCGCTGAACATGGTGACGTTCGGGAAGGCCCACTCCTGGGTCGTGACGCGGTTGTTCGCGATCGTCGGCACGCTCGACCCGGCCGTCCCGCTCAACGGCGGGCTCATGGACGTCATCGGCTTCACCGCTCCCGAGGGCACGCTGCTCAACGCGACGGGGACCGCCGCGACGGGCGTGCGGCACGCGACGACGTCGCGCGTCAACGACGTGGTCTCGGGCGCGCTCGTCCAGGCGGCGCCCGAGGTGCTGCCCGCCGCGTCGAGCGGTCTCGTCGTGCCGGTCGTCTTCGCGGCGGCCGACGGGTCCCGCGTGGACGTCGTCGAGCCGATGGTCGGCGGCACCGGCGCGCGCCACGGCGCGGACGGTGCCGACGGCCGCGACTCCGGCATCTCCAACCTGTCGAACAACCCCGTGGAGACCGTCGAGGCGAACGTCGCCGTGCGCGTGCTGCGCTACGCCCTGCGCACCGACTCGGGCGGCGCCGGGCGCTGGCGCGGCGGGAGCGGCCTCGAGCTCGAGTTCGAGGCGCTGACCGACGGCTCGCTCCTCGCACGCGGGCTCGAGCGCCTGCGCTTCCGCCCGTGGGGCTTCGCGGGCGGCCGCCCCGGCGCGCTCACCGAGCTCGTCGTCAACGCGGGCCGCGCGGACGAGCGGCGGCTGTCCGTCGTCGACGTGCACCCGCTGCGCGCGGGAGACCGCGTCGTGCTGCGCACGTCCGGCGCGGGCGGGTACGGCGACCCGCTCCTGCGGGACCCGCAGGCGGTGCTCGCCGACGTGGCGGCGGGCCTCGTGTCGCCGGGGCACGCGCTCGAGGCCTACGGCGTCGTCGTGCGCGACGGCGCGGTCGACGAGTCCGCCACCGGGGCGGAGCGCGCGGGCCGGGCCGTGGTGCCCGCGGACCCGGCGACGCACGCGCTCGGGCCGGAGCGCGGACGCTGGGAGCGCGTCTTCCCGAGCGTGCTCGCCGACCGGCTCGACCGGCACCTGCGGATGCTGCCCACGACCGTGCGCGCGGCACGCCGCCGCGAGACCTACGCCGGCGTCCTCGCCGACCTCCCGCACCGGTTCCCGGCCACGTCCGCCGACGACGCCGAGCTCGACGCGGCAGCGCGGGCGTTCGCCGACTCGGTCGCCACGCTCGGGGCGCCCGCCACGGCGGACGCGGGCGCCGGGGTGACGTCGCCCGCATGACGGGCGGTGCGGCGGGCGGCCGACCGCCCCTCGACGCGGTCGTCGTGGGCGGAGGGCCGCGCGCCGTCGCCGTCGTGGCGCGCCTCGCGGCCCGACGCCGCCCGGGCGTGCCGTGGGGCTCGGCGCCGGACCCGTCGCTGCCGGTGCTGCGCGTCGCCGTCGTCGACCGCGTCGAGGTCGGCGCAGGCGCGACGTGGCGGACGGACCAGTCCCCGCTCCTGCTCAACAACACGTGGGCGGCGCGCACGACCGCGCACGCCGACGCCTCGACGCCCATGACGGGGCCCGTCGTCGCGGGACCCGACCTCGTCGACTGGGCACGTGCCGCGGCCCCGGCCGCCGGACCGGGTGACGAGGTCCGCCGCGTCGGCCCCGGCTCCTACCCCTCCCGGCGGCTCCAGGGCGACTACTACCGCGACCAGCTCGCCGAGGCCGCGCGACGCGGGAGCATCGAGGTGGTGCCCGTCCACGGGACGGCCGTGGACGTGCGCGCGCCCCGGCCCGGCGTGCGCGAGGTCGTGCTGGCGCCCGGACCGGCCGGCCCGGGCTCCTCCGCCACGACAGCCGCGACGCTCGAGGCGCCCGTCGTCGTGCTCGCGCAGGGCATGGTCCAGTCCCGGCGGTCCCCACGGACGGAGGCGTTCGCGGCGGCCGCCCGCACGCACGGGCTCGTGTACGTCGAGCCGGGGATGCCCGCCGAGCGCGACTGGGACGCGGTCCCCGCGCGCGAGGACGTGCTCGTCGCCGGCCTGGGCGCCAACTTCTTCGACGTCCTCGCGCTGCTCACCGTGGGGCGCGGCGGACGCTTCCTCGACGCGCGCACCGGCGAGCCGCACGACGCGGCCGGGCGGTCGTGCGACGACGGCGGGGCCGACGGCGCCCACGCCGGCGACGCGCTGCGGTACGTCCCGAGCGGTGCCGAGCCGCACCTGCTCGCGGGCTCGCGGCGCGGGCTGCCGTACCGGGGCAAGGGTGCGCTCGCCGACGGCCTGCCCGCCCCGTACCGGGCGCGGATCGCGACCCGCGCACGCTTCGACGCGCTCCCCGCGCGGGCGGACGGACGCCCCGTGCTCGACCTCGCGCGCGACGTGTGGCCGCTCCTCGCGGCCGAGCTCGCGCTCGCGCACCTGACCGCGCTGGCCGAGCACCGGCCGTCGGCCCTGCGGGACGGCGTCGGCGTCGCCGAGGTCGTCGGGCGCCTGGCCACGACCGACGACGTCGCCCGCGTGGCCGCCGACCTCGTGCACGACCCCGCGGACGCGTTCGACCCCGCCCGCGCCGACCGCCCGCCTCTCCTCGACGCCGCGGGCTGGCCGGCGTGGGTCCGGCGCTGGGCGCGCGACGAGCAGGAGTCGGTGTCCTCGCCGCTCACGTCGCCGCGCGCCCGCGTCAACCGGGCGATGGAGACGCTGCGCGGCGAGGTCGCGCGGCTGGTCCGGTCCGGGGCCGTCGACGGAGCGTCGCTGGAGGACTTCGGCGAGGGCTTCCTCACGCCGCTCGGCCTCGCGCTCGCGTCCGGGCCGCCGCCGCGCCGCACCGCCCAGCTCCTCGCGCTCGTGCGCGCGGGCGTCGTGGAGCTCCTGGGCGAGGACACCCGGGTCGACGTCGAGGACGGCGCCTTCGTCGCCCGCAGCCTCGTGCGGGGACCTGTGCGGACCAGGGCGTTCGTCGAGACCCGCATGTCGCGCGGGGCGGTGGGGCCGACGGACGACCCCCTCCTGCGTGCCCTGCTCGGCTCCGGCCGCGCACGACGGCACCCGCTGCCCACCGCGGCCGGCGGCACCGTGCCGTCCGAGAGCCTCGACGTGACACCCGACGGGTTCGCGCTCGTGGACGCCCGCGGTGCCGTCGACGGCCGCGTCGTCGTGCTCGGCATCCCCGCCGAGGCCGTGCAGCGCGGCTCCGCCATCGGCGCGAGCCCCGGCGTGCCGTCGCCGCTCCTCGCGGGTGCGGACGTGGCGGCGCGTCGCATCATGAGCAGCGGCGCGGGCGGCCTCGGCCCGGGACCCGACCGGGCGGAGGACACGCGGCTGCGTCCGCGTGCACGACCGGGGCCCTGCTGAGAGCATCGCGGGAGAAGTCGCACGCCAGGGCGGCGCTCGTCGGCCGTCGACCCGATCACGCGAGACGGGACTCGGAGCATGGCGCAGGACAGCACCTCGACCTCCACGAGCCGCACGGCGAAGGTCTCGCTCCTCACGCTCACGTCGATGGTCGTGGGGTCGATGGTCGGTGCCGGCGTCTTCTCCCTGCCGCGCCGCTTCGCGCAGGAGACCGGCGTGCTCGGTGCGCTCATCGCGTGGGCCGTCGCGGGCGCCGGGATGTTCACGCTCGCCCTCGTGTTCCAGCGGCTCGCCGTCCGCAAGCCCGAGCTCGACGCCGGCGTCTACGCGTACGCCAAGGCGGGTTTCGGCGAGTTCACCGGCTTCTTCTCCGCGGCGGGGTACTGGGCGAGCGCGTGCGTGGGCAACGTGACGTACTGGGTGCTCATCATGTCCACGCTCGGGGCGTGGTTCCCGGCCCTGGGCGCCGGCGACACGGTGCTCGCCGTGGTGCTCTCCTCGGTCGGGCTGTGGCTCTTCTTCCTGCTGGTGCGGCGCGGCATCAAGGAGGCGACGGCGATCAACCGGGTCGTCACCGTCGCCAAGCTCGTCCCGATCCTCGTGTTCGTCCTCCTCGCGCTGCTCGTCCTCGACCCCGCGGTGTTCGCCGAGAACATGCGTGGCGCGGACTACACCGGCTCCCTGTTCGACCAGGTGCGCGGGACCATGCTGGTCACGGTGTTCGTGTTCCTCGGCGTCGAGGGCGCGAGCGTGTACTCCCGGCACGCCCGGCGTCGTGAGGACGTCGGGCGGGCCACCATCCTCGGCTTCTCGAGCGTCCTGGCGATCTTCGCGTCGGTGACGATCGTGTCGTACGGCGTCCTGCCGATGGCCCAGATCGCGGAGCTGCGCCAGCCGTCGATGGCGGAGGTGCTCGGCGCCGCCGTCGGCGAGTGGGGCAGCACGTTCGTGGCGGCCGGCCTGATCGTCTCCGTGCTGGGCGCGTACCTCGCGTGGACCCTCATGGCGGCCGAGGTGCTCTTCGTCGCGGCCAAGGACCGCGACATGCCCCGCTTCCTCACCCGGCAGACCGACCGCGACGTGCCCGTGAACGCGCTGCTGCTCAGCACGACCCTGTCGCAGGTCGTGCTCGTGGTGACCTACTTCTCCGAGGACGCGTTCGACTTCGCGCTCGACCTCACGGCCGTGACGAGCCTGATCCCGTACCTGCTCGCCGCCGCCTACGCGGTCCGGCTCCGGGTGACCCGGGAGACGTACGACGGCGCGTCGTCGTCCACGCTGCGCGGCGACCTCGTCGTCGCAGTGCTGGCCACGGCCTACACCGCGTTCCTGCTGTTCGCCGCAGGCCTCGACCTGCTGCTCATCTCCTTCATCGTGTACGCCCCGCTGACCGTCCTGTTCGTCATGACGCGGCGCGAGCAGGGCCGCCAGGTCTTCCGCCCGGCGGAGCTCCTCGCGTTCGTCGTGGTCGTGCTCGTCGCCCTGGCCGGTGTGGTCGGCCTGAGCGCGGGCTGGATCTCCCTGTGAAGCCGTAAGCCGTTCCTCGTCCCGTCGACGAAAGGTGCGTCCCCATGAGCGTCCCCGCCTCCCCGACCGTCCGGCACGGCGTCCACTCGGAGGTGGGCCGGCTGCGCAAGGTGCTGGTCTGCTCGCCCGGGCTCGCGCACGAGCGGCTCACGCCGACGAACTCCGACGACCTGTTGTTCGACGACGTCATGTGGGTCGAGGCCGCCCAGCGCGACCATCTCGACTTCGTCAACAAGATGCGCAACCGCGGCGTCGAGGTCGTCGAGCTGCACGACTTGCTCGCGCAGACGATGGCGATCCCGGACGCGCGGGCCTGGCTGCTCGACCGCAAGGTCGTGGCGAACCGGGTGGGCATGGGACTGGTGGACGGCACGCGTGCCTACCTCGACACGCTGCCCGACCGGGCGCTCGCCGAGGTCCTCATCGGCGGGCTGGGGACCGCCGACCTGCCGGACGACTACCGTACCGACTACGTCTCGCTGGCTCGCGAGACGCCCGATGCCCGCGAGTACCTGCTCCCGCCGCTGCCCAACACCCTGTACACGCGGGACACCACGTGCTGGGTCTACGGCGGGCTCACGCTCAACCCGCTGTACTGGCCGGCGCGCAAGGACGAGACGCTGCTCATGAAGGCGATCTACTCGTTCCACCCGGAGTACCGGGAGTCGACCGTGTGGTGGGGCGACCCGGAGCAGGACTGGGGGCAGGCGACGATCGAGGGCGGCGACGTCATGCCCGTCGGCAACGGGGTCCTGCTCGTCGGGATGAGCGAGCGGACGTCGCGCCAGGCCGTCACCCAGCTCGCGCGGACGTTGTTCGACGCCGGGGCGGTCGAGCAGGTCGTCGTGGCGGGGATGCCCCGGCTGCGGGCCGCCATGCACCTCGACACGGTGCTGACGTTCGCCGACCGGGACCTCGTCACCGTGCACCCGAACATCGTCGACGGCATCCACCCGTTCGTCCTGCGTCACTCGGACCGGGCGCCCGGGGTGTCCGTGAGCGACGAGGGCGGCACGCCGTTCGTCGACGTCGTCGCGCGCGCGATGGGTCTCCCCCGCCTCCGCGTCGTGGAGACCGCGGGCGACGTCTACGCGTCCGAGCGGCAGCAGTGGGACTCCGGCAACAACGCCGTCGCGCTGGAGCCCGGCGTCGTGTTCACGTACGACCGCAACACGCTGACGAACGCGGCCCTGCGCCGGGCGGGCGTGGAGGTCGTCACGATCGTCGGGGCGGAGCTCGGGCGCGGCCGCGGTGGCGGGCACTGCATGACGTGCCCGATCGCCCGGGACCCGCTGGACTGACGGCTCGTCCCGCGGTCGCGCGTGCGAGCGCCGGCTGCGGGGCTCAGGCTGGGGGTCCACCGACCCACGACGGGAGGACGCCATGTCCGATCGCACGACGCAGCAGGACCCGGCCGACCGGAGCGGCGAGCACGCCGACGGGGACGAGACGCGCCAGGACACCGGTTCCGAGCAGGTCCCGCCCGGTGGCTCGGGGAACCCGAGCACCACGCAGACGGTCCCCGGCGAGCAGCCGGTGGACGACCCGGACCTCGAGGGCGAGGACCGCTTCGACGCCGGGTGACGCCCCCTGCCCAGCCTCCCCCCTCACACCCCCAGGAGAGCCATGACCTCCAGCACCCCCGTCCTGCTGCGCGCCGCGCGCGCGCTCGAGGAGTCGTCCGCGCTCGACGGCCTGTCGAGCGCCGTCCGCGGTGTCGCGCTCGCCGTCGTGCCGGGCGAGGGTCGCCTGCGCGACGAGCTGCACGGCCGCACGCTCGGTCACGCGCTGCACTCGACGCTCACCGACGTCCCCGTCGGCCTGTGGACGAGCGCTGCCGTGCTCGACGTCGCGGGCGGTCAGCGCAGCGCACCCGCCGCGCAGCGGCTCGTCGGGCTCGGTCTCCTCGCGACCGTGCCCACGGTCCTCACCGGCCTCGCCGACTATCTCGCCGTGGACCGCAGGGCCCGCCGCGTCGGGTCGGTGCACGCGGCGCTGAACTCGGGCGTGACCGTGCTGTACGGGGCGTCGTGGCTGCTCCGGCGGGGTGGCCGGCGGGGCGCGGGCGCCGCCGTCGGGCTCCTCGCGTACGGCGTGGCCGGCGCGAGCGCGTACCTCGGCGGGCACATCGCCCAGGCGCTGCGCGAGCCGCCCGCCGACGTCGCGCTCGGCCACGGCACGAGCTCCGCGTCGGAGACGGCGTGACCGTGCCCGGCTCGTACGGCCGCGTCGAGGACCGCGACGTCGCGCTGGTGACGGGAGCGTCGCGCGGCATCGGCCTCGCGATCGCGCGCGAGCTCGCGCGCCGCGGGCACGACCTGCTCGTCGTCGCGGACACGGGGCTGGACGACGCGGTGCGGCGGCTGCGCGAGGACGGCCCCGGCCAGGTGGCCGGGCTGGAGGTCGACCTGACGACGCCCGAGGGCGTGGAGCGCACGGCGACCCGCGCGCGGGAGATGAACGTCGGCACGTACGTGCTCAACGCGGGGGTCGGCGTGCACGGCCCGTTCTCGCGGAGCCCGCTGGAGGACGAGCTCCGTCTCGTCGACCTCAACGTGCGGTCCGTCGTGCACCTCACCCACCTCGTGCTGCCGGACCTGCTCGCACGCGGGCGCGGCCGGGTGCTCGTGACGTCGTCCGTCGCCGCGACGATGCCCGCTCCCCTGCTCGGCACCTACGCCGCGTCGAAGGCGTTCCTGCGCTCGTTCGCCTGGTCGTTGCGCGGCGAGCTCGCGGGCAGCGGCGTGACGGTGACGACGCTGCTGCCCGGACCGACGAGCACCGACTTCTTCCGGGAGGCCGAGATGCGGCGCACGCACATCGGCCGGTCCCCGAAGTCGCGGCCGGCGCACGTCGCGCACCTCGCCGTCGACGCGCTCGAGCGCGGGCAGGCCGAGGTGGCCACGGGTGTCGTCGCGAAGACGATGCTCGTGCTCGCGCGCGTGCTGCCGCAGCCGGCGCGCACCGCGTTCCACGGCTGGTTCTACGCCCCCGGCAAGCACTGACCCGACCGGGCACGCCGGGCTCGAGACGGCGCGCGGGTCAGTCCGCGCCGTCGCCGCTGCGGTAGCCGTTGACCTTGTGCGTCCCGTCGCACCACGGCGGGATGGCGGTGCCACCGCACCGGCACAGCGCCACGGTGGACCGGTGCTTCTCGATCTCGCGGCCGTCGGCGTCCACGATCCGCGCCGGCCCGCGCACGAGCAGCGGCCCGTCGGGGCACGCGGTCACCTGCACCTCGACGTCGCGTCCGGTCACGGTGCCACCTCCGTCGTCGTGGGGGACGTCTCACGCCGGAGCTCGCGGACCGAGTGGGCGGCGCGTCGCAGGCGCGTGCCCGCGTACGGCACCCCGCCCAGCGCCCACCAGGCGAGGGCGGCCCACGCGCAGACCGCGCGCTCCAGGACCCAGGCGGGCGCCCACAGCGCCGCGGTCGAGGGGAAGTGCGCCGCGCCGCCCGCACGACGACGGCCCGCCTCCGCGAGGAGCACCGCACCGCCGAGGAGGCCGACGAGGACCACGGCTCCGCACCGCCGGGCCGCCCCCGGCCTCGCGGACGCGAGCGCAGCCGCGGCGAGCAGGGGCGCGAGCGCGAGCTCGACGACGAGCCGTGAGGGCTGGGCCAGCGAGTCGTACGCCTGGCGGACGCGCTGCTCGACGAAGCGCCGTGCGTCGGGCGGTCGCCGCACGACGACGAGGTCGGGCCGGTGCGCGACGACCCCGCCGCGCGCGGCCACGGTGCGCTCGAGCTCGAGGTTCTCGAAGAGCTCGTGGTCGTCGTACCCGGCGTCCCGGAGCGCGGCACGGCGCAGCGCGACCGTGCCGGCGTAGTCGTGCCCGACGACCGCCCGGTTGAGCAGCGAGCGCGCGGTGTCCCAGCGGGCGTGCCACGGCAGGGGGTCGAACACGTTCTGCGGCACGACGAGGTCGGCGTGGTCGAGCGCGGCGAGCACGGCGGTGAGCGAGGCGTGGTCGTAGCGCACGTCGTCGTCCGCAACCACGACCCGCGGCGACGACGTCGCGGCCAGCCCCGACACGACCCCGACCACCTTCCCGTTGCAGCCCGGCGGCACGGCCGGCACGTCGACGACGCGCACCCAGGCACCCCAGGCGACGGTGTGGCGTGCCCGGACGTCGGGCGGCGAGCCGTCGGCGACCACGACGGGCAGCTCGGCGGCGAGGGCGCGCAGGTACCCGGCGAGCTCGGCGAGCTCTTCGTCGACCACCGTGTGCCGACGCAGCGGCAGTACGTAGGCCGCGTCGCGCCCGACCGCGTCAGACATGCGCGTCGAGCGGCACGCGCAGCGCCGAGCCGCCCTCCTGCCACCGGCCGAGCGCGTACGCGGCGACGTCGCCCTCGACGGCGAGGCACGCCGCGGCGCCGAGGAGGACGTCGTCGCGCAGGCCGGGCTCCTGCTCGACGAGCCGCCCGGCGAGGTCGCGGGCCGCGATCTGCTCGTGGACGGCGTCGGCCTCGACGTGCTCGTCGAAGTACCCGGTCGTGTCCTCGTCGTGGCCGAGCCGCCGGAAGCCGTTGCCGTACAGCCGGCTGGGGATGGACGACGTCATCTCGAACGCCGCGAGGTGCCCGACGATCGCGCCGCGCAGCCGCCGGTGCAGGCCGAACATCGACATGGTGTTGAGCGCGACGAGCACGACGGTCGGCACCGCGTCCACGTAGCGCCCGTAGGTGTCGTCGAGCCCCACGCCGCGCATCGTGCGCGCGAACAGCTCGGCGTGCATCCGTCCCGGCTGCCCGCCGCCGTACTCGTCGGCCTGGATCTCGACGAGCGCCGCCTTCGGCGCGCCCGCGAGACGAGGGATGGCCCACGTGTGCGGGTCGGCTTCCTTGAGCTGGTACAGCGACTTGAGGACGAGCAGCTCGCGCGCCTGCTCGGCGTCGGCGCGCTTGGCGACGTAGCGCGAGAGGCTGGGTCCGTCGTCGGACGCCGCGAGGTCGAACAGGCGCCGGGCGATGCCTGCCGCGTCGGTCTCGGTGCCGCCCGGCGTGCCGGCGCGCTCGCGCACGGCCGCCTCGAACGGGCGCTCGACGGTCCGGCGCACCGCGAGGAGGGCGGGCTCCCACTCCCACGCGTCGTCGACGCCTGCGACCCCGCGGTGGTGCAGCTCGTACATGACAAGGAGCGCGAGCTGTACGTCGGCGTCGTCGAGGACGTCCCGACCGCCCGGTGCGTGCGCGGCGAGCGCCGTCGCGAGCGTGTCGCGCACCGACGCGAGCCGCGCGTCGGCGTCGTCGGCGGGCGGCCCGACCGTCAGGACGTCGAGCAGGGCCGCGCTCACCGGACCGCGCGCGGCCGGGAGCGGCAGGCGCGTCTGCCGCGGTGCGGCGTCGGAGTCGTGGGCTGTGGTGCCTCGCACCGTGGTCGACGTCATCGGGAGCTCCTGTGGCGTGAGCGTCGGCGCCCCTGCTGGACGCCGAGGTCATGGTGGACGACGTCCCGTCGACTCGCGACCGCTGGGGGTCCCGCCGTCACCGACCGTTCATCCGCAGGTCAGCGGGGCTGTCTAGCGTCGCCGGCATGCGTCCACGTGCCCTGCACCTCCTCCCGACCGCCGTCCTCGTCGCCGGCCTCACGGCGTGCGCGTCGGGCCCGCCGACGAACGCGAGCATCGACGAGTTCTGCACCGCCATGGAGGCCTACTGGGTGTCGGCCGAGTCCAGCGATCCCACGGACCACGTCCGCGCCGCGGAGAGCCTCTCCAGCACCGGAACCCCCGAGGGCGCCCCCGACTACGCCGTCCGCACCGCCGAGACGCTGGGTACCTGGCTCGAGAGCGAGCGCGGCGAGGACGAGGGATACTACGCAGAGATGACGAGCGACCAGCGCTGGGACCTGCGCGATACCGACCTGTGGGCGCAGGTCACGTGCTGGGCAGGGGAGATCGGCGACATCGAGGACCACCCCTCGTACCAGCCACGCCCCTGACGGTCAGGCGGGCACCGCCGAGACCCGCGGCCGTGACGCGGCACGCGCGGCGGTCCCGTCGCGCCAGGTGAGGTACCCGCCGTCGAGGTTGCGGACGTCGTAGCCGAGCTGGGTGAGCAGGCGGGCGGCGGTGTGCCCGCGCTGCCCCACCTGGCAGTGCACGACGACGGGTGCGCCCGCCGGGATGTCGCGCGCTGCCCGGTCGCGCAGCTCGTCGAGCGGCATGTTGAGCGCCGCACGGCCGTCCGCCGTCCGCACGGTCCCGCGCGCGTGCTCGGCGGGCGTCCGGACGTCGACGAGCGTGATGCCCTGGTCGACGAGTGCGTCCAGCTCGTGCCATTGCACGGCCCGCGTCTCGCCGGCCCGCAGGTTGTCGGCCACGTACCCGAGCATGTTCACCGGGTCCTTGGCCGAGCCGTACGCCGGTGCGTACGCGAGCTCGAGGTCGGCGAGCTCGGAGGCGGTCAGCCCGCCGGCCATCGCGGTGGCGACGACGTCGATCCGCTTGTCGACGCCGTCGCGCCCGACGCCCTGCGCGCCGAGGACGAGGTCGGTGTCCGGGTCGACGAGGAGCTTGAGCGCCATCTGCTCGGCGCCCGGGTAGTAGCCCGCGTGCTGGAGCGGGTGGGTGTGGATCGCGCGGTACGGGCGTCCTTCCGCGAGCAGGCGCTTCTCGCTGCGGCCGACCGTCGCGGCGGTCAGGCCGAAGACGCCGACGACCGCGGTCCCGACTGACGGGCGCACGCGGCGCGCCCTGCCGAGGATCACGTCGGCGACGTGGCGGCCGTGCCGGTTGGCGAGGTTCGCGAGCGGGATCGTCGTGGTCGCGGCGCCGGGGCCGGCGGGGGCGAGCGCGTCGAGCTTCGTCGCGGCGTCGCCGACGGCGAACACGTCGGGCACGGTGGTGCGCAGGTCCTCGTCGACGACGATCGCGCCGCGCGGGTCGGTGCGGGCACCGGCGCGGGCGGCGAGGTCGGAGTCCGGTCGGACGCCGACGGCGGCGACCACGAGGTCGGCCGCGACGGCGCCGAGGGCGTCGCCCGCGGCGTCGGCCAGGTCGACCGTGCGCGCGCCGACCGCGGTCACCTGGGCGGAGGTGCGCACGTCCACGCCGTGCGCCTCGAGCTCCCGCCGCACGCGGACCGCCATCTCCGGGTCGAGCGGGGCGAGGACCTGGTCAGCGAGCTCGACGAGGGTCACGTGCAGGCCGCGGTGCACGAGGTTGTCGGCGACCTCGACGCCGACGAACCCGGCGCCGATCACGACGGCCGTGCGGGCCGGGCCGCCGCCCTCCCCCGCGTGCGCGATCGCGTCGACGAGACGGTCGACGTCGGCGACGTCCCGCAGCACGAGCGCCCGCCCGACCCCGGGCACCGGCGGGACGACGGGACGGGCGCCGGGGCTGAGGACGAGGCGGTCGTACGTCTCGACGTACGCCTCCCCCGTGGTCTCGTCCCGGACGGTGACCTGATGCGCCACCGGGTCGACGTCGGTCACGCGGCTGCGGACGCGGACGTCGAGGCGGAACCGGGCGGCGAGCGACGCGGGCGTCTGGAGCAGCAGCGCCTCGCGCTCCTCGATGACGCCGCCCGCGTGGTACGGCAGCCCGCAGTTCGCGAACGAGACGTGCTCGCCGGCCTCGAGGACGACGATCTCCGCGTCCTCCGACAGGCGGCGCAGGCGCGTGGCCGCGGACATGCCTGCGGCGACCCCTCCGACGACGACGACCTTGAGCGAGTTCTTCTCCGTCATGTCGACCACAATACCCCCCGGGGTATAGTGGTCGAGAAATCGGCGCCCCGGCACGAACGCCGCCGGGTACCGTCACGACCGACCGAGGAGGACGACCATGTGCCAGGCAGTCACGTGCCGGCGGTGTGGCAAGACGACGTGGACGGGGTGCGGCCAGCACGTCGACCAGGTGATGCGCGGCGTGCCGCGCGAGGACCGGTGCGAAGGGCACACCGCCCAGCGGTCGGGGTCCTCCGTGCTCGCCCGGCTGTTCGGGCGCTGAGGCGCGGATCGAGGAGGGGACGCTCATGGAGCTCGACCAGGACGAGATGAAGAAGGTCTCCAACCGGCTCAAGCGGGCGCAGGGCCAGCTCGCGGCCGTCGTGCGCATGGTCGACGAGGGCGGCGACTGCGCCGACGTCGTCACCCAGCTCTCGGCGGTGTCGAAGGCGCTCGACCGCGCCGGGTTCGCGATCATCGCGTCCGGCCTCAAGCAGTGCCTGACGGACGAGGAGAACGGGCCGGCCGACGTCCAGCGCCTCGAGAAGCTCTTCCTCTCCCTGACCTGAGCGGACAGGCGCGCCCTTCGGCTGCCGCGGCTCGCCGGTGCATACGTCGAGCAGCGGCAGGTGCCGCGCGAGACGGATGAGAGCAGGAGGGCAGCGTGCACGGGATCGCGGCGATCTCCCAGCGGATGACGGAGATCGAGACGATGATGGGGCTCGGTGCGAGGCCCGCGGCGGCGGCGACCGGCAACGCCGTGCGCTTCGACGCGGTGCTCGACGCGGCGATCGCGACGACCGGCGCCCGCCCGACGACGGACGTCCGGTCCGCGGACGGCGTCCCGGTCGCGCTCGCGGTGTACGGCAACGGCAAGGTGCCCGCCTCCGCGCTGGAGACGGTCGGCACCACGGGCCACCGGATGTGGGGCCCCGCCGCGCAGCAGCTCGAGCAGCTCATGGCGGCCGCCGCGCGCGAGGGCGTCACGATCGGGATCACGGACTCCTACCGCTCCTTCGACGCCCAGGTCGACGTCGCCCAGCGCAAGGGCCTGTACACCCAGGGCGGCCTCGCCGCCGAGCCCGGCACCAGCCCGCACGGGTGGGGCATCGCCGTCGACCTCGACCTCGACGCCCAGGCGCAGACCTGGATGCGCGCCAACGCGGGCCGATTCGGCTACGTAGAGGACACGCCGCGCGAGCCGTGGCACTGGGTCCATCGCGGCGGGCTGATCTGAGCGGGTCCCGACGACGCGGACCTCGACTCGTCTCTGCCGCTGGGAGCCACTGGCGCCCGCTCAACCGCGTCGAACTCACTGCCCGCCGGATAGGGACAACGTGGACTGGCGGCGCGCGGAGCCTGCGCTAGCCGACCGTTGAGGTGAGAGTTCGCTGCGCGCCCGACCGCGTTCGTTTTCACCCTCTTCGCGGTCTTGGCTCCTTGTGTCGGAGCACGTTATGTTCCGTGCACCTTCGCTGGTTGTGAGCTTGCTGGGAGCCAGGCTGGGGCCCGCCCGTAGGGGGTGTGGGTTTCGGTTGCTGGCGCGCGGGTGCGTGCCGTGGTGGATCGGCTGGTTCGCGATGGCGTTCTTGGTGTCGTTCTCTGGTGTCCCGGGTGCGTGGCGTGCGTCGGTGGCGTCTGTCGCTGGCGCGGTCGCGCTGAGCGTGGGTGTTGTCGCACTGCCGAACCCGGCCATGGCGGCACCGGCCGCCGTGGAGGAGCAGGCAGTCCCGGCCGCAGTCGACCCCGCGTGGGTGCCACGGACCGCTCCTGATGCCGGATCGGCGATGGTGAACGCCCGGCTCGCGGGTGAGCCGGTCGAGGACCTGTCCCAGCGCACCGAGTTCGGGTCGGTGTGGGCGTTGCCGAACGGGCAGTGGACCGCGCAACAGGGGTCCGGCCCGGTGTGGGTGCGCACGGGTGGGGACGGCACCGCGGAGGAGGACTGGGCGCAGGTCGACCTGACCTTGCAGGCGGGTGAGGACGGGACGGTTCGTCCGGTCGCGGCGGTGTCGGGTCTGGAGATTTCCGGTGCGACGGACGCCGCTGAGGACGGTCTCGTCGAGCTGGCGTCGGTGACAGACGCGGGCACGGGTGTGGTCTCGGCGATGCACTGGACGGGTGCGTTGCCGGAGCCGGTGCTCGAGGGCCGGCGCGCGACGTACGAGGGCGTGGGCGAGGGCCTGGACCTGGTGGTCGAGGCGACGAACACCGGGTTCGAGCAGTTCTTCGTCGCCCATGACGAGGCCGCGGCGCGGGCGGCGGTCGCGGACCCGCTGGTCGTGACGGCCGAGGGCGGCACCGTGGCCGCGACTGCTGATGGTGGTCTCGAGGTGACCGCGGCTTCGGGCGAGGTCGTGGGTGCGGGTGCGACGCCGTTGGCGTGGGACGCGGGCGTGGAGGAGCACCGCCCGGAATCCCTGCTGGAACCCGCCGCCCCGGTCGACCCGGCGGCGCCGCGGTTGGCGCCGCTGCCGGACCTGGACGTGCTGTACGGGAAGGAGCCGGAGAGTGAGCCGGCTCCTGCGCTCAAGGGCCAGACCCGCACGTCGACGGCGACGACGCCCGGCCCGGTGGACCCGGTGGAGGCGGACCCGCTGTCGGCCGCGGTGACGCTGGACGAGTCGGTCCAGGTCACCGACCCGTCTACCGCACTGGTCGAGCTGACCGGCGTGGAGGAGCTCCTTGCTGATCCGGGCACCGAGTACCCGGTCGTGATCGACCCGCAAGTGAACCTCAACCGGGGCCTGGACCTGTACGTGCAGACGGACGCGACGGTGGACACCTCGGCGCGCACCTACATGCAGATGGGCACGTACAACGGCGGCGGGGTCAAGGCCCGCGGGATCATCAACTTCCCGACGTCGGCGATCGCAGGCAAGGTCGTGACGGCCGCGACCATGGAGCTGTGGAACTTCCACTCGTTCTCGTGCAGCGCGCGCAACTGGGAGGTGTGGCACACCGGCGGCATTTCGACGGCGACACGGTGGACGAACCAGCCCGCGTGGCTGACGCGACAGCTGACGACGTCGCAGACCAAGGGGTACGCCGACTCGTGCGGCGACGGATGGGTCAAGACAGACGTCAAGGGCGCCATGACCTACGCCGCGAACCGCGGCGATGCTCAGATCACGCTGGGCGTGAAGGCAGAGAACGAGTCGGACTCCTACGGGTGGAAGAAGTTCAACACCGCTGACGCCGGCGCCTACATCCCCTCCATCTGGGTGACCTACAACTCCTACCCGAACACTCCGTCGAAGTCGGGCCATGCGGCGGGGGAGTACGCGTGGTGGCCGAACTCGACGGACGCGAACCGGGTGCTGTACATCAAGGTCGCCAAGCCGCACCTTCAGACGACGGTGTCCGACCCGGACGGCGGCAACGTCAAGGGCCTGTTCTCGGTGTACGGCGCGAACAACACGGTGGTGTGGAACCAGCTTCCGGGCTCGTCCGTGGCCTCGGGCGGGACGTCGAAGTTCGTGCCCGCCTCCACGACCCCGGCGCTGGCCAACGGCACGACGTACACGGCCAAGGTGTGGGCCAACGACGGATCGTTGACGTCGAAGTCGAACGCACCGCAGTGGAACTTCACGATCGATACCGCGAAGCCGGTCGCGCCGAGCGTCACCGCGACCGGGTACACGAACGGGCAGTGGAAGGACACGCCGCCGGCGTCGAACGCGTTCACGGTGAAGTCGACCTCGACGGACGTGGTGCGGTTCGAGTACTCCCTGGACGGCGGGACCTGGTCCTCGATCGCCGCGACGGGTACCACCCCGACCGCGACGATCACCTGGAACCCGGCCAACGGTGCCCACACCCTGAAGGTGCGGGCGGTCGACAAGGCCGCCTGGGCGTCTGCGGAGACCACGTTCGGCTTCGGCGCGGGAGGCTCCGCCCTGTCCTCACCGGCGACCGGGCTCAAGTCCACCGACACGTTCCAGGTCAAGGCCAGCGGTCCCTCGACCGCCTCGGGCACCGTGACGCCCTCGATCTGGTGGCGCGCGGCAGGCACCGCCGAGCCGGCCAACTACGACGGGTCCAAGGGCTCCACCACCGGCTGGACGAAGGCGGCCGACCTGCCCGCGGTCGCGGCGAACACGGCCGTGGCGGTGAACAAGCAGTGGTCCGCTGCGGCCGCGGCCGAGGCACTGGGCAAGTCACGGGTGCCGGTGCTGCTGGACGTGCAGGTCTGCTTCACCTACTCCGCCTCGGGCATCGTGCGCTGCACCTGGACCAACGACACCGCATCCCGCAGCTCAGTCGTGCGGGTCCCGCACGCGTTCGGTGACAACTACCCGGTCGCGGACGCCGGGCCCGGGCAGGTCGCGCTATGGACCGGGGAGTTCAACACCTCCGCCACCGACGTCTCCGTGCCCGGGTACGTCGGGGACCTGTCCGTGTCTCGCTCGTACTCCTCCCAGGCCGGCACCGACGACACGTCGGTGTTCGGGCCGGGGTGGAAGGCGTCGTTCGACGGCACCGACATCGGCATCGCCGGGTTCGAGGTCGCCGACTCCACCGACGTGGACGGCACGATCTCCCTCATCGACAACGAGGGCGGGGCCATGGTGTTCCGCCAGCCCGGCGGCACCCGGACCGCGATGAAGCCCGGCCGGTACACCCCGGTCGACGAGGACACCGCCACCGTCGGCGCCACGCTCACCCTCACCGGGACCGGCGCCGCCGCCACGCTCGACTTCACCGAGGAGGACGGCACCCTTACCCGGTTCACCTACTCCCACACCACCAATGGCGAGCGCATCTGGTTGCCGGCCTCGGTGACCGAACCCGGCACCGCCGGGGCGACGTCGTTCACCCGCGACGCCACCACGAAGAAGATCACCCGCATCCTCGCCCCCGTGCCACCAGGGGTCACCTGCCCCGCCACCGGTGCGCTGAACCCCGGGTGCCGGGTGATCGACATCGCCTACGCCACCACCACCGCCGGGGCCGACGTCGCCGAGCAGGTCAAGCAGATCTCCTACACCGCCTACGACCCCGACAAGGCCGGCGGGCCCGGCATGAACACCGTCGTGGTCGCCACGTACGAATACGACTCCGCCAAGCGCCTGGTGAAGGTCACCGACCCGCGCGTCCGGCTGTCCACGAGCTACGCCTACGCCGGCACCTCCACCTCCGGGCAACCATTGCTGACCACCGTCACCCCGTCGGGCCTCGCGCCCTACACCCTGACCTACGGGACCTCGTCGCAGGACGCGAAGTCGCTGCTGACAGTCGACCGCGCCCCCGCCACCAGCGGCGGCGCGACAGCGCGGCTGTCCCGGTTCGTGTACGGGATCGACCCCACCGCGACCACCTCTGCGCTGCCCAACCTTCGGGCCGCCGACACCGCGGCCTGGGGGCAGGCGGTGCCCCCGACGTATGGCGCGGCAGTGTTCTCCGCCGACCGGCAGCAGGTCGCCGGCTCCGCGCCCGCCGACGTGACCGCGGCCGACTGGCCGTACGCGGACCTGCAGTACACCGACGCCGAAGGGCGCGTGGTCAACACCGCGGCGTTCGGTGCCGGCGCCTGGCAGTTCACCGCGACCCGGTACGACACCGGCGGACGCGTCGTGCACGAGCTCGATCAGAAGGCCACCGCCCAGCTGCGGGCCCTGACCGCATCCCAGGGCCAGCTCGCCGTCCAAGTCATCGACTCCTACGCCACCATCACCCGCTACAACCCCGACATCACGGCCGCTAAGGAGATCCAGTACGAGGGCGGCACCATCACCGCGGGGGACGTCTTAACCTCGGCCGGCACCCTAGTTACCGACGTGTGGGAACCCGCCCGCGAGACGAACCACGGACTCGTGCGCAAGCACACCCACACCGACTACGACCAGGGCGCACCCAACAACGGGGTAAACCCAGAGACGGCGATCGCCTACCGCCTGCCCACCACCGTCACCGTCACCGAGGCTGACGCCCTCTCCGGCAGCAGCGACACCAGCGTGCCGGTCGCGAGCGGCGAACCCGTCGTCTCTCAGACCCTGACCGGGTACGACGCAACGGACGGCGTGCCACACACCGACCCCACCTCTGGTTGGGCTGTAGGTGAGGCCACCACACATACCAGAGTCGCCGGCGCGCTCGGGCGCAACATCACGACTCTCGTGAGATACGACACCGAGGGTCGAATCGTTGAAACAAGGAAGCCTGGATCTACTGGTGCAGACGCTGCGACGCTGTACAACCACTACTACACCGCCGAACCCCAAAGTGGAAGCACAGTTGACTGTGGTGAAAAACCGCAGTGGGCGGGACTCCCATGCGTGCTTCGGACCGCCGAGGCCACGCCAACGCTCCCCACGGAAACAACGAAGCGGTACAACTTCTACCTATCCGCGACCGAGTTCGTCGAAGCTCTCGGGACCTCGACCCGAACGACAGCTACGACTTACGATGCTGCCGGCAGAAAGACCCTGTCAAAGATCACCACGAGCGGACTGTCGGGTTCGACTCCGGTCCCAGCCATCCAATTCGCATACGACCCCGCAACAGGATTCCCTACTCGTACCTTAAGCGTCAGCGATGAGGGTGCCGAGATCGAACGCATTACAACGGCGTACGACCTATGGGGCCGCGCAATTTCCTACACGGATGCGTCCGGCGCCCTAACCACGACCACCTACGATACGGCAGGAAGAATAGGCAGAGTAACCGATCCTCAACAGACAGTGGAGTACGAGTACGACGCTGAAGATGAGCACCGCGGGTACACTACCCTTGTCCGAATTCCGGGTATTGGGCAGTTTACTGCCGAATACGACGAAACCGGTGCGATGACGTCTCAGTCGCTTCTCGGTGGACGCGTTACGCAGCACCTCGACTATGACCGCGCTGGCGCGCTAAAGGGTCTCACATACTCAGGTGCGCCAATGCCAGGCGAAGGCGAGTTGGACCTGCTGGGGTGGTCCATTGAGTCCGACATTCTGGGCCGCACTACCGCACTAGATTCGATCTCCGGAAGCGGAGAACGCGGAATCGCGCGAACTCAGACTTTCACGTACGACAATTCCGACCGCCTAACGAGCGCGTCCGACACCACAGGTGACAAATGCACAACACGCAACTACGCGTTTGATGTGCGTGGGAACCGCCTCTCTCAAAGCACCACTACGGACGAGACTGACTGCATCGGCGCTCCCACCATGGTCGTCGACAAGACGTGGAGTCACGATGGCGCCGATCGAGTACAGTCGAGCTCAGACGCGAGCAGTGCCTACGTCTACGATGCGCTGGGACGGCAGACTGAAATCCCTGCCGCCGACACCCCTGCCGGCCCGAATTCGGACTCGCTATCGATTGGCTATTACGCCACCGACGCGGCCAAGTCGCTGTCGCAGAACGATCTGAGCATCGAGTACTCACTAGACCCGGATGGACGCCGTTCTATCGAGAGGACCGACACCCCGGGCCGGACGACCGTGCTCACTCGACACTATGTCGACAGCACGGACAATCCGGGCTATGAGGTTGAGAACGCAGGGTCGAGCAGCCAGGTCACCACGTGGTACGGGCCATCCATCACTGGCCTACTCGGTCTCCGAATCGTCAATGCCCAAGCTGTCCTCAGCTTGGTTGATCCCGTCGGCTCCATCTCCACGTCTATTCCCCTTCCACGACCGGATGAAGTCCTAGAGATTGGGCGAATTAGCGCATGGGATGAGTACGGGAACCCCCTCGGTCCGGATCGTGCGGCTGATCCACACGGATGGCTCGGCGGTCTCGAACGTGTCACTGCCGATACTGGACTCGTGCTCATGGGTGCACGGCTCTACAATCCCGTCACTGGACTGTTTACATCGGTGGACCGGACATTCGGCGGAAACACGACGGCATACGCTTACCCTCAGGATCCGGTGAACTGGAGCGACACTACTGGACACTACGCCGTTGCAACACCGGGAGCTCTAGCACTGCTGCTCGCCGCAGGAATATCACTAGCACTTGCCCTGGCAATTCAGCAGTGCATTCAGCGGGGCTGCACATTTACGCTCCGAAATAACCAGCGAGTGCCCTTTCCAAAGTGGACAAACAAGCGTATGAAGACTCACTGGGTGTACGTTATTTTCACTGTCGCTAGCAGGGCAGTATATAAGTACGGCATAACGGGTGCGCGCCCGTATTCCGCACGTCCCGCAAGCCAACTTGGGCTCTGCGCTAAGAGAATGAAAACGAGGTGCAAGTACACGATGTTGGTCAGTGCACCGAATTGGTATGCGGCCCGCGTGGTCGAGGCGTCCCTGATCCTGGCTTATGGGCGACGACATGGTAAGTGCCCTCCAGGCCACAACGGGATGGTGTGCACGTGAGACGAGACTTCCTTAGCGACTGGTTCTGGCACTTGATTGAATCCGCTATTGTGGATGCGGAGGATCCCGCCAGTTCCCTGACCCGACGACTGTCAGGCCTGCTAGACGATGATTTCCGGATCTTCGTCGACGAGTTCCAGCTGGCCCTTCGGAAGCTTCAACCCGTGGCTTTTAGGGGAATCGACGTAGGCCAACTTGACGGTGATCTGCGCAGGAGCGCTGAGGTGCTCGTCATCATGCAAGGCAGGACTTCTTTTGACGCTGTCGTAAGGAGTGGGTCTTTCGAACTTGAGTTGGGTCCCGAAATGGAGGATGCGCAGGAAGTCGTCGATGCTCTAGAAGTTGCCCACGAGTCGCGGCTCGATGCACCCTTCGAGCGAGGCGGGACCTTCCCGCGGGGCCTTATCGCTGCATACCCCGAAAATCCCTATGGGATGGCGATCGGAAGACTGCTCGAGGCTGCTGAAGGTGCGTGCGCAAGAATTGAGAAGTCGCCGGAACTGCAACAACTGCTGCAAGTCCGTGAAGGTACGGATTCGGTCTTCTTAGTCATCATCTTCACGCCTGACGAGAGTTTCAGTCGGATGCGAAGACAGGAAGGCGAGATTTCGGCGGAGTTCGGGTATTCGATCAGCGCGTCCGCCACCCCCGAATCGGCGGTGTGGATGGTGGCCGAAGCGTACGATGCTCTCGCCAGGAAGTTCGACCTTCCTCCGGTCAGTTTTTCTTGATTTCCGGGGGTTCGGGCGCGGTTCTGCAGGGGCGTTGCCTGCCAGGGCCGGTGCTGGAGGCGTCGTGGGACAAGTCCGTATTACCACCCGGTCTTCAGCGATGCAGATTGCACGATCTAGCTGGTAGGCGTGCGTGCTCGGGACGTGCGAGCTCGCGCGCTGAGATGGGCTCTGGGCGGCGCCTTTGAGGTCGCCGGCGCGCAGTACTGTCGAGTGCATGGACGGTGGGGGCGGCGACAGCGCGTGGCTCGCGTTCTTCGCGGGCGTCGTCGTCGTGGCCGCGGCGATCGGCTGGTTCGCCGCCCGGGCGTCAGGTCTGGGTGTCCGCCGGCACACCGAGGACCGTGAGCTGCGGGAACTACTCGATCTCCACCACGACGACCTGGCGCCGTAGGTCGACTCGACCGGCGGAAAGTTAACTGGTAGTCGTGCGAGCTCGGCGGGTGCGAGTCCGAGTGGCGGCTACTGTCTCCGTGGCCGATGGGGCCCGTCTGATCTGACTCGCCCGGGTGGATGGAGCAGCACGGAGTCGTGGAACGGGTGACGAGCGGCGCTGTCTCTCTCTGCAACGATGGCACCGGGGGCGTCGTTGACCTTCTGCGGTTGAGGAACGAGCGACCTCGGTCGCGGTAGCACTCCGAATCGTGACGACCGGGCCTAAGGGGCGGCTGGATGGAGTTCAGGGTCAGCGTTCTGCTGTCGATTCAGCGGGCGTTGTGGGATCTCGTGGGTCCGAACCTGCGTGGTGTCACCGCGACCTTCGACTATCCCGTGGTGACGGCAAGGTTCCTCTTCGAGAACGATCCGACGGACGACGACCTCGAGGACGTCTCGCTGGCGGAGACCCATGTGATTGCAGACTTCCACGAAGACGTCACGGTCGACTTCACGGCCGTATGGGCGCCGGTCTCGGAATCGCGCGACCTCCTCCCGGGTGAGCACTGGGTCTACCTTCGGAAGGAGCCGTAGGCGAAGGTCAGGTCGTCTGGTCGAACACCTGCAGCTCAGCGCGCAGGAGAGGGACGTTCGTCGCGCCGGTGAACTGCATCGGAACCGACCCGGGAGTCTCGAGCACGCGACCATCCTTCCGAGGAATCGTGCATCTGATGCACGAAACCTAGGGTGACCTGCGGCGAGGCGGCAAGAGTCGACCGGCATCGGCACACCCCACAACGGCGGAAATGTGCTGCTGACCTGCAGCGACGACGTCATCGCACCGAGGTGCGAGTTCCTGCATCAGATGCAACTCGCACTAGTTGAACGCCGATAATTGCCCTTATGTCACATTAGCGCGGTTTCGCTGTGATTGCTGTGATCTCCGCTGAGGGCTGTCGGCTTGATGAGCGTCATTCCCTCGGGTGCGGTGGAGCGATCAAACTCGATGTAGTGGCCCTTGAACTCATCCGGGGTCTTGACGGTGAGTCGATAGCGCCCAGGCGTGAGCGGGGTGACGTCCACGAGCGCGCCTGCCGAGGGTCTGCTTCCGATCGGCGTGGTGATGACCGCATTCATGTCTTCGCCCTGCGCTGCTTGGATGCCGTGGGCGATGCGTTCGAGAGTCGAGAGAAGCAGTAGTTCGAGGTCACCCCCGAGGTCGAGTTCGTAGGCACACCAGAGCGCTGCGTCGTCGATCGGGCCGGCTTCTACGGCAGCCCGTCGGGCCTGGGTGACGTCCTTGCGGTCGATCCCGAGAACGTCTTCGAGCGTGCCCTGTGGGTGCAACCAGAGTCCAGCGTCTCGCCAGATGGCACGCACCTTTCCGCCCTTTTGCGCCTCAACCCCCTCTCGTGCCGCGGCGAGCCACGCCGCCCGGCCTTTCGGGTTCTTGTCGTATCCCTCCTTGTTCGCACGATCGACGAGCGGGCGTACGACCGAGCTCGTTCGCGGATCGACGGCGTAGAGCTCGCTGTCATAGGCGGCCACGACGACCGGGTTGGTGTCCATCTCGGTCTGTACCTCGGGTGAGAAGAGTGCGTCCAGGTCGGCAACGGCGCGCACGTCGAGCTCGAGACGTCGCGATACCCCGTGCCACATCGCGACTCCCCCCGCTCCGCCACATTCGACGAAGTCAGTTTGCGCGACGATCTCAGCGGCGCACAGACGCTGAAGAGCAGTGGTGAGAGCCGCGACATCCGTCGGGCCCTCCACCAGGACTGGGCGCGGTGAGAACGCGAGGAGGCTCACCAAGGACGGGTTTTGGGTCAGGGACGCGGTAACCCTCTCCTGGTCATCTGAACGGACCGCTGTACTGAACTGCATGGGAGTAGCACCGGGGCGGAACACCCACACCGCGTCAAGGTCACCGCACTGCTTTGGCCGCAGGAGCGTCGGCTCGTGCGTAACAACCACCGCTTGCCGACCGGTCCTTGAGCATTCTCGAGAGAGTTCTGTGAGCCAAAGGCGCGCCATCGACGGGTGCAGGTGGAGCTCCGGCTCATCCACCACGAGAAGCTGCCAGTCGCTCCTGTAAGTCTCGACCAGAAGGATGATGAGCTCTCGCAGCCCGTGCCCTTCCTCGCGGAACAGGGAGTACTCAGTGCCATTCATCCGCACATCGGGGTCGAGAAAGCCCGCATTCTCGCGCAGCTCGACTGTGCGGCCCAGCGCCCGGCGAAGGAATGCTCGAGTGCGGAGTTCGACGTCAGGCTGGTTGTGCAGGGCATGCATACTGAACAGCGCCTCGCCCCCGCCGTAAGCTCTTGACATGGCCTGAGCCTCCTTGAGGCTCTCCTCGCCCAGAGGAACGCCTCGGTACTTTCCGGCGAAGTTGGTTCCCGACCCGCTTGCGAAGCTCATGATGCCTGTCAGGCGGTCGGTGGAGACGTACCGTCCGCCGGCCTTGATGGCCAGAGCCTGTGCAGCTCGTGACTTGCCGCTTCCGTTACGTCCGACAAAGAACCGAACTCCCGGAGTGCGCAGGTCAAGCGCGAGGTAGTCCTCGGCGCGCCGACGTTCGTCTTCGAGCCCCGGGAAGACATCTGCCCACCTCAGCGAGATCCGGGACGCGGCCCCACCAAGTTCGTTCGCCACCGTCATGGATCGATGATGGCTGACTGGGCACTGCTTTCAGCCTCGCCCCACCGCGCGACCGCGTCGAAACACCTGGCTTGACGCTGATGCCTGCCGTATGTCACTGCGAGGTCTGGCCGCCCCTCCCCGTTGGGAGGCGTCCTCGCGCTGATCAGCGAGAACTGCGCGACGGGCTCGTCGCTGACCCGAGCGTTCGGATTCGTAGCCAGCAAACGAGGCCCCGGACGACCGAGTCGGGAGCCGAACATCAGGCACGAGCCACCGCTTCCCGAACTCGCCATTGCGCCCTTACCTAGCGACCGACGACCGTCGGTGTCGACGACGAGCACGCCGGTTGTGGAGGGCAGCCTTGGCGGACTGCACGGGGTGCCTGCGCCAGCGTCGACGGCGCTCTATGCGGAGCACCGCTGCGTACTCGCTGCGGCTGCGCGCCCGCGCCATGTTGACGAACTCAACGCGTAGCTCTTGGAGTCGCCGGTTGTGCTGCTCCCAGACCAGCTCCGCCGCCTCATAGGTCTCGTCGCGCCGCAGTTCCACGATTGTGGGCTCAAGTCGACGGCCAGGGTCCTCGGCAAGGTACCCGTCCGGGTCGGCGCGATGGAGGAAGGCCAGCCAGTGGATGTTGACGTGTGAGTCACCCCGGCGTGTCCGGGGACCTGATTCCTTGGAAGGATGAAGGTCATGGCACGTCCCTCGAAGTACCCGCCGGAGATGCGGGAGCGTGCGGTGCGGATGGTCGCCGAGGTGCGACCGAACTACGGCACGGAGTACGAGGCGATCCGTGAGGTCGCGCGCAAGCTCGGGATCGGTTCGGCTGAGACGCTGCGGCAGTGGGTGCGCCGCGGGCAGGTCGACGCCGGTCAACGTCCCGGGATCACGTCCGAGGAGTCGGCGGAGATCAAGCGGTTGCGGCGCGAGAACGCCGAGCTGCGGCGGGCGAACGAGATCTTGAAAACGGCATCGGCTTTCTTCGCGGCCGAGCTCGACCGGCCACAGACCAGGTAGTGGCGTTCATCGAGGCGCACAAGGATCACGCCGTGGGTGGTCTGCGTTGGGGAGTCGAGCCGATCATCGCTGTCCTGCGCGAGCAGGGCATCCAGATCGCCCCGTCCACGTACTACGAGGCTCGAGGCCGTGCCCCCTCGCGCCGGGCGGTGCGTGACGAACGGCTGCGCAAGGTCGTGTTTGAGGCGTGGTCCAAGCGCCGGGTCCTGGGCGCCAGGAAGCTGTGGCTGAGACTGCGCAGGGACGGGCACGACATCGCCCGGTGCACCGTGGAGCGTCTCATGGGCGAGCTCGGCGTCACCGGGGTGGTGCGGGGCAAGGCCCGACGTGTGAGGTCACCGGGGCCGGCGGCGGTCCGTGCAGCCGATCTGGTCGACCGGCACTTCGCCGCCCTGGCGCCCAACACGTTGTGGGTCGCGGACTTCACCTACGTCCCGACCTGGTCGGGCATGGTCTACGTCGCGTTCGTGTTCGACGTCCACTCCCGCCGGATCCTGGGCTGGCGGGCAGCCACATCGATGCGGACCAGCCTGGTGCTGGACTGCCTGGAGATGGCGCTGTGGACCCGGCGCACCGAGGGCGTAGTCGACCTGTCCGGGCTGGTCCACCACACAGACGCCGGCAGCCAGTACACCTCGATCGCGTTCACCGACCGCCTCATCGACCACGGCATCGACGCATCGGTCGGGTCCGTCGGGGACGCGTACGACAACGCCCTGGCCGAGTCCCAGATCGGGCTCTACAAGACCGAGCTCATCCGCCCCGACGGCCCCTGGAAGGGCCTCGACGACGTCGAAGCCGCCACCCTGGACTGGGTCCACTGGTTCAATACCGAGCGCACCCACGGATCGATCGACGACCTCACCCCGGTCGAAGCCGAGGCGGCCTACTACAGTCACCATCAACGCCAAGCCGGCGCGGCTTGACGCACGAAACCCAGTCCCCGGACACGCCGGGGTGACTCACCGGCGCCATCACCTACGGCTGGCTCGGCGGCAAGGAACGCGCCCAAGACACCACCGGCCTCACCCTCATGGGCGCCCGCCTCTACAACCCCACCACCGGCCTCTTCACCAGCGTCGACCCCGTACCCGGCGGAAACACCACCGCCTACGCCTACCCACAAGACCCCATCAACCACCAAGATCTCGACGGACGGTTCGCCTTGCGTAAGTGGATCAAGCGAGGCGTGGCAGTGCTTGGAGTCGCTGCTGCCGTCGGCTGTATCGTCGCAACTGCCGGTGTGTGCGGCGCTCTCGCCCTCGGTGCCGCCGCAGCCAGCATCGGCAGCAACTTTTACTCGTGGAAGCGCGGCAAGGGGTCAGACAGAATGACGGGTAGGCAGTTCGCCGCCAACACGGCGTTCGACCTATTCTCTGCATTCGTTCCGGGAGCTCGCGCCGTTCGCAGATTCCCGGGGGCCCACACAAAGTTGGGGAATGTCGTCAGGGCGCGCCTGGGTCATCCCAGGCACATGAACTTCAGTGGTCGGCGGGCCCCGGCCGTTCGGCTCCGCGAGGCAGCGCGGTATCGGCCCGTTCGCACTACCGCACGCATCGCTTTCAATGTCTACTCTGCCCGCAGGTCCGCAACAGGGCGGTGGTGGTAGCGATGCTGCTCGCGTTCGGAATGCTGCTTTCCCTCTGCAGTCTTGGATTCTTCAGCGTGGGCTACTACTGGGTTAAAACTCTGAAAGGCCCCCGGTCCACCCTGGTCATGTACTCCGTTGGGACGACATTTCTCCTCATTGGACTTGCTGGCCTGATCGTGGGTCTTGGGGCAATCTTCAGCGCCCCCTTAGGCGCCCCTCTAGCATGGGCTGTCTCAGGTGGTTTCGCTGCACTATTGCTGGGAAATGTCCTGCTTCCCCTGCACCCTGCCAGGATTGAGGGCCACGAGAGTGAACCTTTGGCTAGGCGTGAGGGCGGCGTAGGCAGCCGGCTTGTCACAGCCGGTGCAGCATGCGCGACAGCATGCGCGGCTCTGCTGGCAATTTTCGGCGGGTAGTGGCAACGGAGTGGCCGTTGGCGCAGTTAAGGCCAGGCACGTTACTCCCAGCGCATGGGCCAGCGCGGTCCATACGTTGCGGTCTTCGATGAGGTCACGCCGGCCCGGGTGCAGTGGGTCCTGCTGCAGATGCCGCCACACCCGCCGGCGCTGCGGCCGGTGACCTCACGGTCGGGTACTACGACACCGACGCCGCCCGGAGCCTGGCACAGAACGGCGCCACCACCACCTACACCCTCGACCCCGCCGGCCGCCGCCACACCGCGAACGATGCCGGGGCAGCCCTGGGTCCGAGTGGTGCCACGGTGCAGTTGGCAACGGGGTGCGACCACCGGTTCACAGGCAAGGAAACTCGTTGACCAGCGAAAATACTCGCGGATAATCGACCTTGAGCCGTTGTGCAAGCGCTGTACACACTCGTCTTGACGCGGTCGCACCACGGCCCAAGGGACCGCCATGTGTGCCGTACCGCTACCGTGCCTCGACCCGAGCTGCGCGGCGATCGACGTCGTGCCAGCGGAACTGGCGGACGACGTCATCGATGACCGGCACGCGCGAGAGCACGGAGAAGACGGCGAAGCCCAGTGCCCCGCCGAGCACGTTGAAGATCAGGTCGTTCACGTCCGCGATGTGCCCTCCGCCCAGCACGTGCGCCGTCACGTACTGCGTGCCTTCGATGACGGCACTGAACATCGCCGCCGCGCCCGAGACCCTCCCCCATGAGACCCGGACGAGGACGAGCGGCACGAGGATGCCGACCGGGACGAAGACCAGGACGTTCATCACCGCGTCGGCGACCTCGTAGTCCGCGAACGGCACGACGACGAGGTAGCTGCTCCACGGCGCGCTCCGGGCGGGCTTGTCCCAGTAGATCGGGAAGACGGTGTTCGCCACGACGCCCGCGGCATAGACACAGAGCGCGAGGGCCACGGAGGCGCGCGGCACCGAGAGCCGCCCACGGCGTCTCAAGAACCAGAGCAGCACCACCAGCACCGCTGCAGCGAGCGGGACGACGACCGGGAGGACGGGGACCTGGTGGAACACGGGTGACCTGCGCATTCGTGGAGACGTCATCGCACGTCAGCACGTGCGGCTCCACCCTGCCCGCCGACGACGGTCATGCCATCCACCCGTGGTCGGATCCGACTCGCGGGTGGCGGTCCGTCGCCGGCGGACAGGTGAACGCGGGTCGTCAGGCGAGGCCCTCCAGGTGGATCGCCTTGCGCACGGTCATCTCGTCGAGCAGGTCCGGGCCGAACCCGGCACCGCCGCCGCTCCCCCGCCGCGGGTCGGCGGAGCCGCCGGGCGCGCCGCCGAACACGGCGTTGACCTTCACGGTCCCGACGTCGAGCTGGTCCGCGGCGCGCAGCGCGCGCTCGAGCGACGGCGTCAGCACGGTCGCGGCGAGCCCGTACGCGGACGCCGACGCGCGCCGCAGCCCTTCGTCGAAGTCCGCGACGCGCACCACCGGCGCGACGGGGCCGAACGTCTCCTCCGTGAGCAGAGCGACGTCGTCGGGGCAGTGGTCGAGCACCGTCGGGGCGTAGAACGACCCGTCGCGGTCGAGCCGCTGCCCGCCCACGACCACCTCGGCACCGGCCGCGGTCGCGCCGCGCACGTGCTCGTCGACGACGGCGAGCTGGTTCTCGTCGACGAGCGGCCCCATCATCGTGGCGTCGTCGGCGGGGTCGCCGACCGTCACCTCGCGGGCGATGCGCGCGAGCTCCGCGACGACGGCGTCCGCGACCTCCTCCACGACGTACGCGCGCTCGACCGCCGTGCACAGCTGGCCGCCGTTCGTGAACGCACCCGTCGCGATCTGCTGGGCCGCGAGCGCCGGGTCGACGCCCGCGTCGACGACGATCGGGTCCTTGCCGCCGTTCTCGAGCAGCACCTTGGTGCCGCGCGACCCCGCGGTCGCGGCGATGCGCCGGCCGGCCGCCGTCGACCCGACGTGCGCGACGAGCGCGACGTCCTCGTGCGCCACGATCGCCTCACCGATCGAGCCGTCGCCGCTGAGCACGCGCAGCACGTCGGCGGGCAAGGCGCCCGCGACGAGCTCGGCGAGCCGCACGCCGGGCGCGTCGCTGCGCTCGGACGGCTTGTGCACGACGACGTTGCCCGTGATGAGCGCGGCGGCGATGAGCCCCGCGGCAGCCGGGTAGGGGTCGTTCCACGGCGTGATGACCGCGACGACGCCGCGCGGCTCGCGGCGCACCACGTCGAGCGCGGCCGGGTCGCCCGCGAGGACGCGCCCGGAACGAGACAGACCGGTGACGGCGGCCTCCTCGAGCAGCTCGGCCGCGACCTCGGCCGACTGCCGCGCCTCGCGCTCGAGCCGCCCCGTCGTCGCGCACAGCAGGGCGCCGAGCTCGTTCGCGGCGTCGCACACCGCGCGGGCGGCGGCGCGCAGCGCGCCCGCGCGCTCCCCCGGCGGCGTCGCGCGCCATGCCGGCCACGCGGCCGCCGCGGCACGGACGGCCGCGTCCACCTCCTGCGCCCCGGCGCACTCCACCGGCGTGCCCGGGCGGCCCGTGGTCGGGTCGGTGCGCTCGACCCGGTGGGCGCCGGGCGTCCGGGCGTCACCGCCGGACACGGCGGACGGGGCGGGCTGCGCGGTGGGCGTGAGCGTCATTCGAGGCCTCCAGAGGTGGGACGTCAGGGGGAACGACACGACGAGAAGTACGTATGCGTGCAAGGTCGGCGTGCGAGAAGCGCTTCTCGGCGAGAAGGTGAAGCCGGGTTGCAGCAGCGCCGACCCGCACGCGTCAGGTCGTGCCCCCGTTCGGGGCACCACCAGCCTGGCCCGAGAAAGGAAGGCTCGCCATCCATGCGCGTCCTCGGTGTCAACGCCCTGTTCCACGACCCCTCCGCGGCGCTCGTCGTCGACGGCAAGGTCGTCGCGGCCGCCGAGGAGGAGAGGTTCTCCCGGCGCAAGCACGGCAAGCGGCCCGTGCCGTTCGCGGCGTGGGAGCTCCCGGAGAGGGCCATGGCGTGGTGCCTCGAGGAGGCCGGTCTGCGCCCGCAGGACCTCGACGCGGTCGCGTACTCGTTCGACCCGGCGCTCGCGAAGCCCGCCGAGGAGATGGGCCTGCCGGACCCGTGGGACTGGCTGCGCGTGCAGTACGCGGAGCGGGCCCCGCAGTTCATCGCGACGGCGCTACCGGGCCTGTCGCCGTCGGCCGTGCGGTTCGTGCCGCACGAGGTCGCCCATACGGCGTCGGCCGCGCTCGCGTCGCCGTTCCCGGTCGCGAGCGTGCTGTCGCTCGACGGGCGCGGTGAGCGTTCGTCGCACCTCGCGGGCCGCTACGACCACGGCAAGCTGGAGGTGCTCGCGAGCCAGGAGCTGCCGCACTCCCTCGGCCTGGTCTACGAGTCCCTCACCGAACACCTCGGGTTCCTGCGCTCGAGCGACGAGTACAAGGTCATGGCCCTCGCGTCCTACGGCGAGCCGCGCTTCCTCGACGACCTGCGCGAGATCCTCTACGCGACGGACGACGGCGGGTTCGTCGCCGAGGCGCCCGACTGGACCCGGTGGGCGCCGAAGCGTGTCGACGACGGCACCTGGGGCACCGAGCACGGCGGCATGGCGGAGCACGCCGACCTCGCCGCGTCCGTGCAGGCGCGTCTCGAGGAGGTGCTGATCGACCTCGCGACGTGGCTGCAAGGCCAGACGGGCGACCGCGTCCTGACGATGGGCGGCGGCACCGCGCTGAACTGCGTCGCGAACTCCCGCATCTGGCGCGAGACCCCGTTCGAGGAGGTGTGGGTCCAGCCTGCCGCCGGTGACTCCGGCACGGCGCTCGGCGCGGCCATGCAGCTCGCCGCGGAGGGGGGCGACACGGTGGAGCCGATGGGGTCCGCCGCCCTGGGCCGGTCCTGGACCGACGACGAGCTCGCGGCGTGGCTGCGCACCGCGAAGGTCCCGTTCACCACGCCGGACGACCTGCCCGGCGAGGTCGCGCAGGTGCTCGCCGACAACGGCGTGATCGCGTGGTTCGACGGCCGTGCCGAGTTCGGGCCGCGCGCGCTGGGCCACCGCTCGCTCATCGCCAACCCCGGTCCGGTGGAGAACCTGGAGCGGCTCAACGACGTCAAGGGCCGCGAGCAGTTCCGCCCCGTCGCGCCGATGGTGCTCCTCGAGGACGCGGCGGAGATCTTCAGCGGCGGTCCCATCCCGAGCCCGTACATGCTCTTCGTGCACGAGGTCGCCCCCGAGTGGCGCGACCGGATCGCCACGGTGGTGCACGTGGACCACACGGCCCGCATCCAGACGATCGACGACTCCACGCCGCGCCTGCAGGCGATGATCCGGGCGTTCAAGGAGCGCACGGGCCTGCCCGTCGTCGTGAACACGAGCCTGAACACCGCCGGGCGGCCGATGGTCGACGACCCGCGTGACGCGCTCGAGCTGTTCGGCTCCGCTCCGGTCGACGCCCTCGTCCTCGGGCCGCACCTCGTCCGGCGCGCGGACGTCTTCGCCCCCGGCGCGGGCGACGGGGCGGCGGCGTGACGGCGCCCGCCACCCCGGGTGTCGCCGGCACCGAGCCGACGTACGCCGTCGTCGTGCCGTCCATCGGCCGGCCGTCGCTGCTGCGCCTGCTGGAGACGCTCGCCGCGCAGGCGGACGGCTCGCCCGCCGCGCCGCGGCCGTCCGAGGTGGTCGTCGCCGACGACCGACGGCTGCCGGTGGCCGGCGGTGGCACGGCGCAGGAGCCGGTCCCCGAGCCCCTCGACCTGGGTGACGTCGGCGCCCGGCTCGGCGCGCGCGTCGTGCGCACCGGCGGGCGCGGCCCGGCCGCCGCCCGCAACGCCGGCTGGCGCTCGACGTCGGCCCCGTGGGTCGTGTTCCTCGACGACGACGTGGAGCTGCCCGACGGCTGGGCCGACCTGCTCGCCGCGGATCTCGCCGCCGCCGGCGAGCGCACGGGCGGTGTGCAGGGCCGTCTGCACGTGCCGCTGCCGACCCACCGCCGCCCCACCGACTGGGAGCGTGGCACCGCGGGCCTGCAGGACGCGCTGTGGCCGACCGCCGACATGGCGTACCGCCGCACCGCGCTCGAGCAGGTCGCCGGCTTCGACGAGCGGTTCCCCCGCGCCTACCGCGAGGACGCCGACCTGGCGCTGCGCGTGCGCGAGGCGGGCTGGGAGCTCGTGCGCGGCACGCGGACCACCACCCACCCCGTGCGCCCGACCGACGACGGCGTGAGCCTGCGCGTCCAGGCGGGCACGCGCGACGACGCGACGATGCGCGCCCTGCACGGACCGGACTGGCGCGAGCGTGCCGAGACCGGTCGCGGCCGCCTCGCGTGGCACGTCGTTACGGTGGGCGCCGCGGGCGTCGCCGTCGCGGGACTGCTCGCGCGCCGGCCTGGCGTCGCCGCGCTCGGTGCCGCGACGTGGGCCGGGCTCACGCTCGACTTCGCGCGCCGTCGCCTCGCGCCGGGGCCGCGCCCCGGCGACGACGTCTTCGCCGCGGAGCTGCGCCGCATGGCCTGGACGAGCGCCGCGGTCCCGTTCGCGGCCGTGCGCCACCGCGTCGCGGGCACGATCGTCGCGCGCCGCGGGCTCGACCCGTGGCCCGGCACGCTCGCCGCGGTGCTGTTCGACCGCGACGGCACGCTCGTCCACGACGTGCCCTACAACGGCGACCCGGCCGCCGTCCGCCCCGTGGACGGCGCGCGCGAGGTGCTCGACGACCTGCGGGCGCGCGGCGTGCGCGTCGGCGTCGTGTCCAACCAGTCGGGCGTCGCGCGCGGCATGATCACGCGCGACCAGGTCGACGCGGTCAACGCGCGCGTCGAGGAGCTGCTCGGCCCGTTCGACACGTGGCAGGTGTGCCCCCACGGGCCCGACGACGCGTGCGCGTGCCGCAAGCCCGCGCCCGGCATGGTGCTCGCGGCCGCGGCGGAGCTCGGCATCGAGCCGTGGCGCTGCGCCGTGGTCGGGGACATCGGCGCCGACGTCGCCGCGGCGCTCGCCGCCGGCACCACGCCCGTGCTCGTGCCCACGCCGGTCACCCGCGCCGAGGAGGTCGACGCCGCACCCCACGTCGCGGCCGACCTGACCGCCGCGCTCCGCGCGCTCAAGGACCGGCTGCCCGAGGAGCGCGCGTCGTGACGGCGGACGTGCTGGCCGTGCGCCTCGACAGCGACGGCGACGTGCTCCTCACCGGGCCGGCGATCCGCGCGCTGGCGGCCCGGGCGACAGAGCACGGCGGGCAGGTCGACGTGCTCGCGTCGTCCGCCGGCCGTGCCGCCGCCGAGCTGCTGCCAGGCGTGCGCGACGTGCTCGTGTTCGACGCGCCCTGGTCCGGCTACGCACCGCCGCCGCTCGACCGCGCCGAGGTGCTCGGCCTCGTCGAGACGCTCGCCGCGCGCCGGTACGCGTCCGCGGTGATCTTCACGTCGTTCCACCAGAGCCCGCTGCCCATGGCGCTGCTCGCCCGCCTCGCGGGGATCGGTCACGTCTCCGGCACGAGCGAGGACTACCCCGGCTCGCTGCTCGACGTGCGCCACCGCCGCCCCGACGGACTGCACGAGGTCGAGGCCGCCCTCGACCTCGCGCGCGCTGCCGGGTACCCGACGCCGACCGGTGACGACGGGGCACCCGACGACCGCCTGCGCGTGCGTGAACCGCTCCCCGACGTGCGCGACCTCGTCCCCACCGGCCCGTACGTCGTCGTGCACCCCGGCGCATCGGTGCCCGCGCGCGCGCCGGCGCCCGACCACGCGCGCGCCATGGTCGCCGCGCTGGCCGAGGCTGGGCACCGCGTCGTCGTCACCGGCGGTCCGCGCGAGACCGGGCTCGCGGCGCACGTCGCGGACGGCCGCGCGACCGACCTGTCGGGGCGCACCGACCTCGCGGGCCTCGCCGCGGTGCTCGCCGGGGCGGCGTGCGTCGTCGTCGGCAACACCGGGCCCGCCCACCTCGCCGCCGCCGTCGGGACGCCCGTCGTCTCGCTCTTCGCCCCCGTCGTCCCCGTCGACCGGTGGGCGCCCTGGGGCGTGCCGACCGTCGTCCTCGGCGACCGGGACGCCGTGTGCCGCGGGACGCGGGCCCGCGAGTGCCCCGTCGCCGGGCACCCGTGCCTGACCGGGATCGCGGCGGGCGACGTCGTCGCCGCCGTCGAGCGGCTCGTCGCGACGTCCCCCGGCACGCTCCCGACCGCGCCCGGGAGGGCGCCCGAGACCGCGGAGGTGGTCGCATGAGGATCCTCGTCTGGCACGTGCACGGGTCGTGGGCGACGGCGTTCGTCGCCGGCGACCACGAGTACGTCGTGCCCGTCGTCGCGGACCGCGGGCCCGAGGGCCGCGGGCGCGCGCAGACGTGGGACTGGCCCGCGTCCGCCCGCGAGGCGACGCCCGAGCAGATCGCCGAGCTCGCCGCGGACGGCGGGATCGACGTCGTCGTGCTCCAGCGGCCCGAGGAGGTCGAGCTGCTGCGGCGCTGGACCGGTCTCGTGCCCGGGCGCGACGTGCCCGCCGTCTACGTCGAGCACAACGCGCCCACCGGGCACGCCGCACGCTCGCGCCACCCGCTCGCCGACCTCGACGTCGTCGAGGAGGGCCTCGTCCCGGTCGTCCACGTCACCGCGTTCAACCAGCTCATGTGGGACTGCGGCGACGCGCGCACGCTCGTCGTCGACCACGGCATCCCCGATCCCGGCCACCTGTACACCGGCAGCCGGGCGAGCGTGGGCGTCGTCGTCAACGAGCCCGTGCGGCGCTGGCGCGTCGCCGGCACCGACGTCCTGCTCGAGGTGGGTCGCCACGCGCCGCTCGACGTGTACGGCATGGGTGTCGGCAAGCTCGCCGAGCACCTGGTCGAGCCGCCGTCCGGTCAGGCCACGGGACCGGCGCTCCAGCACGGCCTGCACGACGACGTCCCGCAGGCCGCGATGCACGCGCGCCTCGCGACGTCGCGCGTCTACCTGCACCCCTACCGCTGGACCAGCCTCGGCCTGTCGCTGCTGGAGGCGATGGCGCTGGGGATGCCGGTGCTCGCCCTGCCGACCACGGAGGCGCCCGTCGCGGTCCCGCCCGCGGCAGGGGTGCTCAGCTCCCGTCCCGACGAGCTCGTCGCCACCGCGCGGCGCTGGCTCGCCGACCCCGACGAGGCCCGCGAGCGCGGCTCCGCCGCGCGCGCCCACGTCCTCGAGCACTACTCGCACACCACGTTCCTGCGCCGCTGGGACACGGTCCTCCAGGAGGTGACCTCATGAAGATCGCCATGATCTCCGAGCACGCCAGCCCGCTCGCCGCCCTCGGCGGCGTGGACGCCGGCGGGCAGAACGTCCACGTCGCGTCGCTGGCCACGCGGCTGGGCGCGCAGGGGCACGAGGTCGAGGTCTACACCCGGCGCGACGACGCGACGCTCCCCGAACGCGTGCCGCTCGCGCGCGGCGTCGAGGTCGTGCACGTGGACGCCGGCCCGCCGCGCGCGGTGCCGAAGGACGAGCTGCTGCCGCACATGGACGCGTTCGGCGCGGACCTGCGCCGCCGCTGGTCCGACCCGGACGCCGCCCCCGACGTCGTGCACGCGCACTTCTGGATGTCCGGCATCGCCGGGCTCGTGTCCGCGCCCGGGCTCGGCATCCCGCTGGTGCAGACCTTCCACGCCCTCGGCTCCGTGAAGCGGCGCCACCAGGGCCCTCGCGACACGAGCCCCGCCGAGCGCGTGGCCCGCGAGCGGCTCCTGTGCCGCGCGGTCGACCGCATCGTCGCCACCTGCACCGACGAGGTCGCCGAGCTCGTCGCCCTGGGCGCCGACCCGGACCGTGTGGACGTCGTCCCGTGCGGGGTCGACGTCGGACGCTTCCGCCCCGACCCGGCACGCGCGGAGCACCAGCGCGAGCGTCGCCGCGAGGAGCCGGGCACGTTGCGGCTCCTGACCGTCGGGCGGCTCGTGGAGCGCAAGGGCGTCGACACGGTGATCGAGGCGCTGCCCGCGCTGCCGTCCGCGGAGCTCGTGGTGGCCGGCGGTCCGGCAGCGGACCGGCTGGACCAGGACGAGGAGGTGCAGCGGCTGCGTGCGCTGGCCGACGCCCTCGGCGTCGGGGACCGGGTGCGGTTCGTCGGCAGCGTGACGCAGGACGAGGTGCGCGACCACATGCACGCGGCGGACGTGGTCGTGTGCGACCCCTGGTACGAGCCGTTCGGCATCGTCCCGCTCGAGGCCGCGGCCTGCGGGCGGCCGGTCGTGGGTGCCGCCGTCGGTGGCCTGCTCGACTCGGTCGTGGACGGACGCACGGGACTGCTCGTACCGCCGCGCGACCCGGGCGCGCTCGCCGCGGCGCTCCAGCGCCTCGCCGACGACCCGGCCCTCGGCGAGCGGCTCGGGTCCGCCGCGCGGGTGCGCGCCGAGCGCCTGTACAGCTGGACCGCCGTCGCGGCGAGCACGCTGGAGTCGTACGAGCGCGTGGTGGCGACCGGATCTCGGTCCGGCAGGCCCCGTGGTACGGCCGCGGTGCCGACCGACGTCCCGTCGGAGGTGCCGGCTCGCACGACCGCACCGGCCCCGGCGGCCGGTGCGCTGCGGGCGGTGAGCGCCCGATGAGCGCCGCGCGCGACTGGCTGCGTGCGCACGCCGACGACCTGCACCAAGGGCTCGACCTCCTGCTCGCCGAGGCCGACCGCATCGACGCGTGGGGTGAGCGCCTTGCGGACGTCGTGCTCACGGGCGGGCGGCTGCTCGTCGCGGGCAACGGCGGCAGCGCCGCGGAGGCGCAGCACCTGACGGCCGAGCTCGTCGGGCGGTTCGAGGGCGAGCGCGTGCCTCTGTCCGCGATCAGCCTGCACGCCGAGACCTCCAGCCTCACCGCGATCGTCAACGACTACGGCATCGGCGAGATGTACGCGCGGCAGGTCGCCGCGCACGGGCGCGCGGGCGACGTCCTGCTGCTGCTGTCCACGTCGGGCAGCAGCGAGAACGTCGTCGCCGCGGCGCAGCGTGCGCGCGAGACCGGCCTCACGACGTGGGCGCTCACCGGTCCGCGGCCGTCGGCCCTGTCGGCGGCGTGCGACGACACGCTCGCGATGCAGGGCGCGTCGACGTCGTCGGTCCAGGAGCTGCACCTCGTCGTCGTGCACGCGCTGTGCGCCGCCGTCGACGCGCACGTGCGGCACCGGCAGGCCGCGGCGGAGTCCGTCGCCGACAGCGGTGCCGACACCGCCCACGCGCAGCCGCAGCCCGAGGGACCCGCGCACGCGGACGACCGGCCGCGCGTCGTCGTCGTCGGGGACGTGCTCCTCGACCGCGACGTCGACGGCCAGGTGACGCGCTTCTCCCCCGACGGGCCCGTGCCCGTCGTCGACACCCTCGGCGTGCGCAGCAGCCCCGGCGGCGCCGGCCTCACCGCCCTCCTCGCGGCCGACGCCGCACGCGTACGGCTCGTGGCGCCGTTCGGTGACGACGAGGCCGGCGCGGACCTGCGCGCGCTGCTGCGCCCGCACCTCGGCGTCGTCCCGGTGCCGCAGGAGGGCACGACGCGGCGCAAGACGCGCGTGCGATCGGCCGGGCAGACCGTCGTCCGCGTCGACGACGGCGGCCCGGCCCGGCCCGTCGACATGCCCGAGGCGGCGGTGCGCGCGACGCTCGGCGACGCCGACGTCGTCCTCGTGTCCGACTACGGCGCCGGGACCACGCACGACGGGCCCCTGCGCGTCGTGCTCGCGGAGGTCGCCCGGACGACGGCGGTCGTGTGGGACCCGCACCCGCGCGGCGGCGCGCCCGTGCCCGGCGCGGCGCTCGTCACGCCCAACCTCGCCGAGGCGCTCGACGCCGCGGACCGCCTCGGGATCGACGCGACGGCCGACGACGTCGGCGGGCTCGCCCAGGCGCTCGCGCGCGGCTGGGACGTCGACGCGGTCTGCGTGACCGCCGGGGAGCGCGGCGCGTTCGTCGCGCGCGCCACGGGCGAGCCGGCGTACGTGCCGGCGACCGCCGTGGCGGGCGACCCGTGCGGCGCCGGTGACCGCTTCGCGTCCACGGCGGCGTGCGAGCTCGCCCGCGGCGCCTCGCTCGTCGACGCCGTCGCCCGCGCGGTCGACGCCGCCTCCGCGTGGGTCGCCGCCGGCGGCGCCGAGGGCTACCGTCGCCGCGCGGACGCCGCGACGGCTGCCGGCGCGACCCCCGGAGCGGGTGCGACGCCCAGGGCCGGGTCCGCCGGCTCCCCGAGCGACGGCGACGGCCCGACGCCCGAGGAGGTCGGCGCCCGCCTGCGGGCACGCGGCGGCACGGTCGTCGCGACGGGCGGGTGCTTCGACATCCTCCACGCCGGGCACGTCGCGACCCTCGAGGCCGCGGCCCGCCTCGGCGACCACCTCGTCGTCCTGCTCAACGGCGACGCGTCCGTGCGGCGCCTCAAGGGACCCGACCGACCCGTCGTCACGCAGGCCGACCGCGCCCGCGTGCTCGCCGCGCTCGACTGCGTCAGCGACGTCGTCGTCTTCGACGAGGACGACCCCCGCGACGCGCTCGACCGCCTCCGCCCCGACGT
The DNA here is from genome assembly GCF_042670945.1 of Cellulosimicrobium sp. NPDC057127. Taxonomy (NCBI): domain Bacteria; kingdom Bacillati; phylum Actinomycetota; class Actinomycetes; order Micrococcales; family Promicromonosporaceae; genus Cellulosimicrobium; species Cellulosimicrobium sp. NPDC057127. Next base: position 86,596 of record NZ_JBHUUP010000009.1, read on the forward strand.
CTGGGCCAAGGGCGGCGACTACACCGAGGACACGCTGCCCGAGGCCGAGGTCGTGCGCCGCCACGGCGGGCGCGTCGTCGTCCTGCCGTTCGTCGCCGGGCGGTCCACGACGTCGATCCTCGAACGATCCGGGCGCTACGCCCCCACGACCACCTCCCGCACCACCTCGAAGGAGACCACCGCATGACCTCTCCCACCACGTTCCAGCAGCCCGCCGACTCCCCCGCGCCGGTGCCCCGCGAGGTCGGCACCGTGTACGTCACGGGCGGCGCGAGCGGCCTCGGGGCCGCGGTCGTCGAGGCGGTGACCGCCGCCGGCGGCAAGCCCGTCGTCCTCGACCGGGTCGCGCCCGCGAACGGCGGGCTGCACGCGATCGTGGACCTGTCCGACTCCGCGGCGGCCGCCGCCGCGGTCGAGCGCCTCGCCGTGGAGGTCGGACCGCCCGACGCGGTGGTCACCGCCGCCGGGACCGACGCGTGCGGCCGCCTCGAGGACATCGACGTCGAGACGTGGGAGCGAGTCGTGCAGGTCAACCTGTTCGGGACCGTCTCGGTGGTGCGCGCCGCGCTGCCGCACCTCGCCGAGCGGCGTGGGACCGTCGTCACCGTCGCGTCGACGCTCGGGCTCAAGGGCGTCTCGGACGCGACCGCGTACTGCGCGTCGAAGTTCGCCGTGCGCGGCTTCTCGCAGGCGCTCGCCGCGGAGACCGCGGGGACGGTCGGCGTGACGTGCCTCGTGCCCGGCGGCATGCGGACCGCGTTCTTCGACGGCCGCACCGAGCAGTACAAGCCCGGCCCCGACGCGGACCTCAACGATCCGCGCGCGACCGCCCAGGCGGTGATCACCGCGCTGCGCCAGCCGGTCGGGTGCGAGATCCGCGAGATGCTCGTCATGGCCTCCGGCGAGACGTCGTGGCCGTGAGCGAGGGCATGACGGGACCCGAGGACCTCACCGGCGACGGGGCGAGCGAGCTCGCGCCCGACCTCCCGGCGGTCGTCGAGGGCGAGGACGAGGGCACGGTGCTCGTGCTGCGCGCGCTCGGCCTCGGCGACGCGGTGACCGCGATCCCGGCGCTGCGCGGCGTGCGGCGCGCGTGGCCGCGCCGGCGCGTGCTGCTCGCCGCGCCGAGCGAGGTCGGGGCGTGGCTCCAGGGGCTGGGTCTGGTCGACGGCGTCGTACCCACGACCGGCCTCGAGCCGCTGCGCTGGGGCGAGGAGGCCGAGGCGGTGACGGACGCGCCGCCCGCCGGGCACGTCGCCGTCAACCTCCACGGCAGCGGGCCGGAGAGCCACCGCATCCTGCTCGAGACGCAGCCGGACCTGCTCGTGGCGTTCCGGTCCGACGAGGCCGTCGTGCCGGGGCCGGACTGGGACGACGACGAGCACGAGGTCGACCGCTGGTGCCGCCTCGTGACGTGGGCGGGTGGCCGGTGCGCGCGCGAGGACCTGCGCCTCGAGCCGCCGGCGTCGCGGGGCACGCACGTCGTCGTGCACCCCGGCGCGGCCTCCGGGTCGCGGCGCTGGCCCGCGGACCGGTTCGCCGCGGTCGTGCGCCGGCTCGCGGACGCCGGGCACGACGTCGTCGTGACGGGCGGGCCCGCCGAGCGCGAGCTGTGCGCGGAGGTCGTCGCGGCGGCGGGTGCCGGGGACGACCTGGCGCCCGGCGGCTCGGTGAGCGACGCCTCGGGCACGCTCGACCTGCCCGCGCTGGCGGACGTCGTCGCCACGGCGCGGCTCGTCGTCTCCGGGGACACGGGCGTCGCGCACCTGGCGACGGCGTACGGCACGCCGTCGGTCGTGCTGTTCGGGCCGACACCGCCCACGCTGTGGGGGCCGGCGATCGACCCCGAGCGGCACGCCGTCGTCTGGCACGGCGAGGACCTCGTCGCGCCGGGTGGCGACGTCACCTACCTCGGCGACCCGCACGGCGACGACGTCGACCCGGCGCTCGAGCGCGTGACGGTCGACGAGGTGGTCGCCGCGGCGGAAAACCTCCTGACGGGGGCCGACGCCGACGCCTAGGGTCGACGGCATGGCTCCGTCCGTGCCCTCTGGCCTGCCCCTCGACACCTCCTCCCCCGAGGCCTTCGACGCCCTCGACCGGCACCTGGCCGCGGCCGCCGCCGCGGACGAGTTCTCCGGCGTCGTGCGCGTCGAACGGCACGGGGAGGGGGTGTTCGAGCGGGCGTACGGCACGGCCTCGCGCCGCTGGGGCGTGCCCGTCCGCACGACGACGCGCTTCGACGTCGCGTCCGTGACCAAGCTGTTCACGGCGGTCGCAGTACTGCAGCAGGTCGGTGCCGGGCACCTCTCGCTCGACGACCGGGTCCACGACCACGTCGACCTCGCCGGCACCGCGATCCCCCGCGAGGTGACGCTGCGGCACCTGCTCACGCACACGTCCGGCATCGCCGACGACGCCGACGAGGAGGCCGGCGAGTCCTACGAGGCGCTGTGGGTGGACCGGCCGAGCTACTCCGTCACGACGACGGCCGACTTCCTCCCCGGCTTCGTCCACAAGGAGCCGAACTTCGCGCCCGGCGAGAGCTGCCGGTACTGCAACGTCGGGTTCGTGCTCGCCGGGCTCGCCCTCGAAGCCGTCACCGGGCAGACGTACCGCGACTACGTCCGCGAGCACGTGTTCGCGCGCGCGGGCATGGCGTCGTCCGGGTTCTTCCGCATGGACGAGGCCGCGCCCGACGTCGCCGAGGGCTGGGAGCCCGTGCACGGCGACGCCCCGGACGGCGACCACGAGCGCCCCGTCGTCGGGTGGCGGCAGAACATCTACTCCTACCCGCCCGTCGGCTCGCCCGACGGCGGCGCGCACGTCACGGCGGCCGACCTCGTCCGGTTCCTCGGCGCCGTGCGCGACGGCGTCCTGCTCCCGCCCGACCTCACGCGCGCGTTCTTCACGCCGCAGGTCAAGCACGACGACGGCGACACCGACGAGACGGACGAGAAGGACGCCGAGGGCCTCGCGCCCGAGGACCGCACGGCCGCGGTGCACTACGGGTTCGGCCTCGAGTTCGAGCTCCGCGCCGACGGGAGCGTGCGCTCGGCGTACAAGGAGGGCATCAACACCGGGTCGAGCGCCATCCTGCGCCACTACCCGGACGCCTCCGCGGAGGCCGGCGACCTGCCCCCGGCGGCAGCGCCGGGGACGACGGTCGTCGTCGTGTCGAACGCCGAGGCCGGCGCGTGGGGGCCGGTGCGGCGGATCGACGCGCTGGTCACCAGGCAGGGCTGAGCGGTCTCGGTCAGGAGGACGGCCGCGACGACGTCGAGGCTGGAACAGCGTCGTCTCGGGCGTCGCGCCGGGCACCGGTCAGCCGGCGGGGCCGGGTACCCGCTCTCGCTCGTGGATGATCGCCGTGAGCAGGGTCAAGGCGTCGGCGGACGTCTGATCGGTCGGGGTGTACACCTCGAGGCGGTGGTCCGGACTGTCGGCCTGCAGCCAGATCTGGAACTCGAGCGCCAGCTCACCCACCAGGGGGTGGTGGAATTTCTTGCTTCCGCCGACGCACTCGCCGACGTGCCCGGACGCCCAGAGCGAGGCGAACTCGGGGTCCTTCATGCTGAGCTCGCCGACGAGCTCGGCCAGACGTGCGTCGTCGAGGTACTTGCCGCTGATGCGCCGCAGGTAGGCCACGTTCGTGCACGCCTCCGTCGTCCAGTCGGCGTAGGAGCCGCGTACCTGCGGGTCCAGGAACAGCAGCCGTGGCATCGAGGGCCGCGTCGCGGGGTCCGCGGGACCGTCGAACGGCAGGTGCGGGGCCAGCAGGGCGTGACCCGGCCGGGTCCAGGCGAGCACGTCGTTGCGCCGCCCCAGGAGTACGGCAGGCTGCTCGGAGAGGGCTTCCAGCATGGCCAGCGCCCGAGGGTGCGGCCGCTCGGGCCGGGTGCGTGGCGTGGGGCGCAGCGGCGCGGGCCTGGCCAGGTCGAGCAGGTGCTCGGTCTCTGTCGAGGTCAGCTGCAGCGCGCGGGCCAGGGCCATGAGGACCTCGGTCGAGGCGTTGCGAGCCTGTCCCTGCTCCAGTCGCGTGTAGTAGGCGACGCTGACCCCCGCGAGCTGGGCGACCTCCTCCCGCCGAAGGCCGGGCACCCGACGTCGGCGACCCCAGCTGCTGACGTCTGCCCGCTCGGGGTCGAGAGCAGCACGACGCGAGCGCAGGAACTCGCCCACGCTCGTCGATGCCGCGCCGTCGGGTGGAGCCATGCACACCAGCGTAGGCACGCGGGCCGGTCCGAGCATGTCCCTGCCAGTGGTACCAACGCCGAGCGCATGCTCAGCGGGTGTCTGGCTGCGGCACCACGGGAGGACCAGCGTGGTGGACATGCACTCCCCCGACGACACGTCACGCACCCGACTGGTGCTGCTGACCCTCGCCGCCGGCACCTTCGGGATCGGCACCACCGAGTTCGCCATCTCCGGCCTCATGCCTGGGGTCGCCGACGAGTTCGGCGTCTCCGTCACGACCGCAGGATGGGCAGCCACCACCTACGCCCTGGGTGTCTTCCTCGGAGCCCCGGTGATGACCCTGGTCGGGCAGCGGTACGACAAGCGCACGTTCCTGCTCGGCCTCATGGTCCTGTTCGTGGTCGGGAACCTGCTGACAGCGTTCGCACCGTCTTTTGCGCTGGTCCTGCTGGGCAGGGTGGTCACCTCGCTCGCCCACGCGGCCTTCATCGGTATCGGGTCCATCATCGCCTCGCGCGCGGTCCCCGAGCACAAGAGGACGAGCGCGATCGCGTTCATGTTCTCCGGCCTGACCCTGGCCACGCTGATCGGTACCCCGATCGCGACCTGGATCTCGACCGAGTTCTCCTGGCGGGTCTCGTTCCTGGGCATCTCGGCGATCGGCCTGATCGCCCTGGCCGGCGTCCTCGCCTACATCCCTGCCGGCACCAGCGACGAGTCGTTCGACATGGTCGCCGAGGTCCGCGCCTTCGCCAACCCCCAGCTCCTGCTCGCCATGGTGATCACCATCCTCGGACCAGCCGGGTTCTTCACGTCCATCACCTACATCGCACCGATCACCATGGACGTCACCGGCACCCCGGAGAGCTGGGTCACGATCTACATGCTCGTCTTCGGCATCGGGCTGTTCGTCGGCAACCTGCTTGGAGGCCGGCTCGCCGACAAGAACCTCATGGGACTTCTGCTGGGCAGCCTCGCGCTGCTGACTGTCACCCTGGTCGTGTTCTGGCTCGCCGCGAGCAGCGTCGTGGTCACCTTCGTCGCGGTGTTCGTCATGGCGGCCGCCGGGTTCGCCACCGTCTCGCCGATCCAGCGGCTCGTCATGGAACGCGCCGAACGAGCCGGTGCACCCAACCTCGCGTCCTCGATGAACATCGGCATGTTCAACCTCGGCAACGCCATCGGCGCCTGGCTCGGCGGCTTCGTCATCAGCGCGGGACTCGGCAGCAGCAGCCCCAACCTCGCCGGAGGTCTCCTCGCGGCGGGCGCCCTCGTCGTCGCCCTCCCGATCTGGCTGCAGGCCAGGAGGCCGGCGCCGCAGCATGCCGCGATCGTCGAACCCGTGGGGTGAGACCGGGCAGCGACGCACGATGTCGAGCAGGCGATGTGCTCCGTACGCCCGCTCAGTGCAGCGTCGCGCACGCGGCGTCGACCTGCACGGCGCCGACTCCTTCCTCGAAGCCGACGTGCGCGATCTCGACGGTCGTCCGGCCGTCCGGCGTCGGGCCTTGCCACCACTCGCCGTCCAGCGGCTCGGGCGTACCGAGCCCGTCCCGCGACCACGCCTGGACGATCCGCTCGGCGACATCCTCGTTGTCCTGGGTGATCGAGAGGAAGTCGACGTTGTCGACCGCGGTCGCGAGGTCGCGCGTCGTGAACCGGCCGGTGAGCGACGGGAGGACGCCGGCCGTCCCGTCGGCGGTGGTGCACGGGGCGTCCACGACGGCGAGCGGCTCCGGCCACAGCAGGTCCGGTCCGCCGGCGTCCTGGGCGGCGGCGCGGAGCGCCTCGAGGTCGGCGCGCGCGGCCGCACCGCTCACCGCCGGGGCCGCCGACGGCGCCGGCTCGGGCGCCGCGGTGGACCCCGCCCCGGACGACACGCGTGGCGGCGCCTGCTGCGTGTGCTCCTGCGCGTCGGCCGCGTCGCGCTGCTGGGCGAGCTCCTGCCAGTCCGCGTCGGACGGGCCGGCGGTGGCCGCCGCCCAGGCCCACACGGCACCCGCGCCGAGCACGACGGCGAGCACCCCGCCCGTCACGGCGCGGCCCGCCCGCGAGCGCCACGCGCCGAGGCGCCGCGCCACCAGCGCGACCGCGGCCAGGACGGCCGCGGTGACGAGCGCCGTCGCGAGCACCGCGTGCCACACCGGCTGGGTCGGCACGACGTCCACAGGGCCGGCGACGCACCAGCCCTGCCGCGGGAAGCCGCCGCTGACGAAGCCGATCTCGCCCGACGCCCTGCCGAGCAGAGGCCCGCAGGTCTCGTCGACGTCCCAGAAGGGCTCGGCGAGCAGCGAGACCCATCCCGTCCACAGCCAGGCGACGGTGGTCAGCACGGCCGTGGCCCCCGAGAGAACGCTGATGGTGCGCGGACGGTCGTCCTCTGCCGCCCGGCGCGCACCGCGGCGCTCCACGGCGACGGCGGCGGCACCCGTGAGAGCGCCCCAGACGACCACCGCGGCGGGGCCTCCGTACGGCGGGACGGAGACCGCGAGCTCCCCTGCCCACCCGACGCCCGCGCCGACCACCGCGGCCAGGAGCACGGGCAGGACGACGCGCCCGGCAGAGCGGTCGGCCCGGTCGACGAGCCGTGCCGCGAGCCCGCCCACGACTCCCGCCGCGCAGCCCCACACCGCCGCAGCGGGCGACCAGACGACGGCGAGGAGCGTCGACAGGAAGAGGGCGGAGCTGAGGCGCGAAGCGAGGTCTCCGGCCGGTGCGAGAAGGATCGCGAGGCCGAGGACGACGGCCACCGCCGGCGGGCCGATCCACAGCCCGTGGACGGCGGCGACGCCCGGGCTGACCCGACGGACCGCGGGACCGACGGCCGCCGTCGTGAGGTCGGCGGGTCGGTGGTCAGGTCGGGAGACGTCGGTGTCGTCCGGGTTCGTGTCGTCCACGCCCGTATCGTCCCGACGCCCGGCCCTCGGCGCTGCCGCCTCCGCCGTCCTCGCCCCGCGCCTGCCCGGCGTCCGCCCGGAACCTTCACCGGGCGCCGTCGGACGCGGCGTCGTCCATGTCGCGGGATGCGTGAACACCGGCCGTTCCGGAGCATGGAGGCACGTCCGCCGCGCCGGCGACCGCCGTGCGCCCGTGCCGCACGACCGCGCGGCCGTCCCCTCAGGAGGCACGATGACCGACGCGACCGAGAACCGGACCGTGGCCGACGGGCTCGTGCAGCGCCTCGTCGACTGGGACGTGGACCGTGTGTTCGGGTACGCCGGCGACGGCATCGACCCGATCCTCGCGGCGCTGCGCCGCCGCACGGGCGACGTCGACCTCGTCACCGCCCGGCACGAGGAGATGGCGGCGTTCATGGCGACGGGCCACGCGAAGTACTCGGGGACGGTCGGCGTGTGCCTGGCCACGCAAGGCCCCGGCGCCGTCCACCTCCTCAACGGCCTCTACGACGCGAAGCTGGACCGCAAGCCTGTCGTCGCGATCGTGGGGCAGGTGGTGAGCACGGCGCTCGGCTCGGGGTACCTGCAGGAGGTCGACCTGCACACGCTGTTCAAGGACGTGTGCGCGCAGTACGTGCAGACGGTCATGGCGCCCGAGCAGCTCGAGCACGTGCTCGACGCCGCGTTCCGCACCGCGCTCGCGACGTCGAGCCCGGTGTGCGTGATCGTGCCGCACGACGTCCAGCAGGCACCCCTGCCCGACGCCCCGCACGCGCACGGGATCGTGCACTCGTCGGCGACGTTCGCCCGCAGCCGGGCCGTCCCCGACACCGAGGCGCTCGAGCGGGCGGCGCGCGTGCTCGGCGAGGGCGAGCGGGTCGCGGTGCTCGTGGGCCAGGGCGCGCGCGGCGCCGAGGAGCAGGTGCGCGCGCTCGTCGAGAGGCTCGGCGCGGGCGTCACGACGTCGCTGCTCGGCAAGCCCCTGCTCGACGAGTCGCTGCCGTACCACTGCGGCGTCATGGGCCACCTCGGCACGACGGCGTCCGCCGAGCTGATGTCCGGGTGCGACACGCTGCTGGTCGTCGGCAGCAACGACCCGTGGACCGAGTTCTACCCGGAACCGGGGCAGGCGCGCGCCGTGCAGGTCGACGTGACGGCGCGGAACATCGGCGCGAAGTACCCCGTCGAGGTGCCGCTCGTCGGCGACGCGGCTGCGACGCTCGAGGCCCTCGTGCCGCTGCTGCCCGAGCGGACGGGGTGGCGCGCCGACGTCGAGGGGTTCGTCCGCACCTGGCGCGAGATCGCCGACCGGCGCGTGCACCAGGAGACCGAGCGGCTCAACCCCCAGCGCGTGGTCCACGAGCTGTCGCAGCTCCTGCCCGACGACGCGCAGGTCGCGGTCGACGTCGGATCGGTCGTCTACTGGTACGCGCGGTTCCTGCGGCTGCCCGTCGGCGTCGACGCCCACCTGTCGAGCACGCTCGCGTCGATGGGCTCGGCCATGCCGTACGGGATCGCGGCGAAGCTCCTGCACCCGGACCGGCCGGTCGTGGCGCTCGCCGGCGACGGCGCGATGCAGATGAACGGCCTGCTCGAGCTCATCACCGTCGCCCACCGCTGGCGCGACTGGGCCGACCCGCGGTTCGTCGTGCTCGTGCTGAGCAACGGCGACCTCGCGGAGGTGTCGTGGGAGCAGCGGGAGATGGAGGGCGACCCGCGGTTCCCGACGTCGCAGACCGTGCCCGACTTCCCGTACGCCGCGTACGCCGACCTGCTCGGCCTCGCCGGACTGCGGGTCGAGGCCGGCGACGACCTGCGGGAGGCGTGGCAGGAGGCGCTCGGCGCCGACCGGCCGGTCGTCGTCGAGGCGATCGTGGACCCGGACACGCCGCTCCTCGCGCCGCTCCAGCCCGAGAAGAAGCTCGAGCAGACGCTCCGCGGGCTCGAGCAGGAGGACGCGGGTGGCCAGGCGGCGCGGCTCCTGCGGGAGCAGCGCGACCAGGAGCGCTGAGCACGCGCGCGCCATGGGCCGAGATGCGAGGGGTGCGCAGGCGGGCGACGATCTCCGGGACGGCCGACGCCGTCCGTCCGCATCTCCTACACGAACCTGTCACATGGCGAACCATCGACCGTCCGACGTCAGCGCGGAAGCCGCAGCCCCGGCGACAGGAGGGATCACCCGCCGGTCGCTGCTGAAGGCCCTGCCCATCGTGGGTGGGACCGCGCTCGTCGCGTGCACCCCGACCTCCTCGCCGCCCCCCACGGTCACCCCGCAGGACGTCGACGCGCCGCAGCGGACGCCGCGCGGGCCGGAGGCCTTCCCGGACTCCGAGGGCTACCGCTTCTTCACCGAGGAGGAGGCACGCACGGTGGACGCCGTCGTCGGACGCCTCGTCCCCGGCGACGCGAGCGACCCGGGCGCCGTGGAAGCGGGCGTCACGGCGTACATCGACGGCAAGCTCGCCGACGACACGCCCTACGCGCAGCCGACGTACACGTCGGGCCCGTACGCCCAGGCGTACGAGACGAGCCCCGCAGAGGTCGGTGGCGCCGCGGTGCCCGTCGCGGAGCAACAGCTCTACCGGTACGGCTACCAGAGCGAGAGCACGCCCCAGGAGCGGTACCGCACGGGACTGGCCGCGCTGGACCGGTACGCCCAGACCCGGTTCGGCGCGATGTTCGCCGCACTGCCGTCGCCGCGCCAGGACGAGATCCTCACGGTGCTCGACGACTACGCGCAGCGCAGCGAGTCCGCCGGTGACGTCCAGCAGAGCGGCGGAGGGAGCCGGGCGGGAGGCTCGGAGGGCGGGAGCGGCGGCTCCGGCCGCACGAGCGACGACGTGCTCGACCGCGCGGGAGACGTGTTCGGCGGAGCCGACCCGGGCGGGCTCTTCTCGATGCTGCGCAACGACACCATCGAGGGCATGTTCGCCGACCCGGCGTACGGCGGGAACCGCGGCATGGTGGGCTGGGCGCTCGTGGGCTGGCCCGCGGCGCAACGCTCGTACTCCCCCGAGGAGATGCTGCGAGGGACGGACAAGCAGCCGCAGCCGATGCACGGGCTGCCAGTGATGAACCCCGACCGCCCCGGCGGCGGACGCGGCGCGATCGAGCAGCCGAAGCCCGGCGTCCAGGGCGGGCACGGAGGGCACGGGTGAAGCGGCACGCCGAGGTCGACATCGTGACGATCGGCGGTGGCATGACCGCCTCGATCCTCGCGTCGCAGATCCTGCCCAGCACGTCGCGCACCATGGTCTCGCTCGAGCAGGGTCCCGCCCAGTGGACCTACCCCGACTTCGCGCACAACCACGACTCGCTGCGCTACCAGAACCGCTACGCGATGATGCAGGACCTGTCGCAGACCACGTGGACGTGGCGGCCCGACGCCCGCTCCCCCACCCTGCCGTACCGGCAGTTCGGCTCCTTCCACCCCGGGGAGGGGCTCGGCGGGTCGATGGTGCACTGGACGGCGCTGACGTGGCGCTTCCTGCCGGACGACTTCCGCTACCGGTCGGTCAACCAGGAGCGCTACGGCGCCGACCGGATACCCGACGAGATGACGGTCCAGGACTGGCCCATCGGCTACGACGACCTCGAGCCGTACTACGACAGGCTCGAGTACGACATGGGGGTCTCGGGCCTCGCCGGCAACCTCGGGGGCACGATCGTCCCGGGCGGCAACCCCTTCGAGGGACCGCGCGAGCGCGGCTACCCGAATCCGCCGCTCGCGGACAGCGCGTTCGGGCAGCTCTTCTCCGGCGCGTGCCAGGACCTGGGCCTGCACCCCTTCCCGACGCCGTCGGGCATCCTCTCGCGCGGGTGGACCGACCCGTACGGGCACGAACGGGCCGGCTGTCTGTACTGCGGCTTCTGCACCAGGTACGGGTGTGAGGTGGGTGCGAAGACGAGCCCGCTGACGACGTGGCTGCCCCCGGCCCTGGAGACCGGCCGCTACGAGGTGCGCACGCAGTGCCGCGCCCTGGAGATCGAGACCGCGGACGACGGCCGTGCCACCGGCGTGCGGTACGTCGACGCCCGCGGCGAGGAGCACTTCCAGCCCGCGGCGGTCGTCGTGTGCTCGGCGTTCACGTTCGAGAACGTGCGCATGCTGCTGCTGTCCCGAGGCGGCGCCCACCCCGACGGCATCGGCAACGACCGGGGCCAGGTCGGCCGCAACTACACGTACCAGCTCATCCAGTCGCCGGCGAAGGGCCTGTGGGAGGACCGGACCTTCCAGTTCTACATGGGCAACGGGTGCACCACCGAGCAGATCTACGACTACAACGCGGACAACTTCGACCACTCCGACCTCGACTTCCTCGGTGGCGCGCAGATCTCCGGTCAGGCCGGGCAGCGCGAACCGATCAGCACGGTGGGCACGTTGCTCGAGGGCCTCACCGACCGGCAGTGGGGCGCCGAGTGGAAGTCGCTGCTCGGACGGTCGTGGGACAGCGTCGGCACGGTGAACATCCAGGGCGACAGCCCCGCGTACGCCGGCAACTTCCTCGACCTCGACCCCACCTGGACCGACGCGTGGGGCCTGCCGATGCTGCGCATCACGTTCGACTGGCGCGAGAACGAGCGCGCGATGTACCGGTTCCTCGCCGGCCGCTGCGAGGAGATCCTCCGGGCGATGAACCCCGACAGGGTCTCCGTCACGCGCGAGCTCAGCCCGTACCGGATCGACCAGTACCAGAGCACCCACCCCACGGGCGGGGCGATCATGGGCAGCGACCCGGGCGACAGCGTCACGACGAGCTACGGGCAGGTGTGGGACACGCCCAACGTCTTCGTCACCGGTGCCGCGCTCTACCCGCAGAACCCGGGCGCGAACCCGAGCGGCACCGTGGGCGCCCTCGCGCTGCGTACCGCGGAGGCGATCCGCGACCGCTACTTCGCCGCACCGGGAGAGCTGCTGTGAAGGCCGCGACGCCGCGCCGTCGCACCGCCGCCGGCACGGCGACGTGCCTCGCCGCGGTGCTGCTCCTCGCGGCCGCGTGCGCCGCGGACGACGCGCCGCCGCCGGTGCAGGTGGACCTCACGAGCGAGGGCTTCGACCCCGCGGTGCTCGCCGTGCCCGCAGGGACGGAGGTGCGGTTCGTCAACCGCACGCCGACGGCCCGCACCGTCGCGAGCACGCCGAGCGGACAGGAGCCGTCCGGCTCGCCGGCGGCCGCGCACGGACGAATCGGCGAGGAGTCCGACGGGACCCGCGCGCCGGACGAGGGCGACGACTCCGTGGACGGCCCCATCGACTCGGGCCGCCTCCTGGAGGGCGAGACGTACGCCGTCGTGCTCGAGGAGGCGGGTGAGTACCTCTACCACGCCGTTCCCCTCGAGGAGGGCCTGGGCGGCGGGCCGGAACGTGTCGACGCGCAGCGGCTCGGCACGCAGCTCGTCGGCACGGTGCGCGTGGAGACGACGCCGTGAGAACCACACCCCGCTCCCGCGCCGCGAGCGCCGCCCGGCTCCTCGCGCTCGCAGGCACCGCCGCGGCGCTGCTCGCGGGCTGCTCCGGGTCCGGCGGGCAGCAGTCGGCGCTCTCGCCGTCGGGCGCCGAGGCGGAGCGCGTCGACAGCCACTGGCAGCTGATGCTCGTGGTCGGCTCGGTCGTGTGGGTGCTCGTGGTCGTCGCCCTCCTCGTCGCGGTGCTGCGCCGCGGGCGCGAGGACGGCGAGGACGGGAGGCGCGGCCACCTCGTCGTGGCGTTCGCCGGCGCGGTGGTCCCCGCGCTCGTCATCGTCGCGGTCTTCGCCGACTCCGTGCTCGTCCTGCGCGACACCGCCGACGACGGCGCGAAGGCGGAGACGGTCGTGGAGGTCACCGGGCACCAGTACTGGTGGGAGATCCGCTACCCCGGCCACGACGTCGTCACGGCCAACGAGGTCCACGTCCCGGTCGGCGAGACCGTGCGCGTCGAGCTGACGAGCGCCGACGTCATCCACAGCCTGTGGGTCCCCGAGCTGAGCGGGAAGGTCGACCTCGTCCCCGGGTCGACGAACGTCATGACGCTCCACGCGACCGAGCCGGGCACGTACTGGGGCCAGTGCGCCGAGTACTGCGGGGTGCAGCACGCGTGGATGCGGTTCGTCGTCGTCGCGCACGACGAGGAGGAGTTCGACGGCTGGGTCGCGGCGCAGGCCCGACCGGCCGAGGGGGGTCTGCCGCTCGCCGAGGACGACCCCGCGGCCGACGCGGACCCGACGGGCGACCCGACCGCTGCGGACGCCGAGCTGGTCGCGCGGGGGCGCGAGGTCTTCATGTCGTCGTCGTGCGTGTACTGCCACACGATCGCGGGCACCGAGGCGCGCGGCACGCTCGGGCCCGACCTCACGCACCTCGCGAGCCGGCAGACGCTCGGCGCCGGCGTGCTCGCGAACGACACCGGCAACCTTGCCGCCTGGATCCTCGACCCGCAGTCGGTGAAGCCCGGCAACGCGATGCCCGGCACGGACATGGACGGCGACGACCTCCAGGCCCTGCTCGCCTACCTCGAGAGCCTGGAGTGACGATGACGACGACGGACGCACGCCACGTCGACGCCTTCGCCGAGGTGTGGCGCCGACCGCGGGGGTTCCGCGGCTTCTTCACGGCCGTGCAGCACAAGGCGGTCGGGACCCGGTACATGGTCACGGCCGTCGTGTTCTTCCTCGTCGGCGGCGTCGAGGCGCTGTTCATGCGCGCCCAGCTCGCGCAGCCGGAGAACGACGTGCTGTCCGCGCAGACGTACAACGAGCTGTTCACGATGCACGGCACGACGATGATGTTCCTCTTCGCCGTGCCGTTCCTCGAGGGCCTGGCGGCCTACTTCCTGCCGCTCCAGCTCGGCGCGCGCGACATGCCGTTCGCGCGCTACAACACGTTCAACTACTGGTGCTACCTCCTGGGCGGCGTGCTGCTGTACAGCAGCTTCGTCGTCGACATGGTGCCCGACGCCGGGTGGTTCGCCTACGTGCCGCTCAGCGGTCCGGAGTTCTCCGACAAGGCGATGGACATCTGGCTGTTCGGCCTCGCGCTCGCCGAGCTCGCCGCGATCGGCGCCGCGATCGAGATCGTCATCGCCGTGCTGAAGATGCGCGCGCCGGGCATGTCGCTCGACCGCATGCCGATCTTCGTGTGGACCATGCTGTGCGTCGCGGTCCTCATCATCGTCGCGTTCGTCCCGCTCCTCGTGGGATCGCTGCTCCTGGAGCTCGACCGCAACCTCGGCACCGCGTTCTTCGCCACCGACCGGGGCGGCGACCCGCTGCTGTGGCAGCACCTGTTCTGGATCTTCGGGCACCCCGAGGTCTACGTGATGTTCCTGCCCGGCGCCGCGATCATCAGCCAGGTGATCCCGGTGCACGCCCGGCGTCGCCTCGTCGCCTACCCGCTCGTCGTGGCCGCGGTCGTCGTGACGGCGATCATGAGCCTGGGCCTGTGGGTGCACCACATGTACACGACCGGGCTGCCGCCCGTGACGCTGTCGTTCTTCACCGCGGCGAGCATGTCGATCGCGGTGGCGAGCGGCGTGCAGGTGGTCGCGTGGCTCACCACCCTCTGGTTCGGGCGCCCGCGCGCGACCGTCCCGATGTTCTACGCCGTGGGCTTCCTCATCACGTTCGTCGCGGGCGGCATCACGGGCGTCATGGTCGCGTCCGCACCGTTGGACGCCCAGGTGCACGACACATACTTCGTCGTCGCGCACTTCCACTACGTGATCATCGGGGGGATGCTCTTCCCCGTCCTGGCCGGGCTGTTCCACTGGTGGCCCAAGCTCACGGGACGCATGCCGAGCCACCGGTGGGGCGTCACCGGCTTCTGGCTCACGTTCCTCGGTTTCCACCTGACGTTCTTCCCCATGCACCTGTCCGGGTTGTGGGGCATGCCGCGCCGGGTCTGGACGTACGACCGCTGGCTCGGTGTCGACGTCCCCAACCTGCTGTCGACCGTCGGGGCGTTCGTCCTCGCGGCCGGCGTGGTCGTCACGGTCGTCACGCTGTGGCGCGGCGCGCGGCGCGGAGCCCCCGCGGGCCGAGACCCGTGGGACGGCGACACGCTGGAGTGGGCGGCGCAGTCGCCGCCGCCGGGCGCGAACTTCGAGACGATCCCCGTGGTCGCGAGCCGCAGCCCGATGTGGGACCAGCCCGACCCGGAGACCGTCGACGCCGAGACGCGCGAGCTCGTCGCGGCGTTCGACCACGCACCGATCACGCTGCGCGCGACGCCGCTCACGACGGTCGTCGCCGCGCGGCCCCACGGCGCCGCCGCGCAGGCCCGGCCGACGCCGTGGCCGCTCGTGCCGGCCCTGGGGCTCACGACGGTCGCGGTCGGCCTGCTCGTCGAGGTCGGTCTCGTCGTCGCGCTCGGCGTGCTCGTCGTGCTCGGGGGGCTCCTCGGCTGGGCGCTGACCAACGAGCGCGACCTCGACGAGGTGACGACCGAGCCCGTCGGCGGCCGGTTCCCCATCGAGGCGCCCGGCCCGCAGGGGCTGGGGTGGTGGGGCGCGGCGGGGACCGCCGTCGTGCTCGTCGTCTCCGTCGGCACGGTCGCGTTCTCCGTGCTCTTCCTCCAGGTCAACGCGCCCGTGTGGCCGCGGGCCGGCACGCTCGGCACACCGTGGCTCACCGCCGCGACGGGTGTCGTGTCCGCCGTCGCGCTCGCCGCGACCTGGTGGGGCGCGCGCCGCTCGGCCGACGCGCCCCGCGAGCGCCGCACCGACCGGGGACCGCACCTCGTCGTCATCACGGTCTCCGCCGCGGCCGCCGTCGTGGCACTTGCGCTGGTCGTGCTGCAGTGGACGACGTCCGGGCTCGAGGCCGGCCGGCACGCGTACGACTCGGGCGTGCTCATGCTCCTCGCGACGCTGGCCCTGGCGGTGGTGTTCGCGCTCGGGCAGACGCTCACGACCCTCCTCGCCCGCCTGCGCCACGCGCGCGACGTGCGGACGGGGCTGCAGCTGCAGAACGTCGCCCTGCTGTGGGCCGCGGTGCTCGTCGTGTGGGCGGTCGCCTGGGTGACGACGGACCTCCTGCCCGCGGTGGTGGTGTGACATGAGCCCGACGGCACGTCCCGCGGGCGACCGGCCCGGCCGGCACCCGGAGCCCCACCGCGTCGACCGGCGCGTGCGGGCCGCGGTCGCATCGGTCCTCGTGCCCCCGGTGGCATGGGCGGTGGCGCTCGGTGCCTCGTACGCCGTCCAGGACTTCGCGTGCACCGCCTACGCGAGCGCGGGCGCGCCCGCCCCCGACGCCGCGGTGGGCGCCGTCGTGCTCGCCCTGGACGCCGTCCTGCTCCTCCTCACGGTCGCCGCCGGCGTGGTCGCCCTCCGCGCCCTGCGCCGCGCCCGCGCGACGGACGACGACCTGCTCCGCTTCCTCGGCGCGCTCGGCCTCGCGCTCGCGGTCGGGTTCGGCGCGGGGATCGTGCTCATCGCCGTCAACCCGCTCGTCCTGGAGGTGTGCGCATGAGCGTCGTGCGCAGGACCGCGACGGCGGTCGTCGCCGTCGGCGTCGTCGCGGCGGGCGCCGCGGCGACCGTCTCGTGGCTCGGCACGGGCGACGACCACGGCCCGCGCCACGTCGTGCCCGGCGGCGACGCGGAGCGGGGCCGCGAGCTCCTCGTGACGTACGGCTGCACCTCCTGCCACGCCGTCCCGGGCGTCCCGAGCGTCGAACGGGGAGTCGGCCCCGACCTCGCCGGGATGGACGAGCGGCTCGCCATCGCCGGGCACCTGCCGAACCGACCCGAGGAGCTGATCCGATGGATACGCGACCCGCAGGAGATCGCACCGGGCACGCTGATGCCCGACATGGGCGTGGACGCGCAGGACGCCCGGGACATGGCGGCGTACCTGTACGGGCCGTGACGCCGCTGCGCCTCCTTGCCGCCGCGACCGCCGTCGCGGCGGTCGTCGCGGTCGTGCTGGGCGCGGCCGCCCCGCCCGACGCCGTCCAGGGCGACGCACAGCGCTGGATGTACGTGCACGTCCCGGCGGCGTGGGGCGCGTACGCGTGCTTCGCCGTCGTGCTCCTCGCGAGCCTGCGCGTCGCCGCGCGCGACACCCCGCGGTCCCTGCGGCTCGCGACGGCGGCGGCCGAGGTCGGTGTCGTGCTCACCGCCGTCACGCTCGCCACGGGCAGCGTGTGGGGCGCGCTCACGTGGGGCACGTGGTGGGTGTGGGACGCCCGCGTCTCGTCCACCGTCGCGATGGGCCTCGTCTACGCCGGGTTCCTCGCCGCGCGCTCGCTCGCGGCGACGTCGCGCGCCCGCCGGGTGGTCGGCGTGCTCGGCGTGGCCGGGTTCCTCGTCGTGCCGGTCGTGCACATGTCGGTCGTGTGGTGGCGCACGCTCCACCAGCCACCCACGATCATGGCTCCCGGGACGACGGCGCCCATCGACCCGTCCATGGCGGCGGCTCTCGTGGCCGCGCTCGTCGCCGTCACGCTCGGCGCGGCGCTCGCCGTCCTGCTCCGGGTGCGGCGCGCGGCCCGCCCGCGCCCGGACGACGCCG
The DNA here is from genome assembly GCF_042670945.1 of Cellulosimicrobium sp. NPDC057127. NCBI lineage: Bacteria > Bacillati > Actinomycetota > Actinomycetes > Micrococcales > Promicromonosporaceae > Cellulosimicrobium > Cellulosimicrobium sp. NPDC057127. The sequence continues at coordinate 104,182 of NZ_JBHUUP010000009.1, forward strand.
GACGGCCGGGCGAGGACGCCGAAGCCCTCGACGCGGGACGCCCGGACGCCCGGGTCCCGGCCCGCGCACCCGTGGCCGGAGGGGCGGGGAGCCGATGACGGTCCCCGCACCACGTCCCCGGCGCGCCCGTGCGGTCCGCTGGGCGGTCGTCGTCGCGGCGGTGCTCGGCACCGGGGCGATCGCGTGGTCCGCCACGCAGGACGGCATGACGTACTACCGGACGCCGAGCGAGGTCGCCGCCGACGCGCGGGCGTCCCGCGACGTCCGTCTGGGCGGCATGGTCGTGCCGGGCAGCGTCGCCGAGCGCGATGAGGCCGCGACGTTCGTCCTCACCGACGGGGCGGTCGACGTGCGCGTACGGTACGCCGGGTCCCTGCCCGGCACCGTCCGCGAGGGCGAGGGCGCCGTGGTCGAGGGACGCGTCGACGACCAGGGCGTCCTGCACGCGACGACCGTGCTGCTGCGCCACTCCAACGAGTACCGCGCGCCGGAGGCCCGCTCGTGACGCTCGGCACCGTCCTGCTCGTCGCCGCGGTCGCGCTCGCCGCCGTGGCCGCGGCCGCGTGGGCCGTGACCGCGTGGGCCGCAACCCCGCGCACGGCCGGGCGCGTCGCCGGGGACGGCGGCCTGCCCGCGACGGCGCGGCGCGCGGCCCCGCTCGCCACGTACGGCGCCGCGCTCGCCGTCGCGGGCGCCGTCGCGCTCCTCGAGGTCGCGCTCGTGCGGCAGGACACCGACGTCGCCTACGTGGCGCGTGTCGCCTCGGCCGACATGGGCGTGTACTACCGCGTCACGGCCCTGTGGTCCGCGCTCGAGGGCTCGCTGCTGCTGTGGCTCGCCGCGCTCGCTGCCGTGACCGCTGGCGCGGCCGCGACGCTGCGCCGCCTCGACGGACCGACGCGCGCGACCTCGCTCGCCGTGCTGGCGGGACTCGTGACCGTCTTCGGCGTCGTCTCGCTGCTCGCCTCGCCGTTCGTGGCGTCGGTCGTGCGCGGGGCACCGCCCAGCCCGCTGCTGCGCGACCACGTCGCGATGGGCATGCACCCGCCGCTGCTGTACGCCGGGTTCGCGCTGCTCGCCGTCCCGTACGCCCTGTCGGTCGCGGCCTGCGTCGACCGTCGCGTCTCCTCCGGCGCTGTCGCGACCGCTCGCGCCTGGAACCTCGCCGCCTGGACCGCGCTCACCGCCGGGATCGGGCTCGGCGCCTGGTGGTCCTACGCCGTCCTGGGGTGGGGCGGCTACTGGGCCTGGGACCCCGTCGAGAACGCCTCGCTGCTGCCCTGGCTCACGGCGACCGCGCTGCTGCACACGCTCGGGCCCCGCACGCGCCGCGGGCGATGGCGCACGTGGGCCGTCGTGCTGGGCGGGCTCGGGTTCGTGCTCGTCGTGCTCGCGCAGGTCATCACCCGCTCGGGCGTCGTCGAGTCGGTGCACGCCTTCACCGCCTCGACGCTCGGGCCCGTCCTCGTCGCCGCGCTCGGCCTCGTGCTGGTGCCCTGGCTCCTCCTGCTGCGCCGGTGGTCGCGGACTCGCGCGGCCGACCGCCCCGGCGAGCGCAGGCGCCCGGGCGTGCACACCGCCGCGCTCGAGGCACAGCGCGTCCTCCTCGTCGCGGTCCTCGTCGTGGTCGCCGTCGGCACGCTCCTGCCGACCGCGCTGCTCGTGACGACCGGCGAGCGCGTCTCGGTCGGCGCTCCCTGGTACGCACGCACCCTCGCCCCGCCCGCGCTCGCGCTCCTCGTGCTGCTCGCCGCCACCCCGTGGCTGCGCGACCGTCCCGGCCGCCGCGGCGCACCCCCTGGCCTGCTCGCCGCCGCCGGCGCGGCCGCCGTCACGAGCTGCGCGGTGGGTCTCCTCGCGCGCGACGCCGCGCTCGCGCTCACCGGGGCGCTCGCGGCGTTCGTCGTCGTCACCGGGGTCGCGCAGGTGGCGCGGGACCGGCGCGCGCTCGGCGCGTGGTTGGCGCACACCGGCGTCGCGGTCGTCGCCGTCGCCGTCGTCGCCGGCGGCCAGTCGCTCGTACGGGAGGAGAGCGTGCCCGTCGGCGGGTCCGTCACCGCCGGGACCACGAGCGTGACCCTCGTTCAGCTCGACCGGCGCGCGGAGCTCGGGCACCACGTCGCCGAGGCCGAGCTCGTCGTCGGCGAGGGCGGCCGCTACGTCGGGACGCTGCGACCCCAGCTGCGCTGGTACGACGCCGACGGCGTGCTCGTCGCCGGCCCGGCGACCCGTTCCACCCTCACGGGCGACGTCCACGTCGCGATCCTCGACGCCGACCCCGGGGCGGGGACCGTGACCCTGCGGCTCGCGGTCACCCCGCTCGTCGGGTGGATCTGGGCGGGCGGGCTGCTGCTCGTCGCCGGCGCGGCGCTCGCCGGTGCGCGGGGCGCACGACGGCGCAGGAACGACGCGCGTCCGCGGGGGACGACGCGACCGACGACCCGGGCGGGCGGGGACCGCCTCCTCCGGTCGCGGCTCGTGCACGGCCTCGTCGCGCTGCCGGCCCTCGCCCTCGCGACGGCAGGCTGCGCCGCACGGACCGAGGCTCCCGAGCCGGCTCCGCCCCTGGCCGGCCCCGACCTCGACGGCGTCGCACGCGACCTCGCCGACCTCGAGGGCTCGGTCGTGCTCGTCCCGGCCTGGGCGTCGTGGTGCGGGCCGTGCGTCGACGAGATGCCGTTGATCGCCGACGCCGCCGCGCGGCACGAGGACGACGGGCTCGTCGTCCTCGGGCTCAACGTGCGCGACCTGCCCGGCAACGCGCGCGCGTTCGCGGAGCGCCACGACGTGCCCTTCCCCAGCGTCTCCGACCTCGACGGGACGACCGCCGTCGGCTGGGGCCTGCGCGGCCTGCCGATGACCTACCTCGTGGACCGCGAGGGCCGGCTCGTCGAGACGCGCGTAGGTCCCGTCGACGAGGCGTGGCTCGAGGACGTCGTCGCCGAGGAGGTGCGCAGATGACCCGGCGCGCGACCTGGTGGTGCCTGGCGGCGCTCGTCGTCGTCGCGCTGCTCGGGGTGGGCGCCGGCGCGCTCACCGCAGGGCCGGCCGGTGCCGACGCGCAGGTTCGCGCGGTCGCGTCCACGCTGCGGTGCCCGTCGTGCGCGGGCGAGGACGTCGCCGACTCGGCCGCGCCGGTCGCCGCGTCCATGCGCACCGTCATCGCCGAGCAGCTCGACGAAGGGCGCACGCCGCCCGAGATCCGGGCGTGGTTCGCCGACGCGTACGGCGACGACGTGCTGCTCGACCCGCCGCGCCGCGGCGCGGGCTGGGCGTTCTGGCTCGTGCCCGTCGCGGTGCTCGGGGTCGCCGGTGTGCTCGTGCTGCGGCGCGCGCGCCGCCGGTGGGTCGTCGCCGCGCTCGCGGCGGCGGGCGTCGCCGCGGTGCTCGCCCCCGTGCTCCCCACCGTGCTCCCCGACGGGCCGTCGGACCGTGGGACCGCGGACGACCCGGCGCCCGCCGCGGCCGGGCCGGACACCGCCGGGGTGCTCGCCGGGGCCGTCGCCGCCGAGCCGGGCCGGGCCGAGCTGCGCGCCGCGCTCGCGCGCCGGCTCGCCGAGCAGGGCCGCCACGACGAGGCGGCCGCCGAGTACGACGCACTCGTGCGCCTGCGCCCCCTCGACGCCGACGCCCGGTATCGCGGCGGGTTCGCGCACGCGCGCGCCGGCGACGTCGAGCAGGCGGTCGCGTCGCTCGAGGCCGCGGTCGAGCTCGACCCCGAGCACGCGTCCGCGCTCCTGCTGCTCGGCACGCTCGTGGCCGAGACTGACCCGGACCGGTCCGCCGAGCTGCTCGCGCGCCACGACGCCCTCGAGCCCGCCGCACCGGAGGCGACCCCGTGACCGCGCGCGACCGGCCGCGGACGGCGCAGCGCGCCGCGACTCTGCTCGCCGCCGTCCTCGCGCTGGGCGGGTGCGCCGGGCAGGCGGGAGACGCCCCCGCCGACGGCGGACCGGTCACCGACCACGTCCGCGTCGGCCTCACCGAGTGGACCGTCGAGACCGGTGGGGTGCGCGCGAGCGTGGGCGAGGTCACGCTCGTCGTCACCAACACCGGCGCGACCGGGCACGACGTCGTCGTGCAGGGCACCCGGGGCACGTGGGGCACACCCGTGCTGGACCCCGGCGAGAGCCACGAGATCGTCGTCGAGACCGTGCCGGGCGAGGTGCTCGACCTCGTCTGCACGGTGACGGGCCACCACGCCGCGGGGATGAGCACGACCCTCGCCGTGGCGGCCGGGGACGCGCCGTGACGCTGCGGGCCACGACACCCCCGCCCGCCGACCGCGCCGACCGCGCCGCCGGCACCGCCGCACCGGCTCCGGCGCAGGCGCCGGCCGGCCCGCCCGGGCCGCCCCCGGGGCGCACCCGGGCGGGGGTCCTCGCCCTTCCCCTCGCGGTGGCCGCGCTCACGGGGCTGGTCGGGCTGGTCGGCGGCCTCGCCCTCACGGGAGCGGCGGGACCGCGGCTGCTGCTCGACCCCGGCCCGCTCGCGCGCTGGGGCGGGCCGACCGTCGAGCTCGTCGCCCGCAGCGGCGCGACGGTGACGGTCGGCGCGCTCGTGCTCGCCTCCGTCGTGCTGCCGCCCGGCGCCGCGCTCACGGCAGCTCGGCGCGCCGCCACGCTCGCGGCGCTGGTCTGGGCCGTCGCGCAGGCCGCCGTCGTGCCGCTGTCCGCGCTCGACGTGGCCGGCGACCGCGGCACCGGCGGCGCCCTCGCCGCGCTCCTCGCCACACGGCCCGGGGTCATGCTGCTCGGCGCCGCGCTGCTCGCCGCGCTCACCGCTGCCCTGGCGGGACTCGCCTCCCGCTCCGGCTCGCCCGCGCTCACGGGGATCACCGCGCTCGTCGCCCTCGTCGCGCTCGCCCCGGTCACCGGCGCCGGGCACGCGCACGGCGACGACGGCGCAGGCAGCGCCCTGTGGCTGCACGTGGGCGCCGTCGCGGCGTGGGCCGGCGGGCTGGTCGTGCTCGTGACCCTCGTGCTCGGGCAGCGGGCCGCGGGCAGGGTGGGGACGGGCGCGGGCCCAGCGGGCGCAGGCGTCCCGACCGCCGACCTGGCGGACGGGCGCCTCGCGGCGGTCGCGAAGCGGTACTCCGCGATCGCCGGCGTCGGCTTCGCGCTCACGGCCGCGTCCGGTGCCGTCGTCGCCGTCTCGCGCCTCGACTCCCCGGACCAGCTCGTCACGACGCCGTGGGGCGTCGTCCTGCTCGCCAAGGTCGTGCTGCTCGTCCTGCTCGGGGCGGCAGGCGCCGCCCACCGGCGCCACACCCTCCCCGCCCTGCGCGACGGCGCTCGCGGCGCGTTCGCGCGTCTCGCGGCGGGGGAGATCGTGCTCATGGCGGGCGCCGTGGGGCTCTCGGTGGCGCTCGCCGCGTCGTCCCCGCCCGCCGTGCCCGCGGACCACTCCGCGACGGTGCCCGCGCTGGCCCCCCTCGCGGCGCTCACGCAGTGGAGCCTCGAGCCCGTGGCCGCGCTCGCCGCGACCGTCGGTCTCGTCGCCTACGGGCGGTGGGTGCTGCGGCTGCGCCGGCGCGGCGACGCGTGGCCGCCCGGCCGGTCGCTCGCGTGGGCGACCGGCATGGTCCTGCTCGTGTGGACCACCAGCGGCGCACCGGGCGTGTACGGCCACGCCCTGCTGAGCGTGCACATGCTCCAGCACATGGCGCTCGTGACGTTCCTGCCGCTGCTCTACGTGCTCGGCGCGCCCGTCTCGCTCGCGCTGCGTGCGCTGCCGCGCCGCACGGACGGCTCGCGCGGTCCGCGGGAGTGGCTGCTCGCCGTCGTCTCGAGCCGCGTCGCGGCGGTACTTCTCCACCCAGTCGTGGCGACCGCGAACGTCGTCGTGTCGATGGCGGTCTTCTACCTCACACCCGTCGCGGGGTGGAGCCTCGCCGAGCCCGCGGTGCACCTGCTCGCCGCCGCGCACTTCACGCTCGCCGGGTACGTCTTCGCCGACCTGCTCATCGGCACGGACCCGGTGCGGCGGCCGCCCTACCCGGTGCGGCTGCTCATGCTGGCGCCGGCGATGGTCGTCCACACGATCCTCGGTCTCGTGCTCGTCACCAGCGAGCGCGTGCTGCTCGCCGCGCCCGAGTCCGCGCGCGCGGTGCTCGTCGCGGCGCCGGACCTGCTCACCGACCAGCGCGCCGCCGGCGCGGTGATGTGGGCGCTCGGCGAGGTCCCCGCGATGGGGATCGCGCTCGCCGTCGCGCTGCGATGGGCCGCCGCGGACGAGCGGGCGAGCCGGCGCTCGGCACGCCGCCACGGTCCGCGGCCGCTGCCGCGCACCGGCCCGCGCGTCAGCCCGTGACCATCTCCTCGCCCGGTCGGGACGCGTCGTGCGTGACGACGGACGCGCCGCCCAGCGACCGCGCGTCCCAGCCCGCAGCCCGCCAGGCGGCGAGGTCGAGCGCGTTGCGCGTGTCGACGAGCCGTGCCGACCGCACGACCGCGGCGAGCGCGGCCGGGTCGAGGTCCCGGTACTCCGGCCACTCCGTGGCGAGCACGACCGCGTCCACACCCGCCACGGCCTCCGCGACCTCCGTCGCGTACCGCAGCTCGGGCGCGGCGGCCTGGGCGAGCGCGATGGCCTGCGGGTCGGTGACGACGACGTCCGCCCCCTCCCCCGCGAGGCGGCGCGCGAGGTCGAGCGCGGGCGAGGAGCGCACGTCGTCGCTGTCGGGCTTGAACGCGGCGCCGAGGACGGCCACGCGCCGGCCGGCGAGACCGCCGCACGCCGACCGCACGAGCTCGACCGCGCGGTCGCGGCAGCGGTCGTTGATCGCGTCGACCTCCTCCAGGAAGGCCACGGCCCGGCCCACGCCCAGCTCCTCGGCGCGCGCGGAGAACGCCCGGATGTCCTTCGGGAGGCAGCCGCCGCCGAAGCCGAGGCCGACGCCGAGGTAGTCGCCCCCGATGCGCGCGTCGTAGGACATGGTGCCGACGAGCGCGACGGCGTCGCCGCCCGCGACCTCGCACACCTCCGCCATCGCGTTCGCGAACGAGATCTTCGTCGCGAGGAACGCGTTCGCGGCGACCTTCGCCAGCTCGGCCGTCGCGTAGTCGGTGACGACGCGGGGGACGCCGTCGGCGAGCAGGCGGGCGTACACCGCGTCGAGCCGCGCGGCGGCGCCGCCCGGCTCCGGGCTGCGGGCGGTCTCGCCGCCGTCGGCCACCTCGTCGCGCGGGACGCCGTAGACGAGACGGTCCGGGTGCAGGGTGTCGTCGACCGCGTGGCCCTCGCGCAGGAACTCAGGGTTCCAGGCGAGGCGGACGCCGTCGGGCAGCTCGGCCGCGAGGCGCGCGGCGGTGCCCACGGGCACGGTCGACTTGCCCACGACGACGTCGCCCGGCCGCAGGTGCGGGCGCAGCGCCGCGAGCGCCGCGTCGAGGTGGTGCAGGTCGGCGACGCCGCTGCCGGCGGACTGCGGCGTGCCGACGCACAGGAAGTGCACGTCGGCGCCGGCCGCGTCGGCGGCGTCGGTGGAGAACAGCAGGGCGCCGCGCGTCGTGCCCTCGGCGAGCAGGTCGGGCAGGCCGGGCTCGTAGAAGGGGGCGCGGCCGGCGTTCAGCACGGAGACCTTGGCCGCGTCGACGTCGATGCCCACGACCTCGTGGCCGAGCTGGGCCATCGCGGCGGCGTGCACGGCACCGAGGTAGCCGCAACCGTGCACCGAGACCTTCATGACGCCTCCCCCGCCCCGGAGGCGCCGACGACGGCCGGCTGCCCGGCGGTGTCCGACCCCGGGGCGGCCACGGCCCGCTCCGCGTCGGACGGCGCGTCGGGCCGGTCGTCCGGCCGGGACCGGAACCAGGCGACCGTGCGCGCGAGGCCGTCGGGCCAGGACGTGGCGGCGCGCCACCCGAGCTCGCGCTCGACGAGCGTCGTGTCGGGGCGGCGGCGGCGCGGGTCGTCCTCCGGCAGCGGGATGCGTACGAGCGGTGCGTCGGAGCCGGTGGCCGCGAGCACGTCTCGGGCGATCTGCTCGACCGTGAGCTCGGTCGCGTTGCCGAGGTTCATCGGGCCGGTGTGCCCGCTCGCGGCGAAGGCGAGCAGGCCCTCGACGAGGTCGTCGACGTAGCAGACGGACCGGGTCTGCGACCCGTCGCCGGCGACGGTCAGCGGCTCGCCCGCGAGCGCCTGGCGCACGAACGTGGGGACCATGCGCCCGTCGTGGCCGCGCATGCGCGGACCGTACGTGTTGAAGATGCGCACGATGCCGGCGTCGACGCCGCGGCTGCGCCGGTAGGCGGTGGTGAGGGCCTCGGCGAACCGCTTGGACTCGTCGTAGACGCTGCGCGGCCCGACGGGGTTGACGTTGCCCCAGTAGTCCTCGCGCTGCGGGTGCACCTCGGGGTCCCCGTACACCTCGGACGTCGACGCGAGCACGAACCGTGCGCCGGCGCGCTCGGCGAGCTCGAGGGCGCGGCGCGTGCCCGCGGACCCGACGAGCAGGGTCTCGACGGGCAGGCGCAAATAGTCCACGGGCGACGCCGGGGACGCGAGGTGGAGCACGAGGTCCACCCGGTCCGGCTCGGGCACGTCGAGACCCGCGGAGACGTCCGCACGCACCAGCGTGAAGCGCGGGTCGTCGCGCAGCGCGGCGACGTTGCGCTCGTCGCCGGTCGACAGGTCGTCGACGCAGACCACCTCGGCGCCCGCGGCGACGAGCGCCTCGCACAGGTGGCTCCCGACGAACCCGGCACCACCGGTGACCACCGCGCGCCGCACGGCGCGCGGGGAGCTCGCGGCGCTCACCGGCGCACGAGCTTGAAGAAGGTGCTGCCGCCCCCGCCGGACCGTTGCGCCTGGTAGAGGAACGCGAGGTCCGAGCCGTCGAACTTCGCGAACCAGTCGTCCCAGGACAGGTGCTCGAGCTGGTCCTCGCCGGCCCCGCCGGGGAAGTCGATGCGCAGGACGCCGGCCTCGTCGTCACCGCGCTCGGTGCCGCGCACGCTCGCAGGCGTGCCGCCGTTCTCCTCGACCCACCTGCGGATCTCGTCGTGGTCGGTCGTGGTCCTCGTCTCCGACGTGTCAGCCATGATCGCCTCCACCGCTCACGTTCGTGCTCGACGGGCTCCGTTGCTGGACCCGGGCACCGTCCACGCTGGCACGGTGCCCGACGCCCCGCACGCCGAGCCGCACCCGGAAGCCCAGGTCAGGACGAGGGCGAGGGCACCGGGCGCTCGGCGAGCGCGGTCGCGACGGCGTGCAGGTTGTGCGCCATGAGCTGCGCGGTGCTGCGCGCCCACTCGTGGCCGTGGCCCGTCTGGACGTAGTCCGGCCCCGGCCCCGGGCCCTGGTTCCAGTACACCCACGCCTGCCCGGGAATCGTGTAGCCGATGTCGACGAGCCCGCCGGAGATCTCCGAGATCACGTGGTGGGCGCCGTCCTCGTTGCCCGTCACGACGACGCCGGCGACCCGGTTGTACGCGACGGGCGTGCCGTCGTCGGTGGTCTCCGAGAGCATCGCGTCCATGCGCTCGAGCATCCGCTGGGCGATCGACGACGGGCGCCCGACCCACGTCGGGGTGAGGACGACGAGGATCTGGGACTCGAGCAGCTTGTCGTGGATCGCCGGCCACCCGTCGCCCTCGCCGAGGTCGGTGACCACGCCGGGCGGTACGTCGTGGTCGACGAGCCGCACGTGCTCGACCTCGACGCCACGGTCCTGCAGCGACTCGGCGACCACGCGGCCCAGGGTCTCGGTGTTGGACGGCTCGGGCGACTTCTTGAGCGTGCAGCTGACGAACAGGGCCTTCATCGGTACCTCCGCGACGGCGTGAGCGGCCTGGTCTCGACCTCTCGCCACGGTAGCGCCGGCCCTCCGGGCCCACGACCGCACGGCGCCCGGCCGGCGACGCCGGCGGGCCCGCGGCGGCTCAGGACTCGTCGCCGGGACCGAAGTCCGGCACCGGGCGCTGCGTCGCCTCCGACGGCGTGTCGGCGACGCCGTTCTCCGCGATGTCGGCGATCAGCCATTCCATCTCGGCGATCTCGCGCCGCTGGGCCTCGATGATCTCGTCCGCGAGCTGGCGCACGCGCACGTCGTCGATGTCCGCGCGCTCGCTCGTGAGGATCGCGATCGAGTGGTGCGGGATCATGCCCTTCATGTAGGCGCGGTCGTCCACGAGCACCTGCGAGCGCGACAGCGCCAGCGCGCCGGTGCCCACCACGAGCGCGACGAGCACGATCGCCACGTTGACGCGCACGTCGCGGTACATGCGCCCCCACATGAACCCGAGCATGATGATCGCCATCGCGGAGCCCATGAGCACCGCCATGTAGACGCGCTCCTCGCTGAAGCGCACGTGGTCGAGCGCGAACGCGTTGGTGTACGTGAGCCCGAACATGACGACCGTCGACGTCGCGATCATCGCGGCGAACCGCCCGTACGTGCGCAGCCGCATCTTTCCGCCGTGGTCCTCGGACGCGCCGTGCTGGTCGGACCCGCCGTGCTCGTCGGACGTCCCGTCGTGCGTCGCCTGCTGGTGCTGGTGCTCGCTCATCCGTCCCACCCCTCTCGGTCGTCGGCTCGTCGACCGCGACCGTAAGCACCGGGCGCCGCCGCTCGCCGCCCGGGACGGACCGGCCTCGTGCGCGCCCGTCTGGCGAGCGGCGCCGCGGTGGCTCACGGTGGGCTGGTCCGCCGGTGACAGGCCCGGCGCGACGTCCGGGACGCGAGGGAGGGAGTGCCGCCGTGTGGTTCGACGCGTGGTCGCAGGTCATGAGGGTCGTCGTCGTGGGCGCCGCCGCGTACGTCTGGCTCGTCCTCGTGCTGCGGCTGACCGGCAAGCGCACCCTGGCGAAGCTCAACGCATTCGACCTCGTCGTGACCGTCGCGCTCGGCTCGGTGCTCGCGACGATCCTGCTCAGCGCCGACGTGTCCTGGCTGGAGGGGACGGCCGCCATCACGACGCTCGTGCTGCTCCAGGTCGCCGTCTCCTGGACGTCCACCCGCGTCGCGCACGGGCGGTCGGCCGTGACCGCGAGCCCGTCGACGCTCCTGCGCGACGGGCGGTTCCTCGACGAGGCGATGCGGCGCAACCGCGTCACGGCGTCCGAGGTGCGGCAGGCGGTGCGCAGCAGCGGGGTCGGTGGTCTCGACCAGGTCGCGGCCGTCGTCCTCGAGAGCGACGGCACGCTGTCGGTCGTCACGCACAGCCAGCTCGGTGACGGGTCGGCGCTCGGCGACGCCGACGGGCGCCGCATCCCGGACTGACCACCCACGCGACCGGTCGCGCCCCGGGCGTCGGTCGGGCTCAGTCGTTCGGCGGGGCCTCCGAGACGTCCGCGAGCGCCGAGTCGGAGTCGAGCGCGACGGCGAGGTCGCCGATCGAGACGATGCCGACGACGACGCTCCCGTCCATCACGGGGACGCGCCGTACGGCCGCGTCGCGCATGATCTGCACGGCCTGCGCGACGGGGTCGTCGGGGCCGAGGGTGGCGAGCCGCCCGCTCGTCACCTCCCGTACGTGGGCGTCGCCGTCGAGGCCTTCGGCGAGCCCGCGCACGACGATGTCGCGGTCGGTGACGATGCCGGTGATCTCGCCGTGCGCGGCGACGATGAGGGCGCCGACGTCCTGCTGCGCCATCGTCTGCGCGGCGGACCGCAGCGTCTCGTCCTGCTCGATGACGGTCGGGGCAGGGGTCATGTAGTCGGACACGGTGCGGCGTGCCATGGTCTCGTCCTCTCGTGCGGGCGGTCCGCGGCGAGCTGCTTCACCGTCCTCCCACCGTGCGCCCGGGGGCGCCCGCTCGCACGGGAGCGGACCGCGGGTCCGTCACGCCTGCCTGCCGGGGACCTCTCCGAGCGCCGGGTCGTGCTCGGCGTACCCGGCCGCGAGGCGCACCCCGTCGTCGTCGACCGCCGCGACGTCCTCCCACCGCACGAGGTACGTCCCCCGGTGGCGGCGGCGCACGAGCTGCGGCACCGGCCACGGCGCGCGCACGTCGGTGCGCTCGTAGCCGAGGAAGGACGCCGCGGTGCGCGGGCTGACGAGGAGGCCGACGACGCGGGCGCCGCCGACCGCGGACCGCCGCCGTGCCCGGTCGCTGAGCGGGGCGTCGGCACCGTCGCGGCGCTCGTGCTCGGAATCCTCGTGCCCGGTGTCCTCGCGGTCCGGCGGACCGCCAGGCACCTCGTCGGGCGGGTCCACGAGCTCGAGCGCGAGGCGGACGTCGACGACGAAGCCCAGGCGTGCGCCGTCGGGCCCGGTGACGGGGGCGTCGAGGAGGTCGCTGAGGATCACGAGCCCGCCTCCGGGTCGTGCGAGCCGCCCGGGATGCGGCGGACGACGCGGTCGCGCACCCAGCGCTCGGCCCAGCCGACGTCGAGCTCGTCCGCCGGCACGACGAGCTCGACCGCCGTGCCGACGTGCCCGACGTCCTCCCACCGGATCTGCGCCCGGCGCGACCGCGGCGGATGACCGCCCAGGACCCGCGTGACGAGCACGGGCCACGCGACGATCGCGCTCACCCGGGCCTCCTGGCCGGGAACGACGTCGCGCCCGTCCGGGCCGACGAGCTCGAGGTCGTCCAGGGTGGTGACCGGCTCGCCGTCGACGTCGAGCACCTGCCGGCTGAGCAGGTGCAGCCGCGCGTCCACCACGCGGGTGCGCTCCGTCCGGTCCGCGCGCGCCTCGCTCATGATCCGGCTCCCGTCGCGACGAGCAGGGGGACCGCCGCGAGCGCCGCGACGACCACGACCACCATGTACACCGTGCCGAGCGCGTTGACCACCCGCCCGTTGACGTGCTCGCCCATGTACTCCGGGTCGTTGGCGACGAGGAGGATCGGCACGTACGTCAGGGGCAGCGCGACCGCGGAGAACACCACGGACAGCTCCGTGACGCGGACCGGGTCGACGCTCGTCATGAGGATGCCCACCGCGAGGAGCAGCGCGACCATCATCGACACGTGGAACCGCGCGGCGCGCGCTGGCCGGCGGAACTTGCCCCAGGACCACCCGAGGTACTGGGCGAGCGTGTAGCCGCTGGACAGGGCCGTCTCGAGCGCCGCGCCGAACGTCGCCGCGACGATCCCGAGGATCACGACGGCGAGCAGGAGCTTGCCGCCCGCCACCGCGACGGGCAGCACGATCTGCGCGAGCGAGGACACCTCGATCCCGGCCGGCAGGAGGACGACGGCGGCGCACGCCGCGATCGCGACGGACAGCAGGCCGCCGAAGGGGAAGCCGACGAGCACGTTGAGGCGGTTCTGCGCGAGGTCCTTCGCCGTCCACCGCTCCTCGACCGCGCCCGAGGAGAAGAAGAACACCTCGTAGGGCGTCATCGCGGCGCCGAACAGGGCGACGGCGTAGTACCAGTACGTCGCCGCGTGCTCCGTCGCGGGCGGCGACGGCGGCACGGCCTGGCGCACGAGCTCGCCCCAGTCGGGGCCGAGGAGGAACAGCGCGACGGCGAACCCGACGAGCAGCAGGCCCATGAGGCCGGCGACGTTCTCCATGACCTCGAACTTCACGCGCCACAGCACGAGCCAGACCGCGAGCGCCGCTACGGGGATCCACAGCCGCGGCTCCACGCTGCTCGCCAGGTGCAGGGCGAGCGCGATGCCACCGATCTCCGCCGTGAGGGTCAGCAGGTTGATCGCGAAGGACGCGACGAGGTTCGCACCCGCGGCGCGCGGGCCCAGCCGCTCGCGCACGATCTCGAACGTCGCGCGCCCGCTCACGGCCGCCACGCGCCCGGACATGCTCGCGAACAGGCAGATGCCGACGACGCCGACCACGACCACCCACACGAGCGAGAGCCCGAACCGCGACCCGACGACCGCGTTGGTCACGAGGTCGCCGATGTCGACGAAGCCGCCGATCGCGGTCAGGATGCCGAGCGCGACACCGAGAAGGCGCCTCATGCGCCGCCGACCAGCGCGAGGGTCGCGTCGAGCTCGGACGTCGCGGCGTCGAGGCGCGCGACCGCCTCGTCCCCGGACACCGGGACGTCGCCCGCCTCCGAGAGGTCCCCACCGGCCTCGCGCGCGACCCACGCCCGCGCCGCGACGACCTCCGCCGTGACGTCCGCGAGCGCGTCGAGCCCGGCGGCGCGCTGCGCCGAGGACGTGTCGTCCGGGGGCACGAGGGTCGTCAGCGCCGTCGACGCCGACTCCAGCACGCGCACCTGCTCGAGGAGTGCGGCGTCGGCGACGGGCGAGGTCAGGCGGTCGGCGTCGAGCAGCTCGACCGTCAGGAGCGTGGTCTGCGCCGCCGAGGACGCCTGGGTGAGCGCGTCCCGCACGGAGGCGGTCGCCTGGCCGGGCTCCTGGTGGCTCGCGACCGTGCACCCGGCCCCACCGGTGGCGACCGCGAGGGCGAGCAGGGCGGCTGTCCCGCGGCGCCGTCGGCGCCGGACCGGTTCACGGTGTCGCACGGACCGATCGTGCTCCCGGCGGCGCATTCTCGCAGGACGGACGGCACGGAGCGCGCACCAGCGACGGCGGAGGTCCGGCGCGTCACGTGCTGCCCGTCAGGCGGACCGTGCCCGCGGACGGGAGGATGGAGCATGCTGCTCGCCGAGGTCGCCGCCACGTCCGACGCCGTCGCTGCCACCCGCTCGCGGCTCGCCAAGCGCTCCGCCATCGCGGGGCTGCTGCGCCGCGCCGCCGACGAAGCCGTGCGGTCCGGTCCGACGCACTCCGTCGGCGTCGCGCTCGACGAGATCGAGATCGCGGTCGCGTACCTCGCGGGCGAGCTGCGCCAGCGTCGCACCGGCCTGGGGTGGCGGTCGCTGGGCGGGCTCCCCGAGCCCGCCGCGGCGCCGACGCTCACCCTCGACGCGGTCGACGCCGTGTTCGCCCGCATGGCCGACCTCTCCGGACCGGGGTCGGACGGCGCACGCCTCGCCGAGGCCGCGACGCTCTTCGGCGCCGCGACCGAGCGCGAGCAGGTGTTCCTGCGCGGGCTCGTCACCGGCGAGCTGCGGCAGGGCGCGCTCGACTCCGTCGTCGTGGACGCCGTGGCCGAGGCGTCGGGCGTGCCCGCGGACGTGGTGCGCCGCGCCGTCATGCTCCGCGGCGCGACGGGCCCGGTGGCGCGCGCCGCGCTCGGCTCCCCCGACCCGCAGGCGGCGCGCGTCGCGCTCGACGCGTTCACGCTCGAGGTGGGCAGGCCGGTGCGGCCGATGCTCGCGCAGTCCGCGCCCGACGTCCCCGCCGCGCTCGACAAGATCGGCGCCGGCGACGTCGCGGTGGACGTGAAGCTCGACGGCATCCGCATCCAGGTGCACCGCGACGGGGACGCCGTGGGCGTCTACACGCGCTCGCTCGACGACATCACCGCGCGCGTGCCGGAGATCGTCGCGACGGTCCGCGCGCTCCCGTCCCGGCGGTTGGTCCTGGACGGGGAGGCGCTCGTCGTCGGGCCCGACGGCGTCCCGCGCCCGTTCCAGGAGACGGCGGCCCGGTCGGCGACGCGCGAGGCCGGCGAGCGGACGGCGGCCGAGGAGGCCGAGCTCGCCGCGTCGCTCGAGCTGTCCCCGTTCTTCTTCGACGTGCTCCACGTGGACGGGCGCGACCTGCTCGACGAGCCGCTGCGCGAGCGCCTCGCGGTGCTCGACGAGGTGGCCGCGCCCCACGTGGTGCGGCGGCTCGTCACCCACGACGCCGGCGCGGCGGGCACGTTCTTCGACGGCGCGGTCGCGGAGGGGCAGGAGGGCGTCGTCGTGAAGTCGCTCGACACCCCGTACGCCGCCGGCCGCCGGGGCGCGGGATGGGTCAAGGTCAAGCCGCGGCACACGCTCGACCTCGTCGTGCTCGCCGTCGAGTGGGGCTCCGGGCGGCGCAGCGGGTGGCTGTCGAACATCCACCTCGGCGCACGCGACCCCGACGGCGGCTTCGTCATGCTCGGCAAGACGTTCAAGGGCATGACGGACGAGATGCTCGCGTGGCAGACGAAGCGGTTCCTCGAGCTCGAGACGTCGCGCGCCGGGCACGTCGTGCACGTACGGCCCGAGCAGGTCGTCGAGATCGCGTTCGACGGCCTCCAGCGCTCGACGCGCTACCCCGGCGGCCTGGCGCTGCGCTTCGCGCGCGTGGTGCGCTACCGCGACGACAAGACCGCGGCCGAGGCGGACACGATCGAGACGGTCCGCGAGCTCGCCCGCGTCTGAATGTCGTGCCCGTCCCCCGCGACGGGCGGTCAGCCCTCCGCGAGCATCCGCACGTCGCCCGGCGGCAGCTTCTCCCACCAGTGCCCGTAGCGGGCGAACACCGCGGGCTCGCGGTCGGCGAGGAACGCGACGAGCGACCGGGCCTCGGCCTCCAGGGCCGCCCACGCGTCGTCGGACACGGGACGCCAGGCCGTCACCTCGACGCCCGCGGGGGTCGCGCGCCACACGCCGACGACGTACCCGTCGACGAGCACCGTCGGCAGCACGTCGCCGTTGGAGCGCGTGACGAGCGGGCGGAGCTCCGGCGGCAGGACGCGGGACCGGTCGGCGTACGCGAGGAGCGTCTCGTCCCACATCCCCAGCAGGCGCGGCGGCGCGGGGACGTCCTCGTCCGGCCGCGGCGCGTCGGGGACGTCGAGCAGCTCGGTCCCGTCCGGGCCGGGGAACCGGTCGAGCGCGTCGCCGGCCGCGTCGACCGCCGCGCGGACGCGGGCGCGGGTCACCAGGGCGAACTGGGCGACGTCCGCGACCGTCGCCGGGCCGAAGCCCTCGAGGTAGCGCAGGACGAGGTCGCGGAGCGCGTCGTCGAACGCCGGCTCGTCGGGACCGAGCGCGGGCGTGCCGGCCGCGACGTACGTCGTGCGCGTGCCGAAGGACCACGGTTCCTCGGTGGGAACGTGGTGCAGCGGTGCGAACGTGCGCAGCGCCCACCACGCGCCGCGGGCCGCGCCGGGGACGCGTGCCTCCACCCACGCCTCCAGCTCGTCGGCCGTCCGAGACGTCCCGGCGAAGGCGAGCAGCTCGGGAACGAGCGCGTGCGCGTCGTCGACCGAGATGCCGCTGACGGCGAACCGCCGGTCGTGCAGGCGCGACGCGCGCAGCGACGGCTGCATCGCCGTGTGGACCGTCTCGTAGTCGTCCGCGTGCACGAGGTGCAGCGCGATCCGCAGGAGGGACGCCCGCACGACGGCGCGCTGCGCGAGCGCCGTGTCGAGGTCGGCGGCCGCGAACCCCGCGACACGATTCCACAGCGCGACGTACGGCGAGGCCGGATGCTGGGCCTGGAACGCGACGACGCGGCGCACCGCCTCGGGCACCGGCACGTCGGCGCGGTCGAGCAGGAGCTGGCGGACGAGGGTCGCGCGGTTGAGCGCGCGGGACGACGGCGGCGTCACAGGGACGACTGTGGCGCACCCGCCCGCCGAGCGCACACGTGCCGACGGGCCGGCGTGGCGTGATCAGGCCGCGAGCGCCACACCGAGCGCGGCCGCGGCGAGGCTCGCGACGAGCATCCCGAGCGGGTGGAGCACCGCGGCGAGGCCCCGCCCGGCGAGCACCAGGCGCGCGGCTTCGACGCTCGCGGTGCTGAACGTGGAGAAGCCGCCGAGGAACCCTGTCCCGAGCCCCGCGACGACCGCCGTCGGCCCCGCGTGGTCCAGCCCCCAGCCCGTGAGCAGGCCGAGCAGGAAGCACGCCGTGACGTTGACGACGACGGTGCCGAGCGGCGTCGACAGGCGGTTGTGGTGCTGGACGAGCGTGTCGAGACCGAAGCGCGCGGCGGCGCCGAGCCCGCCGCCGACGGCGACGAGCACCCACGCGACGGCGCTCATGCCGCCCTCCCCCGGCTCGTCCGGCCCGTGACCAGCGATGCTGCGGCCGTCCCGCCGATCGCCGCCCCGACCCCCAGGGCGACGCTCCCGAGCGCGTAGGCCGCACCCAGCCCGAGGTCGCCGCCCGCCGCCAGGCGCTCCACCTCGACGGCGAACGTGCTGTACGTCGTGAACCCGCCCAGCACGCCCGTGCCGCAGCCGAGCCGCACCGCGCGCCGCCACCCGTCGTCGGGCCCGGCACGGCGCAGCGCCTCCAGCAGGCCCCCGAGCAGGAAGGACCCGACGACGTTGATCACGAACGTCGTCCACGGCCAGCCCCCGGCCGGCGCGGGCCACGTGTGCTCGAGGAGGGCGCGCGCCGTCGTCCCGAGCGCCCCGCCGAGCGCCACGAGGCCCGCGAGCGCGAGCAGGGACGGGCGGCGGGGCTCGCGCGGCCCCGGCCCGACGGCGTCGGCCGCGTCGGGGTCCCCGATGCCGGGGTCCGGTGCCGGACGGGGGCGGGGGTCGCGCGTCATGCGCCCATCATCGCCCCGACGATTCCCGCCGAGCGCTGCGTCCGCGCTCGAGCGCTGCGTCCGGGGACGCAGCGCTCGAGCGGGACCGCATCTGTCGCCGGCCCGACGGCGACGGTGTCAGCAGGTGCGCGCCGGCACCTCCACCTGCTGGGCGCGCGGCTCGCCGCCGGGCGTCGTCGCCGTCACGGTCACAGTGCCGCCGTCGACGCTCGCCGCGCGGGACGAGAACGCCTGGTAGGCGTTGCGTCCGGGCTCGACGCCGGAGCGCGACGTCGACCCGTACGCCGACTCGAGCTCGACGTCGACCGGCACGTCGCCGTCGTTGGTCGCCCGGACCGCGACGTACGCCGTGCCGGCGAGGCACCGGGTCTCCACCTGGACGGCCACCGCCGGTGCGGGCTGCGCGTCGATCTCGAGACGCACGGTGCGCAGCCACGAGCCCCAGCCGTCGGCGGGGAACGAGTCGCGGAAGCGCAGGTAGAGCGACCCGTCGGTGGACCCGGTCTGCTCGAGCAGCGTCGCGACGTCGAGCTCGCGCTCGGCACGGTTGCCCAGCGCCCGCTCCTCGCGCGTCTCGCGCAGCACCTCGACCCACGTCTCCTGGTCGGAGGACGCCTCGACGAGGAACTGGTTGCCGATGTCGAGCGTGACCGTCCCGGCGCGCACGCCCGCGGGCAGCGGCACCTCGTACGTGTACGACCGGTCGTCGTCGGTGTAACGGACCCACTGGCCGGCGCCGTGCGGGCCGATCTGCGAGCGGTCGTCCGCGGCCAGCCACACCGACTCCTCCGCCGTGTTCGGGTGCGCCTCGAAGACGTCCTCGATCACGGCGACGTAGCCGGTCCCGGCGGCGGTCCAGTCGTCCCAGGACGCCGACACGCTCACGGGGTGCACGCCCTCCGCGGCACCGGAGGCCGCCGTCACCGGCAGGGTGAACGCCTCGGTCGCGCCGGCGGCGACGTCGAGCGACGTCGCGGGGAGCGCCGCGGTCCAGCCCTCGGGGGCCGTCGCGGTGAGGTCGACCGTGCGGGCCTCGTCGGCCGTGTTCGTGACGGTGACCTCGAGCTCCGCGGCCCCGCCGGCCCGCACGGCGCCCGCGCCCACCTCGACGCCGACGTCGAGCACGCGGCGCTCGATCGCGACGTCGTCGAACCGCGCCGCGGAGTCGAACACCCGCAGGCCGTGCTTGCCCGACGCGAACGACCCGTCGGTGACGCTGATCGCCGGCGCGGCGGCGTCGCCGACGTACACGCGCAGGTTCGGCCCGACGGCGACGACGCGCAGCTGCGTGCTCTCGCCCAGCCCCGCGTCGGCGGGTGCCGTGCCGAGGGTGCTCCACCCGCCGTCGTCGACCTTGCCGAGCACGACCTGGCCCGACGGCCGGACGCCCGCGTAGTAGCCGCGGTAGGCGTCCTGCCCGGCGGACACCTGGCGCGCGCGGAAGATCACGCCCGCGTCCCCGCCGGTGGCCGCGACCGCCGTCGGGGTGACGGTGACGCGGTAGTCGAGGTCGGCGAAGTTCGTGTCCTGGACGCTCTTGCCCTCGCGGACCGAGCCGACGACGTACTCGCCGTCCTCGACGCTCCACGACCCGCCGTGCCGGGTCCACCCGAGGTCGTTGCCGTCCTCGAAGTTGTCCTGCACCGTCATCTCGATCGGGCGGATCGAGCCGTCCTCCTCGAAGTACAGGCGCTCGTAGGACACCTGGCGGGAGTTGCCGTCGGTCTCGCTGAGCGGCCGGCGGTGGTAGACGATGTACCAGATGTCCGTCCCGGGGACGTTGACCACGGAGTTGTGGCCCGACCCGCGCGCGACGGCGGAGTCCTGCGCGAGCACCGTGCCCTCGGTCTCGAAGGGCCCGAGCGGCGAGTCGGACCGCGCGTAGGAGACGCGGTAGTCCGGGCCGGTCCAGCCGCCCTCGGACCACATGAAGTAGTACGTCCCGTCGCGCTTGAACATGAACGAGCCCTCGACGAAGCCCTCGGGCGTGATCTCCTTGAACGTCGAGCCGTCGTCGTGCGTGCCCAGGCTGATCATGTCGTCGTTGAGCTCGACCACGTTGGAGTGGCCCCACCCGCCGTAGTACATGTACGCCTGACCGTCGTCGTCGACGAAGACGTCCTGGTCGATCGGCTGCGCGCCGTTGTGGAACGCGTCGATGAGCGGCTCCCCGAGCGCGTCGACGTACGGGCCCTCCGGCCGGTCCGCGACCGCGACGCCGATCCCGCCCAGCGCCGCGTCGCTCTGGATGTCGTTCGCGCCGAAGTACAGGTAGTACTTCCCGTCGCGCTCCACCGGCGCCGGCGCCCACAGCGCGTACTCGCCCCACGAGACGTCGTCGAGGTGCAGCACGCGCTCGTGCTTCGTCCAGTGCACCATGTCCGGCGACGAGAACGCGTCGAGCTGGACCTGCTGGGAGTAGGGCGCCGACGTCGTCGGGAAGATCCAGTACTCCCCCTCGTAGAACTCGACGTCCGGGTCGGCGTACCAGCCGTCGATGATCGGGTTGCCCGCCTCCGCCGTCGTGAGGTCGGGGACGACGGCGGCCGGAGCGGCCTGGTCGGTCGCGGACGCGTCGGGCGGGGTCGTGCCGGCGGTCGTCACGGCCACGGCCGGGGCGACCGTGCCGCCGACGAGCAGCGCGAGCACCGCGGCGGACGCCGCGACGAACGTTCTTCTCATGCGTGTTCCTTCCGGGGCCCCGACGACGTCGTCGGGGAGCGGCCGGGCCCGGACCGCGGGCACGCGCCTGCCGCTTCGCGGGCACGACCGGACGGCAGGCCTGGGGCCACGCGGTAGATGGTCGCGCCCAGTCTCGTCGTGGCGTGACATCGCTGTCAACCGATGGTGCGCGAATTCGGTGCATCCGGACGGACACCCGCGCCGGAAGTACCGGGTGTCAGCAGATCACCGCGCCCGGCCCGGCCGGGCCCGACACCTGGAGGACACACCATGCACCGCACCGCACGACGCAGCGCCGCGCTCGCGTGCGCCGCCGGACTCGTCGCCCTCGGGGCGTTCGCCCCCGCGACCGCCGCCACCGAGGGGAACGCCGCGCTCTCCGTGCTGCACGGCGTGCCGGACACCCCGGTGGACGTCTGGGTGAACGACGAGCTCACCCTCGACGACTTCCAGCCCGGGGACCTCGCCGGCCCGCTCGACCTCGCCCCCGGCACGTACAGCGTCGCGATCACCGCGCCCGACGCCACCGACACCAGCTCGCCGGTGATCGGTCCCGTCGACCTGCCGCTCGAGGCCGGCGGGAACTACACCGCCGTCGCGCACCTCGACGCCGCGGGCGAGCCCACCGCGACGCTCTTCACCAACGACACGTCGCCCACCGCCGCCGGCGAGGGCCGCCTCACCGTCCGGCACGTCGCCGCCGCACCCGCCGTCGACGTCCTCGCCGGCGGCGAAGCCGTCGTCTCCGGGCTGGAGAACCCCGACGAGTCCGTGCTGAACCTGCCCGCGAGCACCGTCTCGGCGAGCATCGCCGCCGCCGGCACCACCGACCCGGTGCTCGGCCCGGCCGACCTCACCGTCGCCGAGGGCGTCAACACCATCGCCTACGCCTGGGGCAGCCTCGACGCGGGCAACCTCGCCCTCGCCACCCAGACCGTCGAGGGTCTCCACTCGGCACCGTCTGGCGTCCCCGCCGGCGAGTCCGGCCTCGCCGCCGCGACCACGACCAGCGGCACCTTCACGGCGGTCGCGATCGCGTTCGGCGCCAGCCTCGTCGGGCTGTTCCTCGTCGCCGCGAGCGTCATGCTCGTCCGCGCCCGCCGCGAGCACCACGAGCGCGAGGCCGTGCACGCCGGCACGCACCGCTCCGCATGAGGACACGCCTCGCGGCACGACGCGGCGCGACGCTCGTCGTGGCGGCGCTCGCGGGGCTCGTCCTGGTCGTCGGCGGGTGTTCCCCTGCACCCGCCGACCGGCCCGCCGCCGGGGGTCACGACCCGGCGGCGGGCGCTCCCGTCCGGTCGCCTGCCCCGGACGCGGAGACCGGCGGGACGGACGAGGCGGCGTCGGCTGCAGCAGCGCGGCCCGACGTGCCCGTCCGTCCCGCACGGGACACCCCCGCCCCCGCACCGCCCGCGCCGGTCCGCGTCGCCGTCCCCGACCTCGGGATCGACATGCCCGTCGTGCCCGAGGGCGTCGACGACCAGGGCCGCATGGCACTGCCCGGCGACGCGCTGACCGCCGGCTGGTACCGCCACGGCCCCGCGCCCGCGAGCCCCGCCGGGGCGACCGTCGTCGCAGCCCACGTCGACGACCCCGTGCAGGTCGGCCCGTTCGCGCGGCTGCGCGAGGCCGGCGAGGGCACGTCGGTCGACGTCGTGGACGCCGCGGGCACGACGCACCGCTACACGGTCACGCGCGTGGAGACCGTCCCGAAGTCCGCGTTCCCCGCCGGCACCGTGTTCGACCGCGCCGGCACCCCGCGGATCGTCCTCGTCACCTGCGGAGGGAGGTGGGACCGGCAGCAACGCTCGTACACGGAGAACGTCGTGGTCACCGCCGAGCGGACGGACGGGGCGTGACGGTCTACGATCGGCGCACGCACCACCGGACCGCCCGCACGGCTCGCCGCCCGGGCGACCCCGAGCACGGAGGACTCGCCCTGACGACCACCGACGACGCCGACGCCGACGCCGTGCTCCTCGGCCGGCGCTTCGCCGACGGCGACGAGGAGGCGCTCGCGGAGGCGTACCGCCGGTGGTCGACGCTCGTGCACACGATCGCGCTGCGCTCGCTCGGTGACCGGGCGGACGCGGAGGACGTGACGCAGCAGGTCTTCGTCTCGGCGTGGCGCGGCCGGCACCGGTTCGACCCGGGGCGGGCGCGGCTCCCGGCGTGGCTCGTGGGCATCGCCCGGCACACGGTCGCCGACGCGCACGAGGCGCGCTCGCGGGCCCGTCGGTCGGAGCAAGCCGCGGTGGCCGTCGCTCCGAACCCCTCGACGACGGAGGAGGACGTCCGGCAGGTCGCCGACCGGGTGCTCGTCGCGGACGAGCTGCGGCGGCTCGGGGATCCCGGGCGCACGATCCTCGAGCTCGCGTTCTTCCGCGACCTCACGCACGTGCAGATCGCCGAGGAGCTCGACCTGCCGCTGGGAACGGTCAAGAGCCATGTGAGACGGAGCCTGATCCGGCTACGAGACAGGTTGGAGGTGGACGGTGCAGCACATCGATGACGAGGACCTCGCGCTCCTCGCGCTCGGCGAGGACGTGCTCGACGACACCGCGCACGCCCACCTCGCCACGTGCCCGGAGTGCTCCGCCGCCGTGCGCGAGCTCGGGCGGGTCGCCGACGTCGTGCGGTCCGGCGGCGGCGACGACCTCGTCGCGCCCGCGCCCCGCGTGTGGGACGCGGTCCGGGACGAGCTCGGCCTCGCGACGTCGTCCGGGGGCGTCGAGGAGACGGCGTCCCTGCCCGCCGACCGCGAGCCGTCGCCCGACCTCCCCCACACCGGCGCGAGCGTCGTCCCGCTCGCGGCACGCCGACCCCGGACCTGGCTGCCGGTCGCGGCCGCGGCGTGCCTGGCCCTCGTGCTGGGCGTCGCCGGGGGCGTCTGGTGGGAGCGGCGGGAGGTCGCGCCGGCCGAGACGACGGTGGCCACCGCCGACCTCGAGGCGCTGCCCGCGTGGACCGGCGCGAGCGGCCAGGCCCGCGTCGAGGAGGGACCCGACGGCCGCCGGCAGGTGGTCGTGTCGGTGGACGCGCCCGCCCCCGAGGGCACGTACCGCGAGGTCTGGCTGCTGGCCGAGGACGTCAGCGGGCTCGTGAGCCTCGGTGTGCTGGAGGGCCAGCAGGGCCGGTTCGACGTCCCGGACGGGCTCGACCTCGCGGCCTTCCCCGTGGTCGACGTCTCGGAGGAGCACTTCGACGGCGACCCGGCCCACTCCGGCGACTCCGTGGTGCGGGGACCGCTCGACGTCTGACGGCGTCGCGCGGCCCAGCGCCCGCACGCGCGAGATCGACCCGTCCGTCGTGGCGTCGACCTCCGGAAGGCCGACGTCGCGACGGACGGGTCGACGGCGTGGGTGCTACTCCGACGAGCGTGGCGCCTCCGGCGACCCGGGCGACTCGGCGATGCGCCGGATCGCGTCCAGGCGCCGTTCCCAGGCCGAGCCGATCGCGTCGAGCGCCCGCGCCGTCTCGCTGAGCCGCGCGCCGAGCGCCCGGTAGCGCACCTCGCGTCCCGCGCGGGCCGGCTCGACGAGCCCGGCGTCCGCGAGGACGGCGAGGTGCTTGGCGATCGCCTGCCGGCTGACCGGGAGCCGCTCGGCCAGGGCCGACGCCGACAGCTCGGCCTCACCCAGCGCCGTGAGGATGCTCCACCGGGTGTCGTCGGCCAGCGCCGCGAAGACGGGTGTCAGCGCCTGCGGTGCAGGAGCGCTCACGCCGGCGCCCCCGCCGGGGGGACGGGTGCCGCCTCGAGGACCGCGACGAGCTCGTCCAGCTCGCTCGTCCAGCCCTGCCGGTGGTCCTCGAGCGCCGCGCGACCGTCGGCGAGGTGCTCGAAGCCGGTCTCGACGACGGTGAGGACGGTGCCGTCGCCGTCGGGGACGAGCGTGAAGCGCGCGACGGTCGAGCTGTCCGGGCGCAGCGCCTCGCCGGCGGACTCGCTCCAGCGGAACGCGAACACCGACGGCTCGTCGTACTCCTCGATACGCACGGCGAAGCCGGGATTGTCGTCCCAGCCGAAGGTCCCCTCCCCGCCGACGCGCAGGTCGGGCAGCGACGTGCGCTGGCCGAACCACTGGCTGACGAGCTCCTCCTGCGTGAGCGCCGCCCACACGCGCTCCACGCTCGCCCGGACGTGGACCGTGCGGGTCACCATGAACGTCGCCTCGTCGACGACGGCCGGATCGTTGGTCGTGGTCATGGTCGTGCTCCTCTCGGGTGATGCCGATGGACGTGCTGCTCGCGAGTGCAACTCCATGGTTGCACTCCGGCGGAGGTGTGGCAACCCGTCGGTTGCACATCGGTCCGCGAGGGGCCCTACGCCGTCGTGCCCCATCAGCCGGTTCACCCTGTCGTGAATTCACGATGCCGTGTACCGTCGCCAGCATGGTGGAGACGGTCACCCTCACGCACACCGCCGCGCTCGCGCGGCTGGGACACGCGCTGTCCGACGAGACGCGCGCCCGCATCATGCTGGCCCTGCGGGAGGCGCCCGCCTACCCGTCCGACCTCGCCGACGCCCTCGGCGTCTCGCGCCAGGTGATGTCCAACCAGCTCGCCTGCCTGCGCGGCTGCGGGCTCGTGGAGGCGATCCCCGACGGCCGGCGCACCTGGTACCGCCTCGCCGACGCCCACCTCGCGCCCGCGCTCGACGACCTCCTGCGGCTCGTCGTCGCGGTCGACCCGACGTGCTGCGGACCGGAAGGGTGCACCTGCTCGTGACCTCCGTCTCGCTCGGCCCGCGCCCGCTGCTCCCCGCGCGCCGCGCCGTCCTCGAGCGGCGCGTCCGCCGGATCGTCGGCGCGACCATCGCCTACAACGTCGTCGAGGCGGTCGTCGCGATCACCGCCGGACGCGTCGCGTCGTCGGCGGCGCTCGTCGGCTTCGGCCTCGACTCGGTCGTCGAGGTGCTCTCGGCCGCGGCCGTCGCCTGGCAGTTCGCCGCACCCGACCCGCGCCGACGCGAGCGCACCGCCATGCGGGTCATCGCGCTCTCGTTCCTCGGCCTCGCGCTCTTCGTCACGGTCGACGCCGCGCGCACGCTGCTCGGAGCCGCCGAGCCCGAGCACTCGACCGTCGGCATCGTCCTCGCGGCGGTGAGTCTCGCGGTCATGCCGGCCCTGTCGTGGTTCGAGCGACGCACCGGGCGCGAGCTCGGTTCCGCGTCCGCCGTCGCCGACTCGAAGCAGACGCTGATCTGCAGCTACCTGTCCGCCGTCCTGCTCGTGGGCCTCGTGCTGAGCTCCACGCTCGGGTGGACGTGGGCCGACCCGCTCGCGGCGCTCGTCATCGCCGGCTTCGCGGTGCGCGAGGGCGTCGAGGCGTGGCGCGGCGACGCGTGCTGCACACCGGTCGCCGCGCTCGTCGGGCACGACGACGCCGACCGCACCGGGGACGGCTGCAGCGACGGCTGCTGCTCCCCCGCCGAGTGATGCACTTCCGCCCGAGCGATGCACCCAGGAGCGCATCACTCGCGCGGATGCGCATCACTCGCCGTTCGAGCCTGCACGCGACGATGCGTCGAGCGGGCGCACCCGGAAGCGCAGGTGCGTCACGCGCTCGCCCGGTGTGATGTCCGGCCCGTCGAGCAGCCGCGGCGCCGCGCCGATCGACGTGAAGAACGGCACCCCGTCGCCGAGCAGCACGGGCACGACGTCGAGCACCACCTCGTCGAGCAGGCCCGCGGCGAGCGCCTGGCTCGCGATCTCGCCGGCGTTCACCGCGACGTCGAGGCCACCCGCCGCCTCGCGCCCGGCCGCGACGGCGTCCTCGATACCGCCCGTGACGAACCGGAACGGCGCGCCGGGGTGCGCGTCGACCCACTCCTGCGGCACCGCGTGCGTGAGCACGACGACGGGCTTGTCGAGCGGATGGGTGCCTCCCCACCCGTCCGTCATGTCGAACAGGCGCCGCCCGACGACGAGCGCGCCGATCCGCTGCATCACGGCGGTGAGGTAGGAGTGGTCCGCCTCGCTCAACCGGAACGAGACGTCCGGGTTGGCGCTCGGGAACTCGTGGTCCCCGGCGTCGTACCAGGCGAACAGGTGCTCGAACCCGCTCCCCTGCGGTCCCGCGATGAACCCGTCCATCGACACGCTCGCGCTGGTCGTCACGATGCCCATGTCGTCCGTCCTCCCGCTCCGGGGGCCGCCGTGGTCCGGCGACGGTCTCCCCCAGGTCGACCGTCGGCGCCCGGTGGGCTCATCGGTCGGATCGCCGATCGGCTCAGGGCGCGACGGCGCCCGGCTCAGCGCAGCTCGACGGCGCGCTGCCAGGACCCGACGACGCGACCCTCGTGCGTCAGGAGCCGGAAGGGCGCGAGCGGGAGGTTCCCCGAGCGGAGCCGAGCACGCAGCACCTGGACCGCCTCGTCGTCGTCCGCCGCACCGAACTCCTCTCCACGCACCGCGCCGGCGGACGTCACGACCCGGTAGCGGGTGGTGCCCCGGTCGCTGTCGTGGACGCCGTGCGCGACGACGGCGACCTCCTGCGCGACGTCGAGGCTGGGCAGCGCACGCCACGTCCGCCCACGAGCCTCCAGCGTCCAGGTGTCCACCGCGGGGTCGTGACGGATCTCGTACACGCCACCGTCCACCTCGGCGCGCCAGACGCCGTCCGCGAGCGCGCTCCACCGCAGAGCGTCCATACGTCGTCGTCCCCCCGCTGCCCGGAAGTCAGGACCGTTTCGATCCTGCGGCGTGGTAAGTGTGCCGCCCAGCGGGCCGGATGCCAAGGGGTGCGGACGAAATCCACAGGCCCCCGGAGGCGTTCTCGGTCGTGCGGCCCGGACGACAGCGGAGTCATCGCACGGACGCCTCCAGCAGGTCTGCCGCGGCGCGGGTCCCGCCGAGGGCGCGCAGCTCGTCGCCCAGCCGCCTCGCCGTCGCCCGGAAGCCGGACCCCCGGCGAAGGGCATCGTCGTGAGCATGATCGACACCACGCGCCCAGTATGCGCCGGTCGCCTCGGGCTGCGGTCGGCCACCGGTCGGCGAGCGCGCGCGCCTCAGGACTCCGTGGGAGCGGTCAGGCGCTCCTGAGCACGACGAGGCGCTGGGTCGCACGCGTCATCGCGACGTACCGGTCGACCGCGCCCTGGACGTCCGTTCCGAACGCGCCGGGGTCGACGAGCACGACGAGGTCGAACTCGAGGCCCTTCGCCTCCGCCGGGGTCAGCGACGCGACGCGCGGGCGCGCCGCGGCCGTCGGGTCGCCGACGACGCACGCCGTCCCCTCGGCGTGCTCGGCGAGCCACGCGTCGAGGATCCGGTCACGGTCGGCCGTGCTCGCGTGCTGCACCGGCACGCCGGTGCTCCGCACGGACGTCGGCACGTTGGCGTCCGGGACGGCCGCACGGATCGCCCGCTCCGCCTCGGCCATGACCTCGGTCGGCGTGCGGTAGTTGATGCTCAACGACGCGACCTCGACGCGGTCCAGACCGGCGCGCGCGAGGCGTTCCTGCCACGTCTCGGAGAAGCCCTGCCGCGCCTGCGCGCGGTCCCCGACGACGGTCAGGCTGCGCGACGGGCAGCGGGCGACGAGCATCTGCCACTCGGCGTCGGTGAGCTCCTGGGCCTCGTCGACGACGACGTGCGCGAACGGCCCGGCGAGCAGGTCCGGGTCGACGGGTCGCACCTCGTCGTCGACGAGCGCGTCCTGGAGGTCCTGCCCGCGCAGCATGGACATGACGAGCATCTCGGAGTCGTCGGCGGCCACGAGGTCGTCGACGACGTCCGACCGCCGTGCCCGCTCGGCCGCGACGGCGGCCTCCCGCCGTCGTCGGCGGCGCGCCGCGTCGGGGTCGCCGAGGCGGCGCCGGGCGGCGTCGAGCAGCGGCAGGTCGGACACGGTCCAGGCGGTCGGGTCCTCACGCTGCAGCGCGCGCACCTCGTCCGGCCCGAGCCAGGGCGCGCACATCCGCAGGTACGCGGGCACGGTCCGCAGGTCGCCCACGAGGTCCGTGGCCTCGAGCAGGGGCCACGCGCGGCTGAACGTGCGCACCAGGTCGCGGTTGCCGACCTGCGCCCGGCGCAGCTCGTCCGAGGAGAGCTCGCCCTCGTCGTCGGCACCGTCTCCCACCTCGTCGCGCAGCGTGTCGACGAGGATGCTCAGCAGCGCCTCCCACACCTGGTCGCGCGCCTCATTGTGCGGGGTCCCCGGCTCGACGGCCTCGTAGGCCTCGGCCCAGTCGGCCGTGCTCAGCCAGACGTCGGCGTACGGCGTCTCGACCTCCATGCCCTCGGAGGGCGGCTTCTCGTAGAGCCCGACGGCGGGCTCGACCGCCCCCACCATCCGCGCGTCGGCGAGCAGCCGCGCGACCTCCGGGTCGTCCTCGACGGCCGCCGCCGCGCCCTCGGGCACGAGGTCGCGCACGGTGCAGGTCTGCACGCCCTCCTCCCCCAGGCTCGGCAGCACGTCGGCGACGTAGTCGAGGTACGGCCGGCTGGGACCGACGACGAGCACGCCGCCGCGGTGGCGTGCCACCCGCGGGTCGGAGTGGAGCAGGTAGGCCGCCCGGTGCAGCGCGACCACCGTCTTGCCGGTGCCCGGCCCCCCGTCGACGACGAGCGCGCCCGCCGACCCGGCGCGGACGATCGCGTCCTGGTCGGCCGCGATCGTGCCGAGCACGTCGCGCATGCGGGGCGACCGGCTCTCGGCGAGGCTCGCGATGAAGGCCGACTGGTCGTCGAGCGCGAGGTGCGCGGCGGGCCCGGCCGCGCCGTGGTGCCTGTCGCCGTCCGACCCGTCGAGGTCGACGACGAAGGACTCGTCCCAGAAGTCGCTGATCCGCCCGCGCGTCCAGCGGTACCGGCGGCGGCTCGACAGGCCCATCGGGTCGGCGTGGGACGCGGCGAAGAACGGCTCGGCCGCCGGCGTCCGCCAGTCGACGAGCAGACGGCGCCCGGCCCGGTCGGTCAGCCCGACGCGCCCCACGTACACCAGGTCCGAGCCGTCGGCCCCGACCATGCGGCCGAGGCACAGATCAGGGCCGA
Organism: Cellulosimicrobium sp. NPDC057127; assembly: GCF_042670945.1. Lineage (NCBI taxonomy): Bacteria > Bacillati > Actinomycetota > Actinomycetes > Micrococcales > Promicromonosporaceae > Cellulosimicrobium > Cellulosimicrobium sp. NPDC057127. The sequence continues at coordinate 134,115 of NZ_JBHUUP010000009.1, forward strand.
AGCGGCGCAGCACGCCCAGGCGCGCGGTGAGCCGGTGGACCTCCTGGTCCCGGTCGAGCGCGGCCTGGCCGCTCCCGGCGGGCGCATGGCGCGCGGCCTCGAGCCGGTCCGACACGTCGGCGACCGCCTGCGCGACGGCGTCGGCGACCCGGACGAGGTGCTGCTCGTCCGCCGCGATCAGCGCGGGGTCGGACTTGGCGGGGTGGCCGGAGAGGTCGAAGGCGCTCGTGGTCGACGGGTTCACGTCATCAGCTCCGTTCGGGACGCAGCGTCACGGCCGCTGCCACCGTCGTCCGGGACGCCGGACCCTGGTTCGGCCAGCGATTCTGCGCCCCCACCGGGGCCTTGCCGCAAGACCCCCTCTGCGCTATACGTTGAGAGTGGCGAGGGGACTCCCCTCGCCCTCGCTGTGCGCACCGGTGGGCGTGGCGCACCCAGGACGGTGATGCATCGACGGTTGTCGATGCGTGTGCGAGGATGGGCGCATGACGACGACGCTCCCCCTCGCCACCGCGGGCGGCGGCTGCTGCGGCCCCGCCGAGGGTGGAGCACTGGACGCGGACGCCTCCCGGGACGCCGCTGCCACGTTCAAAGCCCTCGCCGACCCTGCACGGGTGCGCCTGCTGTCCCTCATCGCCGCGCAGGACGCCGGCGAGGCCTGCCTCTGCGACCTCACCGAACCGGTCGGGCTGTCCCAGCCGACGGTGTCGCACCACATGACCACGCTCGTCCGGGCGGGCCTCGTGACCCGCGAGCAGCGCGGGAAGTGGGCGTACTTCTCGGTGGCTCCCGGTGCTCGCGACCTCGTCGACAGCGCCCTGCGCGCCGTCCTGGGTCCGCTCGAGGTCGCGTCCGCGAGCCGCTGAGCGTCACAGCCAGTCGTGCTCGCGCGCGTACCGCGCGGCCTCGTGGCGCGTGCGCGTCTGGGTCTTCTGCATCGCGTTCGACAGGTAGTTGCGCACCGTGCCCTGCGCGAGGTGCAGGCGCACGGCGATGTCCGCGACCGAGTAGCCCTCGGACGTCGCGCGCAGGACGTCGGTCTCCCGCTCGGTGAGCGGGCAGTCGTCGACGAGCGCCAGCGCGGACACGTCAGGGTCCACCCAGCGTCGCCCCGCGTGCAGGGTCGCGACGACCGACGCGATCTGCGCCGGCTCCGCCGCCTTGCTGACGAAGCCCTGCACGCCGAGCCGCAGCGCCTTGCGGAGCACCCCGGGCCGGGCGTGGCGCGTGAGCATGAGGATCACCTGCTGGGGGCGTTCCGCCCGGATCCGCTCGACCGCGGCGAGCCCGTCGACACCCGGCATCTCGAGATCGATCACCAGGACGTCCGGCCTGTGCTCGGCGACCGCGCGCACCGCGGCCTCGCCGTCCTCCGCCTCCGCGAGCACCGTGATGTCGCCCTCGAGAGGCAGCAGCGCCCCCAGCGCCTTGCGCAGCAGCACCTCGTCGTCGGCGAGCACGACCGTCGTCATCGCGACCTCTCCCGTGCCGGCGGACGCCGGTCCGCGGCCTCGTCGAGCGTCGCGACCTCGGAGGTCGCGGCCACGCCCGGTGTCGCGGCCGTTCCGGGGACCGCGGCCGTCTCGGGCAGCACGGCCGCCGTCGTGAACCGGCCGCCGTCCTGGGCGACCGTCAGCTCACCGCCGACGTCGGCCAGTCGCTCCTGGAGAGCGGCCAGGCCGCCGAGCTCGGGCAACGGGCCCGGCGGTGCGCCGTCGTTGACGACGACGATCCCGTCGGTCGTGAGCGCGACCCGCACCTCGGTGGCCTGGGCGTGCCGGAGGATGTTCGTCGTCGTCTCGCGCAGCACCTGGCCGAGCAGCTCGCCCGTGCGGGCGTCCGGGACGCCGTCGCGCTCGACCAGCACGCGGATCCCCGCGGCCTCGAAGAGGTTCTTCGCGTTCTCGAGCTCCGCGGTGAGGTTGAGCCGTCGCTGCGCGTACACGAGCTCCCTCGTGCGGTCGATCGTGTCGCCGACGAGGGCGTGGATCTCCCGCAGCTCGTCGTCGGCCCGGTCGGGGTCGACGTGCACGAGCCGGCGTGCCAGGGCGAGCTTGAGCTTCACCACGTGCAGCGTGTGCCCCTGGATGTCGTGCAGGTCGCTCGCGAACCGGATGCGCTCGCGCGCCACCGCGAGCTCCGCCTCTCGCTCGCGCGACTCCTCGAGCTCCTGGACGACGTCGTAGAACCGCTTGTTCGGGAACATCAGGCCCGTGACGACGGCGGTGATGCCCGTGGGCAGCAGGACGTAGGCGATGACGTCGCCCGTGCTGACGGGTGGTTCGGTGAGGAGCCGTGCGACGCCGATCGCCGCGACGTAGGCGACGAGCGCGACGGCGCCGGCGGCGCGATACCGCGGGAGCCGCGGCGCGACGAGCGCGCCCACCATCGCGACGCCGAAGAACGCCGTCGCGCTGTCGACCACCAGCGCGCCGTACGCCCACACGGCCGCCGCGACGACGAGGCACGGGAACGCCAGCGGGAAGAGCCGTCCGCCCGCCCACTGCACGAACGCGACCAGGGCGGCGACGACCCCGAGGGCGAGGACGGCCGCCTGACCCCAGGACCGCGCGTCGACCGCGACCGCGACGGCCCCGCCGAGGGCGAGCACGGGCAGCATCGTCGTGAGGTTGAGGCCGCGGAAGCGCCGCTGCGCCGTCACGGCGCGCGCCGGCGTCGTGGACGAGGCGCGCGGCGGCGTCTGCATGGGGCGGCTCTCCGGGGTCGGGCGGCAGTCGGGCAGCAGTCGGGCCGCGGTCGGGCAGCACGGTCGGTCAGCGGTCAGCCAGCACGGTCGGTCAGCACCCAGGATCGCCCGGGGGCGGTCGTCGCACCAGTGACACCACGTCACACCCCGCCCGGTGGGGTGTCACGCCGAGCTCCTGACGTGGTGGCACTGCCGCGCGCCCGCGGGAACGGGTGTGATCGGGGCATGCCATCGACACACGTCATCGACGTCGACGGCCTGAACGTCGACTACGGCGACTTCCAGGCCGTCACGGACCTGTCCTTCCAGGTGCGGCGCGGGGAGATCTACGCCCTGCTCGGCACGAACGGCGCCGGCAAGACCTCGACGCTCGAGGTCGTCGAGGGTCACCGGACGCCGACCTCCGGGCGTGCGCGCGTCTTCGGACGCCACCCCGGCGACCGGCGCGAGGTGCGTCCCCGCACCGGGATCATGCTCCAGGAGAGCGGCTTCGCCTCCGACCTCACCGTCCACGAGTCGGTCGCGCTGATCGGCGGGCTCAGCGGCCGCCCGGACAGCGTGGACCGCGTGCTCGACGTCGTCGACCTCCGGCGCAAGGCCACGACGCTCGTGGGGCAGCTGTCCGGCGGCGAGAAGCGGCGCCTCGACTTCGCCACCGCCGTGTACGGGTCGCCGGAGCTCGTCTTCCTCGACGAGCCGACGACCGGTCTGGACATCCAGTCCCGCGACGCGCTCTGGACCGCCGTGGAGAAGCTGCGGGGCGACGGCTCGACGATCGTCCTCACCACGCACTACCTGGAGGAGGCGCAGCAGCACGCCGACCGGATCGGCCTCATGCACCGCGGCACGCTCCGCCAGGAGGGCACGGTCTCCGAGCTGACCCGGACGCTGCCCGCCGTCATCAGCTTCACCACCCCGCCGTCGGCTCCCGCGCCGCCGGTCCAGGTCGCGAGCTCGGGCGACCGGACGGTCGTCGAGACCTTCGAGCTCCAGCGCGACCTCCACGCGCTGCTCGCCTGGGCGGACGACCACCGCCTCGAGCTCGCGGACCTCGAGGCCGGCCCCACCCGGCTCGACGACGTCTTCCGCGCGCTCGACAGCGACTGACACCGCCGGCGATCCCCGGCCGGTCCACCCCGTACCTCCACCACCTCCCCGAGAGGAACCTCATGCTCCCCATCGCCCGGAGCGAGCTCGTCCAGATCTTCCGCAACCGCTCGGTGCTCGTCACGAGCTTCGTGATCCCCGTCGCCGTCGGCGCGTTCTTCATCTACCAGCACGACACCTTCGCGGCCATCGGCAGCCTCGGCTACATCGCCGCGATCGTCATGCTGACCGTCAGCGTGTTCGGCCTCTACTCCACGACCGTCACGACGCTCGTCGACCGGCGGCAGAACCTGTTCCTCAAGCGGCTGCGCTCCACCGCGGCGAGCGACGCCGGCATCCTCACCGGTCTCGTCCTGCCCGCCACCGCGATCGCGCTCGTGCAGGTCGCCCTGATCCTCACGGTCCTCGGCGTGGTCACCGGCGCGCCGGCGGACGTCGGTCTGCTCGCGGTCGCCGTCGTCGCGACCGTCACCCTCATGATCGGACTCGGCCTCGCCACGGCGGGGATCACCCGGACGCCCGAGCACGCGCAGATCACCGCCCTTCCCGTGAGCCTCGGCGTCATCGCCGTCGCGAGCTGGGTCGGCATCACCGGGACCGAGAGCCTCGCACTGGTGAAGCGGCTGCTTCCCGGTGGTGCTGCCACCGAGCTCGTGGTCCAGGCCTGGGAGGGTGGCGCCCCGCTCGGCGACTCGCTCCTCCTGCTCGCGCCCACCGCCGCGTGGATCGTCGTCGCCGTCGCGCTCGCCGCGCGCCTGTTCCGCTGGGACCCGCGGCGCTGACGCCGCCGGCGCCGCCCGCCGGCTCGTACCGACACCCGCACGAATCGTGATCGGAGACCACCATGGATCACCAGCCCGTCGAGGGAGGCCACCACGACCCGCGGACTGCTCCTCGTCGAGGACCTCATGCTGCTCCTGCTCGACGACGAGACCGGCGTCGCCAGGGGCGAAGGCACCCTGCACTGGACGCTCGGCGGTGCCGTGCTCATGGACCTCGCGCTGCGCGGCCGCGTCGAGACCGACCGCAAGCAGACCGTGTACGCGGTGCCCGGTCCCCCGCTCGGCGACCCGCTGCTCGACGAGGCGTTCGCCCAGATCGAGAAGCGGCCGCGCTACGTCGGGTCCGTCCTGGCCGAGGTCGGCCCGCCCCTGCGCGCTCAGGTGCTCGACCGGCTCCTCGAGCGCGGCATGGTCCGCCGCGAGCGGTCGAAGCTGCTCGGGTTCATCCCGACCACGCGGATGCCCGCGCAGGACGTCGCGTACGAGGCCGCGCTGCTCGAGCGCGTCCGTGCGGTGCTCGAGGACGGCAGGACGCCCGACGCCCGGACCGCGGCACTCGTCGCCATCCTGTCCGCGAGCGGGACGCTGCCCCAGCTCCATCCCGCGATCCGGTGGTCGAACGCCGTCGCGAGCCGGGCGCTCACGTACCAGAACGGTGACTGGGGCGCCGCTGCCGTCGGTACCGCGGTCATCGCGCAGGCCGCCGCGGTCAACGTCTCGATCGGGATCGCCGTCGCCACCGGGGTGATCGGTGGCAGCCAGGCGCAGTGAGCCGCCGAGAAGTGAGGATCCGCCCCAGATCTCGCGATATCCGGGGCGGATTCTCACTTCTCGGCGCGCGGAACCACTACGTGCCCGTGGGCACGCAGGACCTCGAGGTCCCGCACGGCGCGGTCGTTGCCCGACGGGACCGAGACGATGCCCTCGGGCACGCCGTCCACCGCGACCTTGCGCGCCATCAACCGCCAGAAGCACGTCCGGCCAAGACCGAGGCCCGTCCAGTCGACCTCGTCGAGCAGCGCCCGACGGACGACCACGTGCCTGCCCGGGTCGAGCACGATCCCGTCCGTGCGCACGCCGGTGATGCTGACCTCACCGGCGTAGCGCGTGATGTCCAGCACGGGCTCGAGGACGACGTCGCCCGTGTCGGTCGGATAGGGCCTGATCCACAGCATCGACGGCCGGGCTCCCGCCACCGTGACGTCCTCCAGCGGCGTCCGCGCACTGACGTGCAGCGCGTCCCCGCAGTCGAGGTCGACGAACGCGACCTCCCGCAGCACGCTCACGCTGGTGAAGAAGAACCCGCTCCGCGTGCGGCACCTGTCGAACGTCACGTCGTCGAGCACGAACCGCGCACCCGGTGCCGTCCGGACGACGAGCGACTCGAACGTCTCCTCGCGGTAGCACCGCCCGCTCACCACCGCGTCCCCCCGCTCGTCGACGACGGCGTCCGCGGCGAGGTCACGAACTCGTGCACCGTCGGGCAGCGAGGCGTTCTGACCGGTCATGGCCGCAACGTAGCGCCGCGGGGCCGGGGGACGACAGCCGGTGCCCTTGACGCTCCCATACCCGGCGGTTACGTTCTTTTGCACACGCCGCAGTCAAAAGTTGCATGCCTGCCGCACTCAATCGACAACGCTGTCCATTGGAGCTCCATGCGTATTCCGCAGCATCCTTCCCGCGCGCGCCGGCTCGGTGCGGGTCTGACGGGCGGCGCGCTCCTCGCGGGCGCGCTCGCCGCGTCCCCGGCCGCCGCCGCCCCGTCGCCCCTCGCCGCTCCCGCACCGACGGCCGCCGCGGCCGACACGTGCGGGGCCGACGACGGCCTCCCCGACTCCAAGATCTCCATCCAGCTGTACACGCACGTGGGAGAGCTGGGGTCCGGGACGCCGTCGCCCGAGACGATCGACCGCGTGCTCGGCGAGGTCTCCGCCGCCGGGTTCACCCACGTCGAGCCGTACGACCAGCCCTACTCGATGCCGGTCGAGGACTACCGGGCGATTTTCGAGAAGCACGACCTCGAGGTGTCGTCCAGCCACGGCAGCACGGACTGGGCCACGTGGCCCGAGACCGTCGAGTACGCCGTCGCGCTCGGCCAGGACTACATCGGCACCGGCGGCATGGCGGGCAGCTACGGCACGTACGAGGAAGCGGTCGCGACCGCGGAGCACGTGAACCGCCTCGGTCAGTACTCGACCGAGAACGGCGCGGGCAAGATCGCGCTGCACAACCACCAGAGCGAGTTCACCACGCAGTTCCCCCACCCCGACACCGGGGAGATGGTCCGGGCCTGGGAGGTCATCGAGCAGAACACCGACCCGCGCTACGTGACGTTCGAGCTCGACGTCGGCTGGGCCGCGGACGCCGGCATCGACGTCCCGGCGTGGATCGAGGAGCACGGGGACCGCATCGAGCTCCTCCACATCAAGGACGCCGTGAACGTCGACGCCGAGGGCGACATGCGGCAGGTCGGCCTCGGCGACGGCGAGCTCGACCTCCCGGCGATCATCGCCGCGGCGGAGCCGTACGTGGAGTACTACACCTACGAGTGGGACTGGGCGCCGTCGTTCCAGACCACCGCCGACTCCTACGAGTACCTGCGCTGCTACCTGTCCCCCGACTACGACGACGGCGGTGGCGACGAGGACGGCGAGTCGCTGGCGCTCGGCCGGCCGGTGACGACCTCCAGCATCGACGACCCCGCCCGCACCGGCGACAAGGCCGTGGACGGCAACCCGGGCACCCGGTGGGGCAGCGGGTGGAGCGAGCCCGAGTGGATCGCGGTCGACCTCGGCGCGAGCTACGACCTCAGCCGCGTCGTCGTCGACTGGGAGACCGCGTACGCGTCGGCGTACGAGATCCAGACGTCACCGGACGGCGAGACGTGGACGACGGTGCACACCGTCACCGACGGCGACGGCTTCTTCGACCGGCTGGACGTCACGGGCACCGCCCGGCACGTGCGCCTCTACGCCACGGAGCGCGCCACGCAGTGGGGCTTCTCCATCTACGAGCTCGAGGTCTACGGCACGCCGGCCGGCGGTCAGCCGGAGCTCGACCTCGACGTGGTGGTCGAGCCGCGGTGCCTCGCCGGCACGGCGTACCTCGCCGTCCGCGCGACGAACGGCGAGGACTCCCCCGTCGACGTGACGCTCACGACGGCGTTCGGCGCGCACGAGGTGGCCGACGTCGCTCCCGGCGCGAACGCGTACCAGGCGTTCCCGGTGCGCGCCGCCGACGTCGCGAGCGGCTCGGTGAGCGTCACCGGTACCGCGACGATCGACGGTGAGGACGTCACCTCGACCGTCGACGTCGAGCACGACGCGCTCACCTGCGACTGACGCCCCACCGGCGACCGACGCGACGCCCGCCGGCCTCGTCCTGAGGCCGGCGGGTGCGGGCCGTGCCTGCGCGGAGGTCCCGTGGTGTCGCAGCACGACGGAGCCCCGCGCCGAGACCACTTGACCGAACGGTCAACGAGGCTTACCGTCGACGCATGCCACGGGACACCCGGGATCGGCTGGTCTCCATCACGCGCGACCTGGTGCACGGATCGACGTATGCCGACGTCAGCGTCGAGGACGTGTGCAGGGCGGCAGGGGTCAACAAGGGAAGCCTCTACCACTTCTTCCCCTCGAAGCACGCCCTCGGGCTCGCCGTCCTCGAGCACAACTGGGCGATGATGCGCAGCCTCCTCGACGAGGCCTTCGACGCGGACGCGCCCCCGCTCGAGCGTCTGGACCACTTCCTGTCGGCGTACGTGGCGATGATGCGCTCCATGCGCGAGCGGCTCGGTGTCGTGCCGGGATGCCCGATCGGGAACCTCGCAGCGGAGCTGTCCGCCCACGACCCGGCGATGAGGGCCCGGGTCGCCGAGGTGCTGGCAGCCTGGACCGACCGCGTCGCGTCCGTCGTCCGGGACGCACAGGCCCGTGGAGAGGTCGACGTCGGGCTGGATCCGACGACCGCAGCACGCGGCGTCGTCGCCTGCGTCCAGGGCTTCGGCGTCCTCGCCAAGGCCGAGGACGACCTGACCGCGCTCGACCCGCTCCGCCCTCTGGTGCGGCAGCTGCTCCCCGCACCCCGCTGACCCCCCCTTCCCCCGGGGCACGCTTCGTGCCCCGGCCACCTTCCGCGCCCCACCACTTGACCCATCGGTCAAGTGGCAACGAGAGGAACGACCATGGGACCCACGACCCGCACCGCACGGCAGGCGTCCGAGTACCGGTTCGACGACCTCCGGACGAGAGAAGTCCTCGCCGACCTGCGCTACCGCTCGACCGACCCCGGACCCGGGGACCGCATCCCCCCGTTCGACCTCCCCACGCTCGACGGCGGCCGGCTCGCGAGCGACGCGCTCGGCGACAAGCCCGTGCTCCTCGTCTTCGGATCGCAGACATGCCCGGTCACGCGCAGCGCACTGCCCCCGCTCAACGCCCTGCACGAGCGCTACGGAGACCGGGTGCGCTTCGTCCTGGTCCAGACCCGCGAGGCACACCCCGGCGAGCTCATCACGCAGCCGGCCACGGCCGCCGAGAAGGCGACCCACGCGGCGTCGATGCGCGACGACCTCCACGTGCGCTACGAGGTCGCCGTCGACGACATCGACGGCACGCTGCACCGTGCCGTCGGCCCGAAGCCCAACTCGGCCTACGTCCTGCGACCCGACGGGACGATCACCGCACGTGTCCACTGGGCCAACGACACCGCCGCGGTGCGCACGAGCCTGGACGACGTGCTCGGCGCGCCCCCTCGTCGTCGCCGGCGAGGGAGGACGCTCGTCCCGCTGCTGGCCGCCGTCGGGCACCTGCCGGCGGTCGTCCGGCGCGCGGGCGCCAAGGCGGGGCGGGACGTCTGGAGGGCCGCACCGCCCCTCGCCCTGCTGGGTCGAGCGTCGGCCCTCTTCGACCGCCTCCCCACCGACCGCCGCGGACCCGTGGCGGCGGTGGCCCTCACCGCCCTCGCGGCCGCGGTGCTCGCGACGACGGTGGTGCTCGGTCGGTTCCTCTGAGGCACGCTCTCCGGTCGGCACCTCCGGCCGGCGTCCGGTGCCTCGCCCTCCGACGTCGTACGCAGCGGTGCGCGACGGCCTCCCTCCAGATATCGACGAACGACGGGAGAGCGCCATGGACGACGACCAGCAGGACTCGAGACGTCGCACGCTGGACGACGAGATGTCGCGCGCCCGCGATCTCGGCCTGCACCTGCACGTCGGCACGGTCCTCGACACGACCCGTGACGCGCTCGACGTCACGGACGACATGGACGACCTGCCCCCTGGCGCGGTCCTGCCCACCGCGAGCGGGACCGTGGACCCCGGACCCGAGCTCTTCTCGGACCCCGCCGTGGTGCGCGAGATCGTGGGACTGCTCCGGGACGACCGCGAACGCTCCGCCGACGACGTGCACGAGCAGATCGCGACGCTCGTCGCGCTCGAGCCCCTTCTCGACCCCGACGAGGTGAGCGAGATCCGCACCCACCTGCTCGAGCGGCACGCCGGAGCGGACCCCTCCGCTCCCGAGAAGAGCAGTGGGGACGAGCCCCGGTGCGGAAGGACGCGATCATGACCGTCATCTCGGTTCTCTGGCAGCACCGCGACTTCCAGGGGTTCACCCGCACGGTGAGCACAGGCTCGGGCCGGTACCGGTGGATGCGCTACGGCTCCCAGGCGAACGACGAGCTCTCCTCGGAGCGCGCATGGGGCATCGGCCACCGCGGGCACACCTTCGCGTTCGAGCACCGCGACTTCGCCGGTCGCTTCGCCGCGCTCAACGTGGACGACGGCGGGTCCTCCTGGTGGTCGTACTACGGAGGGGCGTTCAACGACGTCGCCTCGAGCTCGATCGTGGTCGCGAGAGAGCAGGCCGCCCGGGAGATCGAGCTGGGTCTGCGCGACCTCATCGCTCCTCGGTTCACGAGCCTGTTCGACGCCGAGACGGCCGGGACGCGGCTGTCGCGCCGCGGTGATCCGCGCGTCTACGGAACGTTCTTCCCGACCTGGGACCTCGACCGGGTGTTCGTCACGATCGACCAGGACCTGCGCGTCGACGTGCCGGACTGGTTCGACTACGACGCCAACGTGCGGTACTTCATCGCGTTCTTCGTCGCCGCGGACGGGGTTCTCGGTGCTCGCGCGGTGAGGTCGTCGGTCTGGGTCGAGGGCGGGGTGCTGTCCTCCACGGTCATGGACCGGATCAAGGGACGGCTGCACGGCGCGAAGCCGTTGATCACCCGCGCGCTCGAGGCGCAGCTGAGCCTCTTCGAGCGGCTCCGGTTCGCGGACGTGTATCTCCTGCCGGGTTCACGGCCCGACCTCGGGCTCGCGGGATACTCCGGGAGGAACGAGGACGACGTCACGCTCGTCGCGGTTCGTCGGTAGCGCGCCGCACAGTTGAGGGGCTCGTGGACCGCACCCCGCCACGTCCCCGACGGGCGACTACATCTGCATGTCGGCGAAGCGCTGGTAATGCCCCTGGAATGCCACGGTGATGGTGTCCGTCGGGCCGTTTCGGTGCTTGGCGACGATGAGGTCCGCCTCGCCCGCGCGAGGCGATTCCTTCTCGTAGGCGTCCTCGCGGTGCAGGAGGATGACGACGTCGGCGTCCTGCTCGATCGAGCCCGACTCGCGCAGGTCGCTCATCTGCGGCTTCTTGTCGCCGCGCTGCTCCGGGCCACGGTTCAGCTGCGAGATCGCGATGACCGGAACTTCGAGCTCCTTCGCGAGCAGCTTGAGCGCACGGGAGAACTCGGAGACCTCCTGCTGGCGCGACTCGACGCGCTTCCCGGACGACATGAGCTGGAGGTAGTCGATGACGACGAGCTTGAGGTCGTGCCGCTGCTTCAATCGCCGGCACTTGGCCCGGATCTCCATGAGCGACATGTTCGGGGAGTCGTCGATGAACAGCGGCGCCTCGGCCACCTTGCCCATCGTGCCGGCGAGCTTCTGCCAGTCGCCGTCGTCCATCTTTCCCGATCGCATGCGGGTCAGCGGCACCTTCGCCTCGGCGGCGAGCATACGCATGGTGATCTCGTTGCGGCTCATCTCCAGGGAGAAGATGACGGACGCCATCTGGTGGTGCACCGCCGCGTGCGTCGCAACATTAATTCCTAGAACGCTTTTGCCAATTGCCGGCCTGGCGGCGACAACAATCATCTGTCCCGGGTGCAGACCGTTGGTCAGACGGTCGAAGTCGGAGTACCCCGTCGGCACACCGGTCATGCCCTCGCCGCGGCCCTGGGCGGCCTCGATCTCGTCGAACGTGGGGCCGAGGATCTCCGACAGCGGCAGGTAGTCCTCGGTGGTGCGGCGCTCGGTGACGGCGTAGACCTCGGCCTGGGCGTTGTTCACGATGTCGTCGACGTCGCCGCCGTCGGTCGCGTAGCCGAGCTGGACGATGCGCGTGCCGGCCTCGACGAGGCGGCGTAGCACGGCCCGCTCGCGCACGATGCGCGCGTAGTAGCCGGCGTTGGCCGCGGTGGGGACGCCCGCCATGAGGTCGTGGAGGTACGGGGCGCCGCCGATGCGCTGAAGCTCGCCGCGCCGCGTCAGCTCCGCCACCACGGTGATGGCGTCGGCCGGCTCGCCGCGACCGTAGAGGTCGATGATCGACTCGTAGATGACCTCGTGCGCCGGGCGGTAGAAGTCCGAGCCACGGATCTGCTCGATGACGTCGGCGATCGCGTCCTTCGACAGCAGCATGCCGCCCAGGACGCTCATCTCCGCCGCGACGTCCTGCGGCGGGGTGCGGTCGAACGCCGACGACGGGCCGGACCCTCCGTAGCTGTCCTCGAGCTCCTCGATCGACATGCGCCCCTCGCTCCCCCGGCTCGGCACGACCCCGGCGGGCCGTGCCGGCGGGCCTCACCCGCGTCGTACACGTGTTCTACAGCGGGCCTCCCACAGGACTGTCCCGGTGGTCGCGGCTCCCGGTCCGGCAGACACGACCCCGCGACAGTAGATGCCGGTCGGACGCACGGCAAACAGCCCTGTGCACAGCGTCGTGGACAGTCATCCATGATCCTGTGGACACGCTGCCGCGCGCTGTGCACACCCGGTGGACAACCGTGTGGACAACTGGGGATTTCGGCTGTGTACATCGCCGCCGCACGCCAGTGACCTGCACATTCACTACCCTCGATCATGTGGACGAAAGAAAGTCGGGCGACACGCCGACGACACGCCGGACACCCGCAGGCCGGTCGCCCGTCACCCGCTCTTCACCCGCGGCGGCCCCTGGCACCGCATCGTCCACAGGGCGTCGCCCACGCTCGGCCCTCGACCGCCAGATCCTCGCCCTCGCGGTACCGGCCCTCGGCGCGCTCGTCGCCGAACCGCTGTTCGTGCTCGTCGACTCGGCCGTCGTCGGCCACCTCGGCACGGCCCAGCTCGCGGGGCTGTCCCTCGCCTCGACGCTGCTGGTCACGCTCGTCGGCCTGTGCGTGTTCCTCGCCTACGCGACTACCGCCGCCGTCGCGCGCCGGCTCGGCGCCGGGCACGAGCGCGAGGCGCTCCAGTCGGGCGTGGACGGGCTGTGGCTCGCCCTGGGCCTCGGGGTCGCCCTCGCAGCTGGCCTGTGGATCGGTGCGCCATGGGCCGTGAGCGCGATGGGCGGCACCGGCGACGTCGCCGAGCACGCCGTGGTCTACCTGCGCTGGTCCTCCCTCGGCCTGCCCGGCATGCTCCTCGTGCTGGCCTCCACGGGTGTGCTCCGCGGCCTCCAGGACACCCGGACGCCGCTCTGGGTGGCGGCGGGCGGCGCGTCCGCCAACGCCGTCCTCAACGTCGTGCTCGTCTACGGCGCCGGTCTCGGCATCGCCGGCTCGGGCATCGGTACAGCGATCGCGCAGCTCGCCATGGGCGCCGTCCTCGTCGCGGTCGTCGTCCGCGGCGCCCGACGGCGCGGGGCCGCCCTGCGCCCCGCCGCCGGCGGCATCTGGGCCAACGCCCGGGCGGGCGCCCCGCTCTTCGTGCGTACGCTGTCGCTCCGGCTCGCGATCCTGCTCACCGTCTTCGTCGCCACGGGCCTCGGCGAGGTGACCCTTGCCGGCTACCAGGTCGTGACCTCCGTGTGGGGGCTCGCCGCGTTCGCGCTCGACGCGCTCGCCATCGCCGCCCAGGCCCTCGTCGGCCACGGGCTCGGCGCCGACGACGTCCCGCGGGTGCGAGCCGTCCTCCGTCGCACGCTGCAGTGGGGCGTCGCCGCGGGCGCGGTCATCGGCGTCGTCATGGCGGCCGGCGGCTGGTGGTTCGCCCTGCTGTTCACGACCGACCCTGCCGTGCGCTCCGCCGTCGCGCTCGGCATGGCGGTGTGCGGCGTGCTCATGCCCATGGCGGGGTGGGTGTTCGTCCTCGACGGCGTCCTCATCGGTGCCGGCGACGGGCGCTTCCTCGCCTGGGCCGGCATGGTGACGCTCGTCGTCTACGCGCCGTTCGCGCTCGCCGTCCGGCACTGGGCGCCTGACGGCGCGGCCGGGCTCGCGTGGCTGTGGCTCGCCTTCGCCGGCGTCTTCATGGCCGCGCGCGCCGTGACCACGGGGCTGCGCGCCCGCGGCACCCGATGGATGGTCACGGGCTCGGCCTGAGCCGCGACCTGTCAGCACCCCATGCGCCCCGAGAGACGCAGGGCGCTGACATCTCCGTGGGTGGGCTCGCGTGTCAGCCGCACAGACCGCCTCGGTCGAGCACGACGCTGACAGCTTCGCACCGGGCAGCACGAAGGCCCGGCCCCTCGGGAGGGACCGGGCCTTCGGCGTGCTGGATCAGCAGATCAGGCAGCGACGACCTTCACCGCGACGGTCGCGGAGACCTCGGGGTGCAGGCGGACGGAGACCGTGTAGTCGCCCGTCGACTTGATCGGCTGACCGATCTCGATCTTGCGCTTGTCGACCGAGGGGCCCTCGGACGCGGCGACCGCGGACGCGATGTCCGCCGTCGTCACGGCGCCGAAGAGACGACCGGCGGCGCCGGCCTTCGCCTCGACGACGACAGGCTTCGACTGCAGCGAGTCGCGGATCGCCTTCGCGTCGTCGAGCGACGCGATCTCGCGAGCCTTGCGCGCCTTGCGGATCGCGGAGACCTGCGACTCGGCGCCCTTCGACCACGGCGTGGCGAGCTTGCGCGGGACGAGGTAGTTACGGGCGTACCCGTCCTTCACCTCGACGACGTCGCCGGGCGCACCGAGACCGGTGACCTCGTGGGTCAGGATCAGCTTGGCCATGAGTTCTTCCCCTCCCCGCTCAGCGAGCCGTCGACGTGTACGGCAGCAGGGCCATCTCGCGCGCGTTCTTCACCGCACGGGCGATCTGGCGCTGCTCCTGGACGGAGACGCCGGTCACGCGACGCGCGCGGATCTTGCCGCGGTCGGAGATGAACTTGCGAAGGAGAACGGTGTCCTTGTAGTCGACCGTCTCGATCTTCGCCGTCTTCAGCGGGTTGGACTTCTTCTTGGGCTTGCGCACCACAGGCTTGGCCATGGTGGGTGCTCCTTCTCAGGTGCGGTCCCCGCCCGGGCCGCGGACGCGGCGTCGGTCAGGGACGAGGGATGTTCTGGGTGTGGCGACCGGTCAGAACGGGGGCTCGTCCGAGAACGAACCACCGGACGACGCCGGGCCGGCAGAGGCCCACGGGTCGTCGTTCTGCTGACCGCCGCCGGAAGCGCCGAATCCACCACCGGAGGCGTTGCCGCCCCCTCCGAAGCCGCCACCGCCGCCGCCGAAGCCGCCGCCACCGCCACCCGAGCGCTGGGCCCGGGTGACCTTCGCGGAGGCGTAGCGCAGGGAGGGACCGATCTCGTCCACCTGCAGCTCGACGACGGTGCGCTTCTCCCCCTCGCGGGTCTCGTACGAACGCTGGACGAGGCGGCCCTGCACGATGACGCGCATGCCCTTCGTCAGCGACTCCGCCACGTTCTCCGCGGCCTCGCGCCAGATCGAGCAGCGCATGAACAGGGTCTCCCCGTCCTTCCACTCGTTCGCCTGGCGGTCGAAGGTGCGCGGCGTCGACGCCACCGTGAAGTTGGCCACCGCCGCACCCGCAGGGGTGAAGCGCAGCTCCGGGTCGCCCGTGAGGTTCCCGATCACCGTGATGACGGTGTCACCTGCCATGGCCAGCTCCTTCGTGTGTCGTCGTCGTCCGTGTCGGCGGCGTCGCTCGTCGTCTCGTACGGTGCCCCGCCGCTCGCGCGCCGGCCCATCCCATCACGTGGCGCCCACACGCGCGACGGCGTGGGACGACCCGTGGAGGACGAGCCGCGAGGGGGTGCGGGGGTAGGTCAGCGAGCGTCCGTGCGCAGGATCTTGGTGCGCAGCACGGCCTCGTTCAGGCCGAGCTGACGGTCCAGCTCCTTGGCGGTGTCGGACGTCGACGTGAAGTCGACGACCGCGTAGATGCCCTCGGACTTCTTCTCGATGTCGTACGCCAGGCGGCGACGACCCCAGATGTCCACCTTGTCGACGGAGCCGCCGTCGGTCTTGATGACCGACAGGTACTTGTCGAGCGACGGGCCGACGGTGCGCTCCTCGACCTCAGGGTCGAGGATGATCATCAGTTCGTACTGACGCATGCGGATAACCCACCTCCTCTGGTCTTCACGGTCACGGTCCATCCGTGACAGGAGGGTTCATGCAGTCCTGCTGTCGCGCGGCGATGCCGCGGACAGCAGCTCCCCAGGGTACCCGCAGCGGGTGCGGCCCCGGAAATCGATGGTGCGGACGAGCTCCCTGAACCCGTCCTCGGCCGGTCGAGGACGATCAGCCGCGACCGCCGCCGATGATGCCGCCGACGACGCCGCCCTGCGTGCCGCCGCCGGTACCACCACCACCGGTGCCGCCGCCTCCGCCACCGCCTCCACCGCCGCCCTGGCCGGGCGGGGTCGTGGGCTCGGTCGGTTCAGTCGGCGGGTTCTCCGGGTCCTCGGGCTCCTCGGGCTCCTCGGGCTGGTTCGCCGGGTCGGGTCCCTTGGAGACGACGAGCGCGATCGTCGATCCGGGCGGCACCTGGGCTCCGGCGGACCCGGAGCTGATGACGACGCCGCGCGGAACGGTGTCGGAGAACTCCTCGGTGACGTTGGCCTTGAGACCGAGCGCCTGGAGGGCCGCCCGCGCGTCCTGCTGCGACATGCCGGCCAGGTTGGCCGGCACGGTGACGTTCTCCGGCTCCTCGACCTCGGGCTCCTCGGTCTGCTCCTCCGTGGGCTCCTCGGTCGGCTCCTCGGTCGGCTCCTCCGTCGGCTGCGGCTTGCGTGGCGGCGTGTACTCCGGGAACTCCTCGACGGGCATGTTCGCCATCGCCGCCTGCATGTACGTGGTCCAGCCCTGGACGGGCCAGGTGCCGCCCGTGATCGCGTCCCACTCGCCGAACGGCGTGATCTGCTCCTGCGAGTTGTCCTCACCGACCTGGTACAGACCGACGACGGTGGCGAGCTGCGGGGTGAACCCGGCGAACCACGCGGACCGGTTGTCGTTCGACGTCCCGGTCTTGCCGGCGACGGGGCGGTCCAGCGCCTGGGCCGGCGCACCCGACCCACCCGGCGCCTCGACGACCTGGGTCATGGCGTAGGTGGCACCGGCGATGACGTCCGGCTCGAACTCCTGCGTCCGCTGGTCCGCGCCCGGCGCCTGCCAGACGAGGTTCCCCCGCGCGTCCTTGACCTCCGCGACGATGTGCGGGTCGGCGCGCATCCCCTGCGCGGCGAGCGTCGCGTAGGCGTTGGTGAGCTCGAGCGGGGTGACCGTGTCGGTCCCGAGGACGTTCGCCGGGTTCGTGCGGACCTTGTTCGGGTCGATGCCTGCTCGCGCGGCGACGTCCGCGGTCGTCTCCGGGCCGATCTCCACGTTGAGCTCTGCGTAGACCGTGTTGACCGACTTGGCGGTCGCCTCGACGAGGTCGGTGCTCCCATAGCTGTAGTCGCCGAAGTTCACGACCGGCTTGTCGAAGCCGGGGACCTCGATCCCGCTGTCTCCGTTGAAGCGCTCGTCGAGCGTGTGCCCGGCCTCGAGCGCGCCGATGAGCGTGAACGGCTTGAACGTCGAGCCGCCCTGGGCGGCGCCGCGGGTGGCGTTGTTGTACTGGTTGGCGAGGTAGTCCGCGCCGCCGTACAGCGCGCGGACGGAGCCGTTCGCCGGATCGAGCGACACGAGCGCCTGACGGAGGTTCGGGGCGGCGTCCTCGGGGATCGTCTGCATCGCGGCGACCGCGGCGTCCTGCATCGCCTTGTCGACCGTCGTCGTCACCGTGAGACCCCTGGTCTGCAGCTCGTCCGGGGTGATGCCTGCGTCGCCCTCGAGCTCCTCCTCGACCATGGCGAGCAGATAGCCCGTCGGCCCGGCGTACTTGTTCGACTTCACGTACTCGACCGGCTGCGGCATGCCCGCGGCGATCGCGGCGTCGTGGTCGGCCTGAGCGATGTGGCCGTCCTCGAGCATGAGGTTCAGCGTGCGCTCCCACCGGTGCTGCGCCTGCTCCGGGTTGTTCGCGGGGTCCCAGTTCGTCGGGTTGGGGATGATGCCCGCGATGACGGCGGACTCCGACAGCGTGAGCTCGGCGGCCGGCTTGGCGTAGTACTTCTGCGCCGCCGCCTCGATGCCGTAGGCGCCGCGGCCGAAGTAGATGGTGTTGAGGTAGTTGCCGAGGATCTGCGACTTCTCCTGCTGCTGCGTGATCTTCAGCGCGAGGATGACCTCGCGGGCCTTGCCCGCGTAGTCGGTGACGGTGTCCGTGTAGTAGCGCTCGACGTACTGCTGCGTCAGCGTGGACGCGCCCTGCCGGTCGCCACCGCGGACGTTGTTGTAGAAGGCGCGCGCGATGCCCTTCGGGTCGACGCCCGCGTTGGTCCAGAACGTGCGGTCCTCGGACGCGACGACGGCGTCGCCCACGTACTCGGGCAGGGTCGCGTAGTCGACGATCTCGCGGTTCTCGACGGCGTACGTGCCCATCTGCGTGGCCCCGTCGCCCCAGTAGACGGTCGACGTCTGCGCGTCGACGCTCGGGAGCTCGTCCGGCACCTCCGTGGTGAACCACGCGGCGGCGCCGACACCCGCGACGAGCGCGATGCCGGTGAGCATCGTGCCCACGACGACGCGCCACGACGGGAGCCACCGGCGGAAGCCCGTGACACGCGAGCGCGGGTAGTCGAAGAAACGACGGCGACCGCGCGGTCGCGCGGTCGTCCGACCCTTCGTGCTCGTGGATCGCGCCACGGTCTGCCTTCCTCTGGGGGACGTTCGGGAGCGACGCCGGGGCGCCTCTCGGGACCTATGCAGGCGGTGCCTGTCAGCCGCACACCGGTGCCACGGCCACGAACCTCCTGGGCGAGGGACGTCGTCGGGCACGGGGCGGCACGCACGCGCAGCACGGGCCACCCTGAACAATAGGACGTCGCCTTCGCCGAGCGGTGGCTCGGAGCCCTGCGGACGTCATCGTGCGCCATTGATTCGCCCTGGCGCCCCGGGCCCTCCCCGGCCTCTTCACAAGTCGGGGCCCGGCCGTGACGGTGGTCACGGGCCTCGTGAAGCGTTGCGCGACACATCGGGACGACCTAACCTATCGATGTATCGACTCGATACATCGACTTTCCCCCCGGCCGTCGGGCGGGCGAGGACGACGGCGCGACGGGCGGAGGTGAGGGTCGTGCGCAGCAAGACACCGGTGCTCCAGACCGCGATCCTCGGTCTGCTCAACGAGTCGCCGCTGCACGGCTACGAGCTGCGCAAGCGCCTCAACCTCATGCTCGGCTCGTTCCGCGCGCTCTCGTACGGGTCGCTGTACCCGGCACTCAAGTCGCTCGTCGCGCGCGGCCTCATCACGGGCACCGAGCAGTCGTCCTCGCCGACGGCGCTGGCACCGGCCCTGTCGGGCAAGCGAGCGCGCATCGTGTACGAGCTGACGGCCGACGGCAAGGAACACCTCCAGAGCGTCCTGGCCTCGTCGGGGCCGGCCGCCTGGGAGGACGAGAGCTTCGACGTCCGGTTCGCGTTCTTCGCGCAGACCGACGCCGAGACCCGCATCCGCATCCTCGAGGGCCGGCGCACCCGGCTCACGGAGAGGCTGGAGGCGGTCAGGGAGTCCGCGGCCCGCACCCGCGAGCGGCTCGACGAGTACACGCTCGAGCTGCAGCGCCACGGACTCGAGCAGGTCGAGCGCGAGGTGCGCTGGCTCGACGGTCTCATCACCACCGAGCGCGACCGCTCCTTCGGGTCACCCCGAGGCAGCGGGCGCGTACGACCCAGCAGCACCCCGCACCCTGCGGAACCACCCCGTCAGGAGCCCGACGGCGCTCGTCGTCCCGAGGATCCTGGAACTTCGATCACCAAGGAGCGAGGATGACCTCCATCCGCGTCGCCATCGTCGGCGTAGGGAACTGCGCATCGTCCCTCGTCCAGGGCGTGCACTACTACCGTGACGCCGACCCGGCGGGCACCGTCCCCGGCCTCATGCACGTGCAGTTCGGCGACTACCACGTGTCGAGCCTGGAGTTCGTGGCGGCGTTCGACGTCGACGCGAAGAAGGTCGGCTTCGACCTCTCCGAGGCGATCAACGCCTCCGAGAACAACACGATCAAGATCGCGGACGTGCCGCCGACCGGCGTGACCGTCCAGCGCGGCCCGACGCTCGACGGCATCGGCAAGTACTACGCGCAGACGATCGAGGAGTCGGACGCGGAGCCGGTCGACGTCGTCGCGGCGCTGCGCGAGGCGCAGGTCGACGTGCTCGTGTGCTACCTGCCGGTGGGTTCCGAGGCGGCGGCGAAGTTCTACGCGCAGGCCGCGATCGACGCGGGCGTCGCGTTCGTCAACGCGCTCCCGGTGTTCATCGCGTCCGACCCGGAGTGGGCCGCGAAGTTCGAGCAGGCCGGCGTGCCGATCGTCGGCGACGACATCAAGTCGCAGGTCGGCGCCACGATCACGCACCGCGTGCTCGCGAAGCTGTTCGAGGACCGCGGCGTCATCCTGGACCGCACGTACCAGCTGAACGTCGGCGGCAACATGGACTTCAAGAACATGCTCGAGCGCGAGCGCCTGGAGTCGAAGAAGATCTCGAAGACGCAGGCCGTCACGTCGAACCTCGAGGGCCCGCTCGCCGGCAAGACCGAGGACCGCAACGTCCACATCGGCCCGTCGGACTACGTCGCGTGGCTCGACGACCGCAAGTGGGCGTACGTGCGCCTCGAGGGCCGCGCGTTCGGCGAGGTCCCGCTGAACCTGGAGTACAAGCTCGAGGTGTGGGACTCCCCCAACTCCGCGGGCATCATCATCGACGCCGTCCGCGCCGCGAAGATCGCGAAGGACCGCGGCGTCGGCGGACCGATCCTCTCGGCGTCGACGTACTTCATGAAGTCCCCGCCGGTCCAGATGGAGGACACGAAGGGCCGCGCGCAGCTCGAGGCCTTCATCCGCGGTGAGGTCGAGCGCTGATCCGAAGCGCAGCGGAGGGTGAGGGCCGAGGAACGAGGCACTCCCCCGCAGCGGAGCGCAGGATCGGCGCGACCACGATCGTCGAGCGCTGATCCGAAGCGCAGCGGAGGGTGAGGGCCGAGGAACGAGGTTCTCGCCCGCAGCGGAGCGCAGGATCGGCGCGACCATGAGCGTCGAGCGCTGATCCGAAGCGCTGACCACCCCGCGAGATAGAGGGAGATCGTCGAGATAGAGGGAAAGCGCCCTCGATCTCGGCGATCTCCCTC
Source organism: Cellulosimicrobium sp. NPDC057127 (assembly GCF_042670945.1). Lineage (NCBI taxonomy): Bacteria > Bacillati > Actinomycetota > Actinomycetes > Micrococcales > Promicromonosporaceae > Cellulosimicrobium > Cellulosimicrobium sp. NPDC057127. The sequence continues at coordinate 155,387 of NZ_JBHUUP010000009.1, forward strand.
TATCTGGGCTGGGACGACACGAACGTAGGGTGAACGCGTGGGTGTGATCTCCGAGCTCCGGGCGCTGCTGCGCCTCGAGGGCTTCCGCCGTCTGTTCGCCGTGCGGCTCGTGTCGCAGGCGGGCGACGGGATGTTCCAGGTGGGTCTGGCGTCTCTGCTGTTCTTCTCCCCCGAGTCGCAGGGGACGGCGGGGGCGATCGCGGGGGCGTTCGCGGTCATGCTGGCGCCGTTCACCGTCGTGGGACCGTTCGCGGGGGTTTTCCTCGACCGGTGGCAGCGCCGGCAGGTGCTCGTGTGGGGCAACGCCGTGCGGGTCGTGATCACCGGCGCGATGGCGGCGCTCATGCTCTCGGGCGGGGTCGACGTCGGGATCTACGTGCTGGGACTGGCGGCCCTGTCGGTGAACCGCTTCCTGCTGGCGGGGCTGTCCGCGGGGCTGCCGCGCGTCGTCGACGGGCCGCTGCTGCTCACGGCGAACTCGCTCACGCCGACGCTCGGCGCGGGTGCGGCGTTCGTCGGGGGCGGTGTCGGGGTGGTGCTGGGGCTCGCGATCGACGAGGGCCCGGTGAAGGACTCGTCGGCGCTGGTGTGCGCGGCGGTCGTGTTCGCGGTCGCGTCGCTCCTGGCGCTGCGGCTGGGCCGCACGCAGCTCGGGCCGGAGCGTCCCGCGGAGTCGGCGATCACGAGCGAGATCGCGCGCGTGGCCCGCGGGCTGGCGGACGGCGCGCGCTACCTGGTCGCCCGGCGGACGCCGGGGCAGGCGCTGCTCGCGATGGCGACGCACCGGTTCCTGTACGGCGTGGTGTTCATCGCGTCGATCCTCATCTCGCGCAACGTGCTCGACCCGGGGAGCCAGGCCGGGGGCTTCGCGACGTTCGCGACGGTGGTCGGGCTCACCGGCGTGGGCGGTGCGGGTGCCGTCCTCCTCACGCCGACGCTGTCGCGGTACACCGGACCGCAGGTGTGGATCGCGATCATGCTGCTCCTCGCCGCGGCCAGCCAGATGCTGCTGCTCACGACGCCGTCCCGCGCCGTCGTCTACACGGGCGCCGCGCTGCTGGGTCTGGCGGCGCAGGGCACGAAGATCGCGGTGGACACGATCGTCCAGCGCGACACGGAGGACGGGTACCGCGGCCGCGCCTTCGCGTTCTACGACGTGCTGTACAACGCGGCGTTCGTCGGTGCGGCCGCGCTCGCGGCGTTCACGCTCCCGGACACCGGCTGGTCGCGACCTGTGTTCGCCGCGCTCGCCGTGGCGTACGTGGCCGCGGCCGCACTGCTGTGGTCGCGCGGTGCGCGGACGCCGGCCGAGGCCGTCACCCTGCGCACCGACGTCGAGCCTGACCCGTCCGAGGCCGACGACGCGGAACCCGCGGCGAGCGAGCGCGGTCCCCGACCCTGACGACCCGCGCACCGGTTCGGACGGGCGTGCCGCGCGCGGCGGCGGGAGCGGGAGCGTGCGGCGGTCCGCTCAGCGCGCGCAGCGGAAGCCGATGTGCGTCGTCGCGGAGTCCGGCGTCTGCGGCGAGCGGGCTGCCGGGCGGTACCGCAGGCAGTACTCGGGGGCGCACAGGTGCGAGCCGCCCTTGAGCACCAGACGCTCGGGCGGCGCCTCGGTACCGGCGCGCTCCCGCGCGTCGGACGGGCCGCACCCGCACGAGCACGCGTGCGCGGGCTCGTCCGCGACGGCGAGGGGCCGGCGGTGCCGGTCGGTCCAGGGCTCGGTCGTCCACTCCCAGACGTTGCCCGCCATGTCGAGCAGGCCGAAGCCGTTGGGCGGGAACGACCCGACGGGCGCGGTGCCGACCCAGCGGCCGGAGCCCGCGCCGGTGTTGAGGTACGGGAACCGGCCCTGCCACGTGTTGGCGCGCGTGCCGTCCTGCGCCTCGCCGCCCCACGTGTAGGTCGCGCCGTCCATACCGCCGCGCGCGGCGATCTCCCACTCGGCCTCCGTCGGCAGCCGCAGCCCTGCCCACGCCGCGTAGGCGGCGGCGTCCTCGAACGAGACCTGCACGACCGGGTGGTCGTCGAGGCCGTCGAGCGACGACTCGGGACCGGCGGGGTGCCGCCACGACGCTCCGGGCTGCCATCGCCACCACTGCCGCCAGTCGCGCAGATCGACGGGTCCCTCGGTCGGCGTGAAGACGAGGGACCCGGGGACGAGCAGCGCCGGGTCGGCTCCGGGGAACTCGTCCGGGTCCGGCGTCCGCTCCGCCGTCGTGACGTAGCCCGTGGCGTCGACGAACCGGGCGAACTCGCGGTTGGTGACCTGGGTGCGGCCGATCTCGAAGGGCGCGACGGTCACCTCCACCACCGGGCCCTCCTCGAGGTAGAAGTGCTCCGACCCCATGCGGAACGTGCCGCCGTCGACGCGGACGAGGTCGGCCGTCAGCGAGCCGGTGCCCGTGTCGCTCATCGCCTCGTCCTCCCTCACCGTCGTCGCCTGAGGCCCCGCCCGTGACCGCAGCTCCCGCGACCGCACCTCCCGCGAAGAACACCGCGGCGGCCAGCCCGACCACCGCACCGGGCACGGTCAGCGCGGCGAGGGCCGCGCCGTCGACGGGGAGCTCGCGCGTCGCGGTCAACCGGTCGTGGGACGCACGATAGCGCCGCGCCACCACGACGGACGCCGCGAGCGCCGTCCGCAGCCACGCAGGTTCGTCAGCCACGCAGGTTCGTCAACCACGCGGGTTCGTCGAAGACGTCGTGCAGGTCCACGACGTCGCGCTCGAGGTCGTACGGCTCCCGCTCCCCTCGGGAACGTGGCCGGGCAGGTGTCGGCGAGGCCCGTCTGCACCGCGTGGTGCCCGACGCCGGCTGAGCCGTTGTCGTTCGGCGTCAGGACGAGCTGCTTCTGCTCGACAGGCTGACGAGGTCCACGCCCGCGTCGCCGTCGCACCGGCTCGCCGGCTGGTCGGCCAGGTCCGGGGTCAGGGCCGGAGCCGGGGGCGGAAATCTGCCGTCAAGAACCCGGCAGGAGGCGCTGTCAGCAGGGTTCCGACCGCGCGTCCTCGACCGATGAGCCAGCCGCCGAAAAGGAGTCGTCACACCACACGGGAATAACGCAGGATGGTGGATCGTCGTACGGGGTACGGATCGTCGTGGCGACGTCCGACGGTCGCCTCCTTCCGTCCACTCCCACGACGTCGTCGTCGCGTGCGCCTGCACGCGACCTCTCGCGCTGCCCGGCAGTGCGACCCGTCCTTCGCCGGCCCTGCCCGAGACCGGCGCGCCCACCCCTGCGAGCGGAGACCCCCGTGACAGCTTCCGAGACCAGACCCGGTTCCACGCCCTCCTCCGCCGCGACGACCCCCGCGAGCGCGTCGACCGTCGCGGCGGTGGCCGACAAGCTGCCGCGCCAGGACTTCCTCGTCATCGCGCTGCTGCTCGTGTCGGCGTTCGTCGTCATCCTCAACGAGACGACGATGAGCGTGGCGCTCGCGCCGCTCATGGCGGACCTCGGGATCACGGCGAGCACCGGTCAGTGGCTCACGACGGCGTTCATGCTGACGATGGCCGTCGTCATCCCGGCGAGCGGGTTCCTGCTCCAGCGGCTCGGCACGCGCGGCGCCTACCTGCTCGCGATGTCGCTGTTCAGCACGGGCACGCTGCTCGCCGCGCTGTCCCCGGGCTTCGCGTGGCTCCTGGTGGGGCGCGTCGTGCAGGCGTCGGGCACCGCGATCATGATGCCGCTGCTCATGACGACGATCATGACGCTCGTCCCGCCGTCGATCCGCGGCAAGATCATGGGCAACGTCTCGATCGTCATGGCGGCGGCGCCGGCGCTCGGCCCGTCCCTGTCCGGCCTCATCCTCGACGTGCTGAGCTGGCGCTGGGTGTTCGGCACGGTGCTGCCGATCGGCCTGGTCGCGCTCACGCTCGGCTTCCTGTACGTCCGGGACGTCGCCGACCGTACGCACTCGCGCCTGGACCCGTTCTCGCTCCTGCTCGCCGCGCTCGCGTTCGGCGGCCTGGTCTTCGGCCTGTCCAGCATGGGCGAGGCGGCCCGGCACGCGCCCGTCGTGCCCGTCTGGGTGCCGATCGCGTTCGGGGTGGCGGCGTTGGGCGCCTTCGTGTGGCGCCAGATCGCGCTGCAGCGCGAGGACCGCGCGCTGCTCGACCTCCGCGTCTTCACGGCGGGCACGTTCAGCGTGGCCCTCGGGATCATGGCGGTCGGCATGGTCGCGATGTTCGGGTCCCTGATCCTGCTGCCGCTGTTCCTCCAGGACGCGATGGACCTCGAGCCGCTCGCGACGGGTCTGATCGTGCTGCCGGGCGGCCTCCTCATGGGTCTCCTCGGCCCGACGGTCGGCCGGCTCTTCGACCGTGTCGGGCCGCGCCCGCTCGTCATCCCGGGCACGAGCGTCGTGGCCCTCGCCCTGGCCGCCTTCACGACGGTCCACGCGGACTCGTCCCCGTGGTTCGTCCTCGGGCTGCACGTGACGCTGAGCCTCGGGCTCGCGTTCATGTTCACGCCGCTGTTCACCACGGCGCTGTCGTCCCTCACGCCGCGGCTGTACTCCCACGGGTCCGCGGCCATCGGCACCGTGCAGCAGCTCGCCGGCGCGGCGGGGACCGCGATGTTCGTCGCCGTCATGACGACCCGCTCCCTCGCCTACGCCGAGGAGGGCGCGTCCGCTCCGGTCGCGCTCGCCGAGGGCGTCGGCGACGCGTTCGTCTGGGGCACCGCGGTCATGCTCGTGGCCGTCGGCCTGTCGTTCCTGCTGCGCCGCCCGGCGGCGACGCCGCACGGCGCCCCGCCGGTCAGGGCCGCGGACGAGCCCGTCGAGGACGCACCGGCGCCGCTCGCCCACTGAGACGGGCGGGAGGTCCGGCCCCGAACCCCGGGTCGCGCGGCACAGACAGCTCCGTCTGCCGCGCAACCCGGGGTTCGGCGTCCGCTCGAGGCGACGGGGGCGACGGGGGCGACGCTGCCGCACGGGGCCGGAGGGGCGGCCGTGCCGGGTCGTGGCGGGTCTGGCGGGAGCGACCGAGGAACGAGGTCGCGGATGGTAGACCCGGCGCGGCCGCCCCGGAGGCCCCGTCAGACCGAGCTCAGGACGACGCGGCCGACTCCGGCTGCTCGGCCCACCACCGCAGCAGGTCGGCGCGGGCCGTCTCCTCGTCGACCGGGCCGCGGTCGAGCCGCAGCTCGAGCAGGTGCTTGTACGCCCGCCCGACGACCGGCCCGGGCGCGATGCCGAGGACGGCCATGATCTGCTGGCCGTCGAGGTCGGGCCGCACGGCGTCGAGCTCCTCCTGGGCCTGCAGGTCGGCGATCCGTCGCTCGAGGTGGTCGTACGCGTCGCGCAGGCGCTGCGCCTTGCGCTTGTTGCGCGTCGTGGAGTCGGCGCGCGTGAGCCGGTGCAGCCGCTCGAGCAGCGGGCCGGCGTCGGTGACGTAGCGCCGGACGGCCGAGTCGGTCCAGGCGCCGTCGCCGTACCCGTGGAAGCGCAGGTGCAGCTCGACGAGGCGGGCGACGTCCTTGACGACCTGCTTGTCGTAGCGCAGCGCCTTGAGCCGCTTGGTGACCATCTTGGCGCCGACCACCTCGTGGTGGTGGAAGCTCACGCCCCCGCCGGGCTCGAACCGGCGGGTGGGCGGCTTGCCGACGTCGTGCAGGAGCGCGGCGAGGCGCAGCACGAGGTCGGGCGCGGGCACCGGCCCGTCGGGACCGGTCTCCTGCGCGATCGCCTGGTCGAGCACCGTGAGGGAGTGCTCGTAGACGTCCTTGTGGCGGTGGTGCTCGTCGATCTCGAGCTTGAGCGCGGGCAGCTCGGGCAGCACGTGGTCGGCCAGCCCCGTGTCGACGAGCACCTCGAGGCCGCGCCGCGGCTCGGCGGCGCACAGCAGCTTCGACAGCTCGTCGCGCACACGCTCCGCGGACACGATGTCGACGCGCTCCGTCATGAGCACCAGGGCGGCGAGCGTGCCGCCGTCGACGTCGAACCCCAGCTGTGCCGCGAACCGCGCCGCGCGCATCATGCGCAGCGGGTCGTCGTCGAACGAGCGCTCCGGGGCGATCGGGGTCCGCAGGACGCGGCGCGCCAGGTCGCCCAGGCCGTCGAACGGGTCGACGAACGTCATCTCCGGCACCCGGACCGCCATCGCGTTCACGGTGAAGTCGCGGCGCGACAGGTCCCCCTCGAGGGTGTCGCCGAACGCGACGACGGGCTTGCGCGAGGCGGGGTCGTACTCGTCGGTGCGGTACGTCGTCACCTCGACGACGAGCTCGTCCCCGCTGCCCGACCGCCCGAACCGCTTGGCGCCGATCGTGCCGAACTCCTTGCCGATGTCCCAGTGCGCGTCGCCCCAGCGCGCGAGGATGGCCTGCGTCTCGTCGGGGGACGCGGACGTCGCGAAGTCGAGGTCGTCGCTCGCCCGCCCGAGGAAGGCGTCGCGCACGGGCCCGCCGACGAGCGCGAGCTCGTGGCCCGCCGCGCGGAAGGCCTCGCCGAGCTCGATCGCGGCGGGGGCCATCTCGGCGAGCACGGCGAGGGCTCGGCGCTGCAGCTCGAGCGCCGCCGGTGTCGGCTGGGGGGTCGGGGGTGTGGGCACGACACCCAAGCCTGCCAGATGGCGCGTCAGGGTCGGACGAGTCCTGCTCGGTAGAGTTGGGGGATGTCCAGCCCCGCGCACGCCGACGAGCCCCGGAGCGACCCCGGGCCCTGTCGGACGAGCGGCCGGGACGCCGCGGAGGTGGCTCGTGCGCGCGGGCGGCGCGTCCCCGTGCCCGCGCCGCCCGGGGGCCACGCGCTGCACATCGACCCGCGCAGCCGTCCCGGGGGCGCGGCCCCGCTCCCCGTGGTCGAGGAGGTCTCGGCGGGAGGACTCGTCGTCGACACGGGTGCGGACGGCCCGCACGCCGCGATCATCGCGCGGCGCAACCGGGGCGGGCGGCTCGAGTGGTGCCTGCCGAAGGGGCACCTCGAGGGCTCCGAGACGCCCGAGGAGGCCGCGATCCGGGAGATCGCCGAGGAGACCGGCATCCACGGCGTCGTGCAGGAGCCGCTCGGCGTCATCGACTACTGGTTCACCGGTGACGACCGGCGGGTGCACAAGGTGGTCCACCACTTCCTGCTCCGCGCGACGGGCGGCCACCTCACCGTCGAGGGCGACCCCGACGGTGAGGCGGAGGACGTCGCGTGGATCCGTGTGGCCGACCTCGCCGAGCGATTGGCGTACCCGAACGAGCGGCGCATCGCGCTCGTCGCGAGCAGCGTCCTGGAGGGTCGCCGGGCACGGTTCCGGAGCACGATCACGAGTAGGGTGACTCGCACGATCGTCCGCTCGCCCGGCCGGCCGCACGACGGTGGCGGGCAGGCACCGCCCGCCCCACGGAGCCCGACCGACCGCTCATGACGTCCACCGCCTCCCGCGGCGTGCGCGCACGCCGCGTCGCCCCGGGCCTGCTCCTCGTCCTCGCCGTGCTGGCGACCGTGCTGACGACCGCGCTGACGACCGCGCTGACGACCGTGCTCGCCCCCGCCGCGACCACCGCCGTGGCCGCGGGCGTCGCGCCCGCCGCCACGGACGAGGTCACGCCCGGCGAGGTCACGGTCGAGCTCGACGCGGTCACCCCCGGCGTGCTCGCCCCGGGAGGGACGCTCACCGTCACGGCCACCGTGGCCAACGGCACGGACGAGACCCTGGCGTCGCCCGACGTGGAGCTGGGGTTCGACCGCTCGGCCACGGCGACGCGGTCCGCGCTCGAGAGCTGGGCCACCGCGGAGACCCTGCGCGGGATCGGCACGCGCGTCGGCCTGGAGCGACCCGGCCCGCTCCCGCCAGGTGCCACGACGCAGGTCACCTTCACCGTCCCCGCGGCGGACCTCGGGCTGACCGCGCGCAGCGACTGGGGACCGCGCGGCATCGCGGTCCGGGTGTCCGACGGCGGTGATCGCCTCGCCGCCGTGCGCTCGTTCGTCGTGTGGGCCCCGCCGGGCGACGTCCCGCCGGTGCGGCTGAGCACGGTCGCGGCCGTGACCGGCCCGCCGGTCGACCCGGACCCCGTCGCCTACGACGAGGCGCTCGCCGTCGCCACCGGTCCCGACGGCCGTCTGGGCGAGCTGCTCGACGCGACCGCCGGGGCGAGCGACGTCGGCTGGGTCGTGGACCCGGCGCTCGTCGCGGCGGCGCAGGCGTCGTCGGACCCCGCGGTCACGGCGTGGGCGGAGCGCCTGCTCGAGGCGTCGCAGGGGCGCACGACGTTCGCGCTGCGCGCCTACGACCCGGACGTCGCGGCCTACGCGCACGCGGGCCTGCCGCTGCCCGACGGCACACCGCTGCCCGGGACGGACCCGCAGCCGGCGGCGCCCACGGCGCCCACGGCGCCCACCGCGCCCGGCGCGCCCGGCGCGCCCGGCGCCGCGTCGTGGCGCACCGACCTCGCCTGGCCGGCCGACCCCGTCCCGGACCTCACGACGACGGCCCTCGCCGCGTCGTCGGGCGCCACGACCGTCGTGGTGGGGAGTGACGCGCTCGCGCCCGACAGGTCGCTGACCTACACGCCCACCGGCACCGCGCGCGTGTCCACGCCCGCGGGCGACGTGACGGCGCTCGTGCCGGACCCGGTGCTGACCCGGGTCGTCGCGGCGGGTGGCGCGGCCGACCCGGTCGCGACGCAGCGGCTGCTCGCCGAGACGGCGGTCGTCGCGCGCGAGCGGCCGGCCGAGGCACGGCACGTCCTCGTCGCCCTCCCCCGGGGCTGGGACCCCGACGCGGAGGCGTTCCAGGCGCGCCTGGCCGCGCTCGAGGCCGCGCCGTGGGTCGACGTCGCGCCGGTCGGCGAGCTGCTCGCCGCGCCGGTGCCCGGGGACGCGCGCACCCCGCTGCCCGACGACGCACCCGCCGAGGGCGAGATCCCGCCGAGCCAGCTGCACGCGCTCGACCGCACCCGCGCCGAGGTCGCCGCGTACGCGACGCTCGTCCCCGACCCCGCGGCGCTCACGCGTCCGCTCGAGCCGGACTTCGTCACGCCGGCGGCGGTCGCCTACCGCGCGGCGCCCGAGGCGCGCGACGCCGCCGTCCAGCACGCCGCGCAGGCGGCGCAGAACGTCATGGACGGCGTCTCGATCCAGCGAGGATCGCCCATCCTGCTGCTCGCGGAGGAGCAGAGCCTGCCCGTGCGCGTGGCGAACGAGCTGCCGCAGGACGTCGAGGTGCAGGTCGTGCTCCGGCCCGACGACCCGCGGCTCAAGGCGCCGCAGCGCCCGACGACCACGGTCCCGGCCGGCTCGGAGGTGACCGTCCCGGTGGCCGTGGAGGCGTTCGGCAGCGGCAACGTCACGGTCGACGTCGAGGTGGTCAGCGCCGCCGACCCGTCGGTGCGCGTCGCCGAGCCCGCGGAGTTCGTCGTGCGGGTGCGCGCCGAGTGGGAGTCCGTCGGCACGACCGTGGTCGGGGCGCTCCTCGCGATCGCGATGGTCGCGGGCATCTGGCGCACGGTGCGCCGCGGCCGCTCCCCCCGCCGGCTGCCCGGGGCGGCCGTGGACCAGCCGGCCGCACCGCCGGCCGGCCGGCCCGCCGACGCACCGCCGGAGGGCAGGACCGCCGCGCCGACCGACGTCGAGGAACGGGCGCCCGCGGACGCCGAGGAGCGCCGCACGTGACGCGCGAGGCCCCGCGCCACGTGCGGCCACGGGGCGACCGGCGCGGTGAGCGGCCCGGCTCCAGCCGCGTCGCGGACGCCCCGGTGCCGTCGGCGCTCCCCGGGGACCCCGCGGCGGCGGGCACGGCCGACGCGGCGGCGGAGTCCGGTGCGGCCGAGGCGCCCGCCGGAGGGCGGTCCGGCGGACTAGGACGGTCGTCGGCGCTGATGGCGTCCGGCACGCTCGTCTCGCGCGCGCTCGGGCTCGTGCGCAACGTCCTGCTCGTCGCCGCGATCGGCACGACCGGCCTGGTCGCCGACGCGTTCGACGTCGCCAACAAGATCCCGAACGTGCTCTTCGCCATCCTCGCGGGCGGCGTGCTCAACGCGGTCCTCGTCCCGCAGATCGTGCGCGCGTACCGGGCGCACGACACGCAGAACCGTCTCGACAAGCTCCTCACGCTGTCGGGGACGGTGCTCCTCGCCGTCTCGGCGCTGCTCACGGCCGGCTCGAGCATCCTCGTGGGTCTCTACACGGGCGACGGGTGGACCTCGCCGCAGATGGCCCTCGCCGTGTCGTTCGCCCTCTGGTGCACGCCCCAGCTGTTCTTCTACGGCCTGTACACGCTGCTCGGGCAGGTGCTCAACGCCCGCGGGCAGTTCGGGCCGTTCATGTGGGCGCCCGTGCTCAACAACGTCGTGTCGATCGTCGGCTTCGGCGTGTTCATCGCCGTCTACGGGCCCGCGGCCACCGGCTCCGTGGACGACCTCACGCAGTGGGACGGCCCGAAGATCGCGGTCCTCGCCGGCACCGCGACCCTCGGCGTCGCGGCGCAGGCGCTCGTCCTGGTCGTGCCCCTGTGGCGTGCCGGGTTCCGGTGGCACGTGCGGTTCGGGCTGCGCGGGATCGGGCTGCGCTCCGCCGGCCAGGTGGCGCTGTGGACGTTCGCCGCCGTCGTGCTCGAGCAGGTGGGGGTGCTGTTCACGACGCGGTTCGCCAGCGAGGCGCCGCGCGCCGCCCTCGCGGAGCGCTTCGGCGACTACGCGGGTGACCCGGGCGCGCAGGGCGTCGTCGCGGGCCTCACCGCGGGCGTGCCGGACGTGTTCGCCGACCAGCTCACCGTCGCGGGCAACGCCGCGTACACGCAGGCGCTCATGATCTACCTGCTCCCGCACTCGCTCGTCACCGTCTCCATCGCGACCGCGCTGTTCACGGGCATGAGCGCGGCCGCGCACGCCGGTGACGTCGAGCGGGTGCGCCGCGACCTGTCGCGCGGCGTGCGCACCGTGGGCGTGTTCACGGTCTTCGCGACCGCGGTGTTCGCCGTCCTGGCGCTGCCGATCACCAAGCTGCTCGTGCCGTCGGTCGGGGCGGCGTCGGGCGCGGCCGTGTCGCAGGTGCTCGTGGCGATGGCGTTCGGGCTCGTGCCGCTCGGCGGCATGGTGCTCATGAAGTGGGTCTACTACGCGTTCGAGGACGGCCGCACCGTGTTCTGGATCCAGGTCCCCGGCACGATCGTGCTCGTCGGCGTGTCGTGGCTCGCCACGCGCACGCTCGACCCGCAGTGGTGGGTCGTGGGCGTCGGCGCCGCGATGAGCGTGTCCAACGTCGTGGCGGTCGCCCTGCGCACCGTCGGGCTGCGCCGCACCCTCAGAGGGCTCGACGGGCACCGCATCCTGCGGATGCACGTGAAGACGACGCTCGCCGCCCTCGCCAGCGCGGGCGCGGGCTGGGGCGTCCTGCAGCTCTACGTCCGCCTCGCGGGCCAGATCTACGGGCTGTCGTGGTGGGAGGCCGCTCTCGTCGTGACCGTGGTCGGTGCCGTCATGACCGGCGTGTACGCCGGCGGCCTGCGCGTCCTGCGGGTCCGTGAGCTCGACGAGCTCGTCGGCCCGCTGTTCGCCCGGGTACGGCGTCTGGCGCGCCGGTAGGAACCGGGCAATCCGGGCCCGCGTACCATGTGGTGATGCCGACCACGAGTCCCCCGAAGGAGGTCCGGTGAACGGCGTGGCCCCAGGAACACTGCTCGTCGCCCGCTACCGCTTGGACGACCGGCTCACGTCCGACCTCGCCGACGTCACGGCGTGGTCGGCCCACGACCAGATCCTCGACCGTCCGGTCCGGGTGTCGCTCGTCGCAGGTCCGCACGTCGCCGAGGCGCTCGACTCAGCACGGCGCGCCGCTCTCGTCGCGGACCCGCGCCTGACCCGCGTCCTCGACGTCGGGTCGGAGGACGGCGTCGCGTACGTCGTCACGGAGCCGTTCGTCGGCACCACGCTGACGGACCTCGTCGCGGGCGGCGTCGTCGACCCGCGGCAGGCCCGCGCGATCGTCGGCGAGGCCGCGGCCGCGCTCGAGGTCGCACGCGGCCGGGGCGTGCACCACCTCGCCCTCCGGCCCGACGCCGTCCGGGTGGACGGCAGCCGCGTCGTCGTCACCGGCCTCGGGCTCGACGCCGGCGTCGCGGGCCAGGACCAGCACGAGCCCGAGCGCACTTCGCGCCTGGACGCCGTCGGCCTCGTCTCGCTGTTCTACTACGCGACGACGGCGCGCTGGCCCGGTCCGTCGCTCGACGTCCCCTGGGTCTCGGACGCGTCGATCCACCCCCTGCCGGCCCTGCGCTCGGGCGACGGCGTCACCCCGCCGTCCGCCGTCCGGGCCGACGTCCCGCCCGAGCTCGACGCGCTGTGCGTCCGGACGTTCGCCTCGGACGTCGGTTCGACGGCCGCGTGGACGGACACCCTGCCCGGCGACGGGCCGCGTTCCCCCGCCGACGTCGTCGAGGAGCTCCAGCCCTGGGGCGAGGTGTCCGTCGCGTCCCTGCGCGGGACCGCGCAGCAGGGCGCGGGAGCCGGCGTGAACCGCCAGTCCGTGCGCAGCGCGTTCGACCGGGGGGCGGCCGCGGCGCCACCAGGGACGCCCCCGCCCGCTCCGCCCGTCCGACGTCCCAGCACGGGCCGCATCCACCGCGTCGGCGAGGTCCCCGGCTCCGCCGGGGCAGCCGTCCCCCAGACGGCCGCGTTCGGCGCCGGCGCCTACGCCGCGACGGACCCGACGGCGGCCGGGAGCACGGCCGTCGGCACCCAGCCCGTGCCCCCTCCCCCGGTCGCGCACGACGCCGGGACCGTGCCGACGGGCGCCTACGCGGCCGGGACCGCCGGAGGATCACCAGGCGTCCCCGGACAGGACTCCCCCGGGTCTGCGTCCGGTGGTGAGCCCCCGCGTCGCGGGTCCCGGCGGTTCAACGCCACGCCCGTGGTGCTCGTCCTCGTGCTGCTCCTGGTGGGCGCCGGCGTGGTGTGGGCGGTGAACACGGCGTTCTCCGGGTTCGACCCCGCCGTGTCCACGGAAGGACGACCGTCCGCCGACGCCGACGAGCCCACCGGTGAGGAGACGCCCGCCGGCGAGGAAGAACCGCCCCCGGCGCCGGAGCCTGCGCCCGACGTGCGGCCCGCGATCGCCTCCGGCACCGCTCTGGACCCGCAGGGCGACGAGAACCCGGAGAACGAGGGCGAGCACCCCGAGCTCGCAGCGCTCGCCTACGACGGTCAACCGGAGACGGCCTGGTACTCGCGGCGGTACAACACCCCGCAGTTCGCCGGACTCAAGGACGGTTTCGGGTACGCGATCACGCTCGAGCAGGCGGCCCCCGTCCAGACCGTCGTGGTGGACACGTCGGTGACCGGCGGCAACGTCGAGATCCGCGCGACGTCGCCCGACACACCGACGGAGGGCGAGGTTCTCGCCTCCGGACCGCTCTCCCCCGGTGCCGAGTTCACCTTCCCCGAGCCGGTCGAGGCCGAGTCCATCGTGCTGTGGTTCACCGAGCTCCCGCAGAACGGCCGGGGCGAGAACCGGGTCGAGATCAACGAGCTGCTCGTCTCCTGACGACACCTCAGGGTGGTCCGGCGCGGCGGCGCGCCGGACCACCACCGGGGAGGCTCGCTCCCCGCCGCAGGGGGACCGTAGCGGGGAACATCAGACGGTCCTCCCGTGTTCACCACATCGCGTGGCCGACCGCCACGTACCGAGATCGAGGAGCTTTCACCGTGACCGAGCAGCCGACCGTCGAGAACCTCATCGTCGTAGGGTCGGGTCCCGCCGGCTACACCGCCGCGATCTACGCCGCACGTGCCGGTCTGGCGCCGGTGGTGCTGGCCGGGTCGGTGACCGCCGGCGGTGCCCTGATGAACACCACGGAGGTCGAGAACTTCCCCGGGTTCCCGGACGGGATCATGGGTCCGGACCTCATGGAGAACATGCGCAAGCAGGCCGAGCGGTTCGGCGCGCGCGTGGAGTGGGACGACGCGGAGAAGCTCGAGCTCGACGGACCCGTCAAGACCGTCGTCACCGCGAACGGCGAGACGTACCGCGCTCGCGCGGTGATCCTGGCGACCGGGTCCGCCTACCGCGAGCTGGGCCTGGACGACGAGAAGCGCCTGTCCGGGCGCGGGGTGTCCTGGTGCGCCACGTGCGACGGGTTCTTCTTCCGTGACCAGCACATCGCCGTCGTCGGCGGCGGGGACTCCGCGATGGAGGAGGCGACGTTCCTGACCCGCTTCGCGGAGAAGGTCACGATCGTGCACCGTCGCGACGAGCTGCGGGCGTCGAAGATCATGGCAGACCGCGCCCTGAACGACCCCAAGATCGACTTCGCGTGGAACTCCGAGGTCGCCGCCATCAGCGGCGAGAACAAGGTCGAGGGCGTCACCCTGCGTGACACGGTCACCGGCGAGGAGCGCCCGTTCCTCGTCACCGGGCTGTTCGTCGCGATCGGCCACGAGCCGCGCAGCGAGCTCCTGGCCGGCCAGGTCGACCTCGACGCCGAGGGCTACGTGCAGGTCGTCGGGCGCTCCACCGCGACCAACCTGCCCGGCGTCTTCGCCTGCGGCGACCTCGTCGACCACTCGTACCGCCAGGCCATCACCGCGGCCGGCTCCGGGTGCGCAGCGGCCCTCGACGCCCAGCGCTACCTCACCGAGCTCGTCGACGCCGCCGGCGAGGCCGACCTCGCCGGCACCCCCGAGGCACCGAACCCCGAGGACCTGCCCGAGGCCCTCGCCGAGCTCGGTTCCTGACCCTCCCCCGTCCTCACGTCCGTCCCGGACGACCGAACCACCCAGGAGGTCACGTGGCCACCGTCCCCGTCACCGACGACACCTTCCGCTCCGAGGTCCTGGAGTCCGACGTGCCCGTGCTCGTCGACTTCTGGGCGACGTGGTGCGGACCGTGCCGCCAGGTCGCCCCCATCCTCGAGGAGCTCTCCGAGGAGTATGCGGGCAAGATCAAGATCGCCAAGCTCGACACGGACGCCAACCCCGAGACGACCGGCGCCTACGGCATCGTGTCGATCCCGACGCTGAACGTCTACGTCGGCGGAGAGCTGCAGAAGTCGATCATCGGGGCGCGCCCCAAGCGTGCGCTCACCGAGGAGATCGACGCGGTGCTGTCGCCCACCGTCTGAGCCGCACCGCACGGCGCAGGCCGCACGACGCCGGAGGGCGGACCACCTGGCAGGTGGTCCGCCCTCCGGCGTCTTCACGGGATCCCCCGGACCGCCGTGCCACACTGGGGATCGTGACCGCGCCGACGAACCCTCCGCAGCCGCCCGCGACGGGCGGGACCCGACTCGACCCCTGGTTCGGGGCGTACGCGGAGCGGGCGCACGGCATGCGCGCGTCGGAGATCCGGGCGCTGTTCTCCGTCGCCAACCGGCCCGAGGTGGTCTCCCTCGCCGGCGGGATGCCGTACCTCGACGGACTCCCGCTCGACACCATCGCGGAGACCGTGCAGCACCTCGTCGCGACCCGCGGCGCCACCGCGCTGCAGTACGGGTCGGGACAGGGCGACGAGTCGCTCCGGGAGCGGATCCTCGACGTCGTGCGGCTCGAGGGCATCGACTGCCACCCCGACGACGTGGTCGTCACCACCGGGTCGCAGCAGGCCCTCGACCTCGTGACGCGCATCTTCATCGACCCGGGTGACGTCATCGTCGCCGAGGCCCCGAGCTACGTCGGCGCCCTCGGCGTCTTCCGCTCGTACCAGGCCGACGTGGTCCACGTCCCGCTCGACGAGCACGGCCTCGTGCCCGAGATCCTCGACGAGACGCTCACCTCGCTCGCCGCCGCGGGCCGCCGGGTCAAGCTCCTGTACACGGTGCCGAACTTCCACAACCCCGCGGGCGTCACCCTGTCCGCCGAACGGCGACCGCGCGTGCTGGAGATCGCGCAGCGTCACGGCGTGCTCGTCGTGGAGGACAACCCGTACGGGCTCCTCGGGTTCGACGGCGAGACGCTTCCCGCCCTCCGGTCGCTCGACGAGGACGGCGTCCTCTACCTGGGCTCGTTCTCCAAGACGTTCGCCCCGGGGTACCGCGTGGGCTGGGTCGTCGCGCCGCACGCCGTGCGGGAGAAGCTCGTGCTCGCGAGCGAGTCGGCGATCCTCTGCCCGTCGAACGCGTCGCAGCTGGCGATCGGCGCCTATCTCGACACGTGCGACTGGAAGGGCCAGATCAAGCAGTTCCGCGAGCTGTACCGGGAACGACGGGACGCCATGGTGGGTGCGCTCGCCGAGCACCTTCCCGCAGCGAGTTGGACCGTGCCCGAGGGCGGCTTCTACACGTGGGTGCGACTGCCCGAAGGGGTGGACGCCCGCTCGATGCTGCCGCGCGCCGTCACGGCACGGGTCGCCTACGTCCCCGGAACGGCGTTCTACGCAGACGGCAGCGGCGCGGACCACATGCGGCTCTCCTTCTGCTACCCCACCCCGGAGCGGATCCGCGAGGGGGTCCGTCGGCTGGCCGGCGTCGTCAACGCCGAGCGCGAGCTCGTCGAGATCTTCGGCACCGGTGCGGGCCTCGACCCGGACCCGACGGACGTCGAGAACCCGTCGCCCGACCTCGCCTGAGCCCTACCCCGCACCCGCGCCTCATCCGCCGCCTCACCGATCGTCGCCCGGAGCACGGGTAGCGGTCGCCTCCGCGACAAGGAGTCCTTGTGGACACGCCCTCCGGATCCCGCACCTCCACCGCCGCCACCTCATCGACGGCGACCACCGCAGCCCCGTCGCTCGACGGGGCGCCGCACGTCGCCGAGGACCTCTTGGCGTCCTCGGCCGACGCCGCCGGATCGACGCACCCGTCGACGCACGTCACCATCCTCGCGGGCGGTCTCTCGCACGAACGGGACGTGTCGCTGCGGTCCGGCCGCCGCGTGGCGGAGAGCCTTCGCGCGGCCGGCCTCGAGGTGTCCGTCCACGACGTCGACGCCGACCTGCTGCGGTTCCTGGACCAGCACCGGCCCGACGTCGTCTGGCCCCTGCTGCACGGTGCGAGCGGTGAGGACGGCTCCGTCCGCGACGTCCTGCAGCTCGTCGACGTGCCCTACGTCGGCACCGGGCCCCGCGAGTGCCGCGCCGCGTGGAGCAAGCCTGTCGCAAAGAGCATCGTCATCGGAGCGGGCATCACGACGCCCGAGTACGTCACCCTTCCCCAGAGCCTCTTCCGCGAGCTCGGTGCGCAGCCGGTGCTGGATGCCGTCGTGGAGCGGCTCGGCCTTCCCCTCGTGGTCAAGCCGACCCAGGGCGGGTCTGCCCTCGGGGTCACGCTGGTCGAGTCAGCGGACCAGCTCCCCCGCGCCATGGTCGACTGCTTCGCGTACGGGAACGTCGCGCTCATCGAACGCGCTGTCCGTGGCACGGAGCTCGCGGTGAGCGTCGTCGATCTCGGTGACGGGCCTCGAGCCCTCCCCCCGGTGGAGATCGTCACCGACGGCCCCTACGACTACGACGCGCGCTACAACCCCGGCCGTACGCAGTACTTCGCCCCGGCGCGCCTCGGCGAGGACTCCGTCTCCGCCGTGCAGGAGGTCGCCGTCCGAGCCCATCAGGCCCTGGGCCTCCAGGACCTTTCTCGGACCGACGTCATCCTCGACGCCGACGGTGAGGTGCAGTTCCTCGAGGTGAACGTCGCTCCCGGAATGACCGAGACGTCGTTGTTCCCCCAGGCCGCGCGTGCCGCCGGGCTCGACCTGTCCGAGCTCTATCGTGCGGTTGTGCGCCAGCACACCGGCGTCTGAGCAGGGCCGCCGACGGTATCGCGCGGAATCGCGCGCCGCATCGCGACTGGTTTGGCCGGCGCCCTGGTCGTGCCACCGCCGCGCTCGGTGACACACGGCGGAGGTGGAGGATGCCTCCGATGTGCGCGCTCACACCGCGCGCGGTCGTAGTCGGCGCAGCGATATCGACCAGCCGCGAGCACGCTGGTGAGAGGATTGCGCACCGCGCCCCCTCCCGTGCCACAGGCCCGTGCTGGTCTGTGTCTCGTGGCCATTCCGCCGCGCGTTCATCGAGCATTTCGCTGGCGGTTTCACGTGAAACGAGCGCATCGCATCGCAGTTGCTTCCCGGCGCCGCTCACGTAAGTCCGAAGCCGGCCACGGGGCTGGGATCCGTCGGGGTGGTGACCACCGCGCCGGCCCTTCTGACCGACTTATCTCGCCCTTCCTCTGTGTTCCACGTGAAACACCTCCACGGGTGCGTCGGAAAGCTAGTCGGTCGGTGCGCGAAGCTGGTGGAACCGCGTCGTGCGCCGCGGTACGAGCGCCATACAGCGCGCGCCGAATGCGCGGTATCCCGCGACCCGCGACCACTGCAGAGCCCCCTGCCGACGACTGATCGACCCTCCACACCGATATGGGACGGGCGTGGCCCCGACAGCGCCGAGCGCATACAGGCGCGCGTGCGCGGCTCGGCGCTCACCGAGCGGTGCTGAGCGGAGTCAAGAGGAGTCGATCTGCCCTCAACGAGCCCTAGAAGCGCCGGTGGGCTCCCAACGGCCCTGAATAATGCCCAATGTCGCTGAGCGATACCGACCGCGCCGAAGCGCGCCGCGGCGCGGCGCTGCGCGGCGGCAGTCGCGAATGGCGCCAACCGGCGTCAACCCGTGACGAGGGTGACGGCCAGCACGGCGGTCGTCGACGTGCGGCACCGGCGCGGGCGCCATGCAGGGCCCTCGACAGGGGGGCAACTCGGGACATCTCTTGCCGGCAAGCGCGGTCGGCTCCACAGGTAACGTCCTGGCCACCTCGCTGGCCTTTCTGCCGCTGCGGATGACAGACCATGGCTTCGTGTGGGGGCGCGCGGCCCGTCCTGGATAGCTGTGTGCGCCACAACGCGAGCGGCCGTGCCGATGAGGTTCGCACGGGCGCGTCCTAGCGTCGCCGCGTCTGGTGGCCCATGGCTGTGTGGTCGCCTCTCTGGTCCAGGGCGCAGCTGCCTCGCGCACGGGCCACCCCCGGCCCGATGATGACAGCTCCCGCGCATGCAGCCTCTTCTGGTCGATGGCCCGGTCGAGGGCAGGGCGACGAGAACCAGCGTGGCGGTGGCGATCGAGGGGTTGAGGCATTCCGGAGTCGCCCCGAATGATCGATGCCAGCAACGCTCCGCCGACGTAGATGATCAGCATCAGGCTCGACACCGATGCTGTAGCGAGTCTGTCGCGATCTCAGCGACCTGATCGGCGCCGAATGCGCGGCGTTTCACGTGAAACACGTCGATGGCGTGTGGCGCAGTCGCCGAATCCGGTGGCGACACCGCCAGTCGAAAGCGGCGTGCACGTACCGTCGTCGCCCAATGCACGGACTGCGTCAGGTGAGCACTGCGTGACCGTGCCAGCCGGTCTCGACGGGCGCGCGACGGAGCTGACCACTCGGCACCGACAGAGGAGGACGGTGGCGAGAACCGGTCGATGGTCGACGGCAAGCGCTCAGGAGTGAGTATGCCTCCGTTTCTACGTGGCGCAGGACGCCGATGCGCGCCTCGGTCTGATTCGCTGTGCCCTGCTCTGGCAGGCGGGGAAACGGCGTCGTTGAGATCACGGACCGACATTGCCAACGCCAGATGTCGCACTCTGGCTCACGAGTTCGACTGTTTCACGTGAAACTGCCGCGCTGCTCGTCTGTTTCGCGTACCAGCGACCTCGCTCCTGCAACGCGCGGTGTATCCGCCCGCCGCGTCAAGCAGGTCGCGCGCGGCACGCGCGAAGTTCGCACGCGATGCAGGGTCGTGGCGTCCCACCCGGATCGGCGAGCCTGCACCCCCCTCTCCTACCTCCCCCGCTCCCCCGCTCCCCCGCGATCGTCGCCCCCTGTGCCGCCCGCCCAGTGCCGTCGCTGTCGTCGCTTACTCCTCCATCACCGTGCCCCACCGGACGTGACACGACGGATCAGAACGGACCCAGGAGCGGCTCGGATCACCCCAGCGACAGAGGCCCACATCGGCGCTGTGTAGTGCCGGAACGCACGAGAAAGGGCCCGGAGGGCTCACTACCCTCCAGGCCCATTCTCCGAGTCCCGTGCTGGCCCAGCACCCATCTGCGGTGCTCAGGGGCGGAGCAGCCCCGGGTCCTCCGGCGCCATCAGGTCGATGATGCGGTTGAGGTCCTCCACCGACGCGAACTCGACCGTGAGGCGACCCTTGTTCTTGCCGAGGTCCACCTTCACTCGCGTCTCGAACCGGTCGGACAGACGGGTGGCGAGGCCGTCGAGCGCCTCGGAGCGCTGACCGGCACGCGGAGTCCGCTTCTGGCGACGCTCTTCATCGAGCCCGCCCATCGCCACGATTTCCTCGGTGGCACGCACCGACAGGCCCTCAGCGACGATGCGCTGAGCGAGTCGCTCGATCTCTGCACCGTCCGTCAGGCCGAGAAGCGCCCGCGCGTGGCCGGCAGATAAGACTCCCGCCGCGACACGACGCTGCACGAGCGGGGGAAGCCTCAGAAGCCGCAGCGTGTTGGAGATCTGCGGGCGGCTCCGGGAAATGCGCTCAGCGAGCTCTTCGTGCGTGCATCCGAAGTCGTCGAGCAACTGGCGGTACGCCGCAGCCTCCTCGAGCGGGTTGAGAGCGCTGCGGTGCAGGTTCTCCAGGAGCGCGTCACGCAACAGGTCCGAGTCGTCTGTCTCTCGGATGATCGCCGGGATCGCTGCCAGGCCCGCTGCTTGGGTCGCGCGCCACCGCCGCTCGCCCATGATGAGCTCGTACGCACCATCTTCGGTTCCCACCGGTCGGACGACGACGGGCTGCAGCACCCCGATCTCTCGGATCGAGCCGACGAGTTCCTCGAGCTCACCCTCGTCGAACACCGAGCGAGGCTGACGTGGGTTCGGCCGAATCGCGCCAACGGGTATCTCCGCGAAGCGCGCGCCCGGAACGGGGACGAGATCCTCTCCTGCTCCGCCGGCCCACTGCTCGGAAACCGCAACGCTCAGCGGGTCCGATGCACCAGAGTTGGCGTCTGAGAGCCCGGCTCCGTCGCTCGCGGCGGCTGTTTCACGTGAAACAGCATCGGCAGGCTCGTCGTTGTTCGCAGTCGTACCCGTCGCGCCAGTCTTGCCATCGACGGCCGCGTCCGCCGCAGGCTTGCCGGCCGCCTCGCGCTCGACCTCGCTGATCGACTCGAGCGCCGCGATGTCATCGTCCGACAACGTACCGACGGCATCGAGATCTGCTGGACCGGGGCCACCGTCAAGCGTCACGACGGCCGTCGCGACGACTGAGCCGACCTCGTCCACGGCCGCGTCGGCTCCACTGCTCGCCGCGCGGTCCACCGATTCGTCATCGCGCTTCGGAGCGCTGGGGAAGAACACGTCGACCGGACGAGTCCCCTCCGAGCTGGTCGGGATCAAGGCACCCAAGCCGCGGCCCAGTCCGCGCCGCTTCTCGCTCATCGCTGCTCCTCCAGGTGGACGGCCGGTCCTCCGATGGACCCGGCCAACTCGTGATCCCTATGCTCCGCAGGCACATCACGGGCCTCGTCCTCGCTCGACCGCTCCGCTTCCCTGGACGGTGCAGAGAGCGTGCCGACAGCCCCGTGCACACCCTGCTGGGTGAGCTCACGGGCCGCCTCGAGGTAGGCGAGTGCACCCGTGGATCCCCCGTCGTACGTCATGACGGTCTGTCCATGGCTTGGTGCCTCCGAGATGCGCACCGATCGCGGGACCGTCGTCTTCAACGTCTGGTCCGGAAAGTGCTCGCGCACTTCGGCGGCGACCTGCTGCGCGAGGTTGGTGCGCCCGTCGTACATCGTGAGCAAGATCGTCGAGACGTGAAGGCCAGGGTTGAGATGAGCTCTGATCAGTTCGATCGTCTTCAACAGCTGGCTCAGACCTTCGAGCGCGTAGTACTCGCACTGGATCGGGATGAGTACCTCTCGACCGACCACGAAGGCGTTGATCGTCAGCAGCCCCAGGCTCGGCGGGCAGTCCACGAGGACATAGTCGATCGGTTCCTCGCCGTTCTGGACCCGCTCCTCGAGGTAGTCGTCGAGAGCACGCCGCAATCGGGTTTCACGTGAAACCATGGAGACGAGCTCGATCTCGGCACCGGAGAGGTCGATGGTCGCCGGGACGCACCAGAGCGTCGGGATCTCTGGGCACTGCTGCACAGCCGAGCTCAGCGGGTCGCCCTCGACGAGCACGTCGTACACGGAGGGTGTGCCCGCACGATGCTCCACACCGAGAGCGGTGGATGCATTGCCCTGAGGGTCGTTGTCGATGACAAGCACGTTGAGACCCGACAGCGCGAGCCCGGCCGCGAGATTGACCGTTGTCGTCGTCTTGCCGACCCCGCCCTTCTGGTTCGCCACGGTGATGATCCGTGTCGAGCGAGGGCGGGAGAACTTCCGTCCCTGCAGATCGATCCTGCGCCGGGCATCGATCGCCAGCTGGGCCGCGAGAGGCGTCGTGTCATCCGTCTCCGGAAGGCTCGCCATCAGCGCTGCGCGACGGTCGTCCTCGATGTCGGGGCCGTCGAGTCGGGCTGCGATGCCCTCCCAGCGCGTCGCGTCCCCGCCGCCCTCATGGGTACTGTCCGTCACGCGTCTCTTCCTCTCCGACTTCCAACCGGCCCGAGCCACGCCGTACGCCGCCCCGCGCCCGTTCGCCGGGACCGCGCAGGACCACCGCGGTGTCCGTGATCAGCGAGGTCCAGTCTGCCGTACGATCCGCACGACCGTGGTGCTCTCCACACCGGGGAGAGTCGTTGCGTTCAGAATTTCTGGCTGCGATGCCTTGAGCCGACGCAGGATCTTTCGCGCCGGTTCGACCTCTTTGTCGACATTTCTGCCCTTCAGCACGATCATCTCGCCGCCCGATCTGAGCAGCGGTAGTGAGATGCGCGCGAGCTTGTCCAGAGCAGCCACTGCTCGGGAGGTCACCGCATCGCATTCGAACGCGTCGTGGTACTCCTCCGCGCGTCCACGCTTCACCTCGACGTTGGTCAGACCGAGATCGGTCGTGACCTCCGTGAGCCACGCACACCGCCGCTCCATCGGCTCGATGAGATACACCGTCGCACCGGGCCGCATGACCGCCACCACGACACCCGGGAGGCCCGCTCCGGAACCGACGTCGGCGATGAGGCCCGTCTCCGGGAGAAAGGGCACCACGGCAGCCGAGTTGAGGATGTGACGATCCCAGATGCGGTCGACCTCTCTGGGCCCGATGAGCCCCCGGACCTCGCCCTCTTCGCGAAGCCGCGCAGCGAACGCCTCGATCTGTGGATACGCCGGCCCGAAGTACGACTCGACGGTCGCGCGGCCGAACGGCGCGCCGGGGGCCGCCGTGCTCTCGGTCTCGGGGCTCATCATGCGTCCTTCCTGGGGTCGAAGCCCGCCTATCGTGTCACGGGCCGGGCCAGGACCCGAGCCGTTGTCCACCCGTCGTTGCGTCGCGCCACGCAAGAGCACCACACGGGGTGCGAGCTCAACGATCCGCGCCTCTCGCACGCACTTCTCCATCGCCGGCAAGGCCCAGCTCACCGCCCAGCACACGACGACGCCCCGTGTTCCACGTGACGTTTCACGTGGAACGCGGGGCGTCGTCAGTACGTGCGCCGTTCGGCTCAGGCCTCCGGGTAGATCACCACGTGGCGATTCGGCTCGACGCCCTCCGAGTCACTGCGGAGACCCGCAGCCGAGACCACGTCGTGGACGACCTTGCGCTCGAAGGCGTTCAGCGGCTCCAGAGCGACCTTCGTCCCCTCGGAACGCGCGCGAGCGATGGACTCCTCGGCGAGCACCGTGAGCTCGCGTCGGCGGCGTGCACGGAACCCTGCGACGTCGAGCATCAGACGGCTCCGCTCCCCGGTCCGAGCCTGCACGGCCAGCCGGGTGAGCTCCTGGAGCGCCTCGAGCACCTCGCCGTCGGCGCCCACCAGTGCGTCGAGGGACGTGTCATCGTCAGCGACGATCTCGACCGCAGCGCGGTCGTGCTCGACGTCGATGTCGATGTCGCCGTCGAGGTCGGCGATGTCGAGCAGCTCTTCGAGATAGTCGGCCGCGATCTCACCTTCTTCCTCGAGGCGACCGGTCGGCTGGTCGACGGACTCCGTGTCGTCGGGAACGGGGGTCTCGGTGGACGGCATGCAGATGCTCCTCTGTGCGGCTGGACGCGCAGGCGCGACGGCTACGGCTTCTTCTTGGGCTTCTTCGACGATCCGCTCGAAGGCGCATCGGAGGGTGCGTCCTCTACCGCATCGTCGTCCACCGGCTTGCCCTGGGGGTTCGTCGCGGGAGCAGCGGTGCTTCCCGCCTGGGGACGCTGACCCTTCTGCCGGTCCTTGCGCTTTGGCTGCTGGCGCTGGCCCCGCGGCTGCTCGATGACGGGCGTGGTGGGCTCGTCGATGATCCCCTTGGCAGCCCTCTTGCGAGCCTGGCGCTCCTTGAGGAGGCGCTCCGCCTCCGAGCCCGGCGCCGGCATGCGGCGGATCGTGTAGAACTGCTGGCCCATCGACCACAGGTTCGTCGTCGTCCAGTAGACGAGGACACCGACGGGGAAGTTCACGCCAGAGACCGCGAAGATGAACGGGAACAGGTACAGCATCATCTTCTGCGTCTGCGCCATGGGCCCCTCGAGCGCGGCCTTCGGCATGTTCTTCATCGTGAGCTGGCGCTGCGTGAAGAACGTGGTCGCCGACATGGCGACGATGAGCACGGCGATCACGATCCGCGACTGGAGGTCGTCGGTGCGCAGGAAGATGTCCGAGAGCTGAGCGCCGAAGACGGTCGAGCTCTCGATGTCGCTCGCGACGCTGGCGTCGATCGGCCCGATCGCGTCGTCCCTCCCCTCGGAGATCGGGACGAGGCCGTTGAGCACCCGGAACAGCGCGAAGAAGATCGGGGACTGCAGGAGGATCGGCAGGCACGACGCGAACGGGTTCGTCCCGTGCTTGCGGTAGAGCTCCATCGTCTCGCGGCTCATCGCCTCACGAGACGCAGGGTCGGTCTTGCCCTTGTACTTCTTCTGGATCGCCTGCATCTCCGGCTGGAGCATCTGCATCCCGCGCGACGCCTTGATCTGCTTGAAGAACAACGGGATGAGGACGATACGGATGATGATGACCAGGCCGACGATCGACAGGACCCATGCCGGGCCTGGGCCGTCGGAGAACCCGAGGAGCGTCAGCCCCTGGTGACACAGGTACATGATCCACGCCACGACCCACTCGATGGGGTAGAGGAACGCGAAGAAGTCCATCGGTGACTGCTCCCTAACCTTCTGACAAAGCTCGCGGTTGGCCCTCGACGGGGCTCAGGACTGGTGCGTGTGCGCGTCTCGTGCCGGCGGTACGTCGTCGACCCCGCCGAGGCTCCACGGGTTGCACCGGAGCAGTCTCCAGAGAGCGAGGCCCGTCCCCCGCAGGGCACCGTGCCGCTGCACGGCGGTCAAGGCGTAGTGGGAGCAGGACGGGTAGTACTTGCAGGTGGGCCCCGTCATCGGCGAGATGACGGTCTGGTACGCGCGCAGCACGCCGATCAGGGTGAGCGCGGGGACACGGCGCAGGGCTGTGAGCGCCCGGAGCACGGGGCCGCTGCGCACCGGCCGCGGGGCGTCCGCCGGGACGGACGGCAGCATCAGGGACGACGGACGCTCGCGGACCCCGGCGTCGGCGGTGCGCTGCGTCGTCATGAGTGCGTGGTCTGGCGCTCGTGGAGCCGGGCGACGGCGCGGTCCAGGCCGCGCAGGAGGTCACGGCTGAGCTCCTCGTACGAGGCCGCGGCAGATGCGGGCAGCGCGCGGACGACCGTGCGGCTGCGGAGCGGCAGGCGGCCGAGCTGTGGCGCGGTAGCCGCACGCAGCCGACGCTTCACGAGGTTTCTGTGCACAGCGTTTCCCACAGCCTTGGATACGACAAAGCCGACCTGTGGCAGTTCTTCTCCCTGAGCATCCTCAGCGAGATGGACCACCACGGTCGACCTGCCGGCGCGCACGCCGCGACGCACCGCCCGCTCGAAATCCACGGAACGGCGCAGTCGGTGCGCCGCGGGGAGCACGTGCGGTCAGGCAGAGAGCTCGGTGCGGCCCTTGCGGCGGCGGGCGGCCAGGATGGCGCGGCCGGCGCGGGTCCGCATGCGCAGCCGGAAGCCGTGGGTCTTCGCACGGCGCCGGGTGTTCGGCTGGAAGGTCCGCTTGCTCACGAGGTACTCCAAGAACGTCGGGGAGGAACACCGTCTGTGTCCTCGACGATGCAGTGACAGGCTCCGGTGGAGACTGCCGGTGGTTCGGTACTGCTTCTGCACAGACGGTCTCCCGCCCGGGCCGTCCGGCTCGGTGCACGGGCGCCACGGCTGGCTCGCACATCACGCCCGGTGCTTCGACGCGAGCGTCTCGCGCTGAACCTCACGTGAGTCTCGTGCGTGGGCGCGCCAAGAGCGCCTGGAACGGCTGTATGACGTTACGCTGCCCCGCCCTACCCGGTCAAACCGACGGTGGGAGGCCGTGGCCCACGTGTCCCGGATCACGGCTTCGTCCTTGACCTGGCGGGTGGGACAGGGTAGGTACGCACAGCCTGTGGACAACTATGTGGACGACTGGATCCGTGGCACGATCGTGCGAGCATCATCGCTTGCCCAGACAACACGTCGCACCGTGCCACCCGTCGTGCCGATCTCCTCGCCGACCTGCCGGACGCATGCGCGACGCACACCCGCGACCCCGTGAGGACCCACGCCGTGCCCAACCCGGACGAGAACATCGGTGACGTCTGGGCACAGACGCTGAGCATCCTCGAGGCGAGCCCGGACATCACCCCGCGTCAGATCGCGTTCATCCGGCTCGCCAAGCCCCTCGCGATCCTCGACGACACCGTGTTCATCGCCGTGCCGCACGAGCAGACGCGCACGTACCTGGAGACGCGCGTCCGCGACGAGCTCGTCACCGCCATGTCCTCCTGCCTGGGGCGCGACGTGCGCTTCGGCATCACGGTCGACCCGGAGCTCAGCTCCGAGCCCGTCACGGCACCGGCGTCGCGACCCGCCGTCGAGCGGCCCTACGTCGACCCGGACGACGACCTGCCCGACCTCCCGCCCCCTCCCCCGCCCCGTCCGCAGGCCGAGCCGAGCCGGCTCAACCCGAAGTACGTGTTCGAGACGTTCGTCATCGGCTCGTCCAACCGCTTCGCGCACGCCGCGGCGGTCGCCGTCGCGGAGGCGCCCGCGAAGGCCTACAACCCGCTGTTCATCTACGGCGACTCCGGGCTGGGCAAGACGCACCTGCTCCACGCGATCGGGCACTACGCCCACAACCTGTACCCGAACGTGCGCGTGCGCTACGTGAACTCCGAGGAGTTCACGAACGACTTCATCAACTCCATCGGCGAGGGCAAGGCCGGAGCGTTCCAGCGCCGGTACCGCGACGTCGACGTCCTCCTCATCGACGACATCCAGTTCCTCCAGGGCAAGGAACAGACGATGGAGGAGTTCTTCCACACCTTCAACGCGCTGCACAACGCGAACAAGCAGGTCGTCATCACGTCCGACCTGCCGCCCAAGCAGCTCAACGGCTTCGAGGACCGCCTGCGCTCGCGCTTCGAGTGGGGGCTCATCACCGACGTCCAGCCGCCGGACCTCGAGACCCGCATCGCCATCCTCCGCAAGAAGGCGAGCAGCGAACGTCTGAACGCGCCGGACGACGTGCTGTCGTACATCGGCTCACGCATCTCGACGAACATCCGCGAGCTCGAGGGCGCTCTCATCCGGGTGACGGCGTTCGCCAACCTCAACCGCCAGCAGGTCGACCTCCCGCTCGCGGAGATCGTGCTCAAGGACCTCATCACCGACGAGGACTCCGCGGAGATCACGCCCGCGGCGATCATCGCCCAGACCGCGGCGTACTTCGGGCTCACCATCGAGGACCTGTGCGGAGGCTCCCGCTCGCGTGTCCTCGTCACCGCGCGCCAGATCGCCATGTACCTGTGCCGAGAGCTCACGGACCTGTCCCTGCCCAAGATCGGGCAGCAGTTCGGCGGCAGGGACCACACCACGGTCATGCACGCGAACCGGAAGATCACGGAGCAGATGGCCGAGCGCCGCTCGACGTACAACCAGGTCACCGAGCTCACGAGCCGGATCAAGCAGCAGCACCGCGGCTGACGGCAGCACTCCCGCCCGGTGACCACGTGGCCCCGCACGACGCCGTCGGGTCCAGCGCAGCACTCGACGCTGCGCACGCGGGGGCCGCCTCGCTCCTGCGCCAGTCGCCGCGCGCACGTCCGGGCCGTCCGGTGCCGACGTCGCTGTGCACAGCGTGTGGGCGGCGTTGTCCACAGCCGTCCACAGGACTGTTGTGGGCAACGCGGGGCGCATGTCCGCGCGGAGAACGCGTCGCCGGAGGCGCTGCCGACCACCCGTACGTCGCCATCTGTCCTGGTCTGTCCACCTCCGACTGTGGATGTTCACGCCCGTCGGACAAGAACGCACCACCCGCATGTACACACCTGTGCACGTCGTTGTGGATAACTGTGGACGACCGGCCGTTGTGTGTGGACACAGGCCGCTCCGTCGGTGGACACCGTGTGGGGACGATCGCGCTGCCCACAGGCCGCGCGACTTTCCCACACCTGCCCCACCACGTCGTCCACATCGAGAAGTGCACTCTGACCTGCACAGACATACGTTTTCCCCGGAATGCACAACACCGATGACGATGACGAAGGTGTTCTCTAGAGAGGGAATCCACACGCCTTCATCAGGCTCCGACCGACCGAGCGACACGGCCGGGACGCAGCCGCGACGGCTGGTTCCTCCGGACCTCCTCCTCGCGTAGGGTGCATGCACGACAGGACGTGCACCGTGGCCGCAGCTCGCGCAGCAGGCCTGCCCGTCTCCGCTCCGCGCCACGCTCGCCCGAGCGGGACGCAGGTGGGGAGCCGTCACGACGGGCACGGGCAGCACGGACGTCCGGGACATGTGAAGATCGAGTCCGATCCTGGACGTGGGGACGAGAGGGTGTGGGATGAAGTTCCGGGTTGAGCGTGATGTCCTGGCCGACGCGGTGACCTGGACGGCGCGGACCCTGCCGACGCGTCCCCCGGCTCCCGTCCTCGCGGGCGTACGGCTGGAGGCGGACGCCTCCGGGACCATCGGGCTGTCCAGCTTCGACTACGAGGTCTCCGCCCGGTCCGAGATCCCCGCCGAGGTCAGCGAGCCGGGCACGGTCCTCGTCTCCGGACGCCTTCTCGCGGAGATCTCGCGCGCACTGCCCGCCAAGCCCGTCGACGTCGTGCTCGAGGGCAACAAGGTCATCGTCACGTGCGGCGCGAGCCGTTTCACGCTCCTGACGATGCCGGTCGAGGAGTACCCCGCTCTGCCGGCCATGCCGGAGCTCACGGGCACGGTCTCGGGCGACGAGCTCACGCACGCGGTCGCGCAGGTGACCGTCGCGGCGAGCCGGGACGACACGCTCCCCCTCCTCACGGGCGTACGGGTGGAGATCGAGGGTGAGCGGATCACGCTGCTCGCGACCGACCGCTACCGCCTCGCGCTCCGCGAGCTCACCTGGACGCCGGTCACGCCCAGCTACTCCGCCGTCGCGCTGGTGCGCGCACGCACGCTCAACGACGTCGCCAAGTCGCTCGGCAGCTCGGGCCTGGTGAACGTGGGTCTGAGCACGGGCGCCGGCGTGGACCTCATCGGGTTCGAGGCCGGCGGCCGCCACACCACGTCGCAGCTGGTGGACGGCGACTACCCGGCCGTGCGCCGGCTGTTCCCGGACGAGACGCCGATCCACGCCGTCGTGCCCACCGCCGCCCTCATCGACGCGGCGAAGCGCGTGTCCCTGGTCGCGGAGCGCAACACCCCCATCCGCCTGTCCTTCACCGACGGTCAGGTCGTCCTCGACGCCGGCCAGGGCGACGACGCGCAGGCGTCGGAGGCGCTCGAGGCAGTCCTGGTGGGCGAGGAGATCTCGGTCGCCTTCAACCCGCAGTTCCTCCTCGACGGCCTCGGTGCCCTCGGCACGGACTTCGTGCGTCTGAGCTTCACGCACCCGAACAAGCCGGTCGAGTTCACGGGCCAGGAGTCGCTGGACGGCGAGGACTCGTCCGTCTACCGCTACCTGCTCGTCCCGATCCGCTTCGCCGGCTGACCCGGCACACCGCACCATCCCACCCGGAGGACGTCGCATGGTCACCCGCATCGGTCTCGTCGGTCTCGGCAAGATGGGCAACAACATGCGCGAGCGCGTCCGCGCCGCGGGGATCGAGGTGACCGGCTTCGACCCCCGCCCCGAGGTGTCGGACGTCGCGTCGCTCGCCGACCTCGTCGCCGCGCTGCCCGACGACGAGCGCCGCATCGTGTGGGTCATGGTGCCGGCAGGCGAGCCGACCCGCTCGGTCGTCACCGAGCTGGGCGGGCTCCTCGGCGAGGGGGACGTCGTCATCGAGGGCGGCAACTCCTACTACCAGGAGGACCAGGCGCGCGCGGCCGAGCTCGCGGAGAAGGGCGTGGGCTACCTGGACTGCGGCGTCTCGGGGGGTGTGTGGGGTCTCGACAACGGCTACGGCCTCATGGTCGGCGGCGCGAAGGAGCTCGTCGACGCCGCGATGCCGGTGTTCGACGCGCTGCGCCCCGAGGGGCCGCGCGAGGAGGGCTTCGTGCACGCGGGCGAGGTCGGTGCCGGGCACTTCGCGAAGATGGTGCACAACGGCATCGAGTACGGCCTGATGCAGGCGTACGCCGAGGGCTACGAGCTCCTCGCCGCCAAGGACGTCGTCACCGACGTGCACGGCACGATGAAGGCGTGGACGCGCGGCACGGTCGTGCGGTCCTGGCTGCTCGACCTCTTCGTGCGCGCCCTCGAGGAGGACCCGAAGCTCGCCCAGATCGACGACTGGGTCGACGACTCGGGCGAGGGGCGCTGGACGGTGGACGAGGCGATCGACAACGCGGTGCCGCTGCCCGTCATCTCGGCGGCGCTCTTCGCGCGCTTCGCCTCGCGCCAGGAGCAGTCGCCCGCGATGAAGGCCGTCGCCGCGCTGCGCCAGCAGTTCGGCGGGCACGCGGTCAGGGCGGCAGGTCCGGCTTCTCCCGGTGCCGGCCCCCTCGAGCCGCCCGCCTGACGGCACCCGTCCGTCCGCAGCCATCGTCCCCGACGCGCGACCCGAACGCCGATGTACGTCTCCCACCTGTCCCTCGTCGACTTCCGCTCGTACGAGACGGTCGACGTCGAGCTCGTGCCGGGCGTCAACGCGCTCGTCGGACCGAACGGGCAGGGCAAGACGAACCTCGTGGAGGCGGTCGGGTACGTCGCGACGCTGTCGAGCCACCGCGTCGCGGGCGACGTCGCGCTCGTCCGCGCCGGCGCGCCACGCGCCGTCGTGCGCACGCGCGTCGTGCGCGGCGACCGGGCCAGCACCGTCGAGCTCGAGCTCAACCCGGGCAAGGCGAACCGTGCACGCATCAACCGCTCCCCCGCGGCGAGGCCGCGCGACGTGCTGGGGATCGTGCGCACGGTCCTGTTCGCCCCCGAGGACCTCGCCCTGGTGAAGGGCGACCCGGACGGGCGCCGGCGCTTCCTCGACCAGCTCGCGGTGCTCCTCGTCCCCCGGGTCGCGGCGCTGGTCGCGGACTACGACCGGGTGCTGCGGCAGCGCGGCGCGCTGCTCAAGTCGGCCTCGGCCCTGCGTGGTCGCGGTCGCGGCCGGGGACGCACGCCGGCCCGTGCGGAGCCCGACGCCGGCACGGAGCCCGGCGAGGACGGCGGCCCGGACGCGGCACTCGCCACCCTGGACGTGTGGGACACCCGCCTCGCGTCGCTCGGTGCCGAGATCACCGCGCTGCGCCTCCAGCTCGTCGCCGCCCTGACGCCCTACGTCGCCCACGCCTACGAGCAGGTCAGCTCGGGTCAGGGCGACGCCCGCGTCACCTACCGTTCGTCCGTCGACGAGACGCTCGGCGACGACACCACGGGGACCCCGGACGGCGACGCCACCGAGGCGCTCGGCATCCCGGACGTCGCGACGCTCGAGAAGCGGATGCTCGACGCCCTGCGGGCGGTGCGCGCGAAGGAGATCGAGCGCGGGGTCAACCTCGTCGGGCCGCACCGCGACGACCTCGTCCTCACGCTGGGCGGCCTGCCGGCGAAGGGGTACGCGAGCCACGGCGAGTCCTGGTCGTTCGCGCTCGCGCTCCGCCTCGCCTCGTATCGGCTCCTCAAGGACGGGGCGCCCGAGGGGCTGGACTCGCTGCTCTGGGCGGACCAGTGGGGGCCCGACGGCGAGCCGATCCTCGTCCTCGACGACGTGTTCGCCGAGCTGGACGCGCGCCGCCGTGATCGTCTCGCCGAGCTCGTCGCGGGTGCCGGCCAGGTCATCATCACCGCCGCGGTGGCGGAGGACGTCCCGGCGCTGCTCGACGGTGCACGGTTCGCCGTCCAGGACGGGACGGTGACGCGTGCCGGCTGACGAGGACGATGTCGCCCCCGGTCCCCCGGCGAGCCCGCTGCCGACGGACGACCACAGCGACGACGAACGCCCGGACTCCGAGTCCGCGCGTGAGCTGGCGCGCGCAACGGGGCTGCCCGTGGGGCACCTCGTGGACCTCACGCCGCCGGCGGAGGTCGCGCGGCAGGCGCTCAACCGGGCGCGGGCCGCGGCGCGGGCGAAGGGGTTGCGGCCCGGGCAGGAGCCGCGCCGCCGCGTGCTCGCCGACCCGCCGACGTCGGGCGCGCGCCCCGGCGGCCGCGATCCGCAGCGCCTCGGCGACGTGCTCGCACACCTGCTGCGCGAGCGCGACTGGGTGGCCGACGTCTCGGTCGGGGGCGTCGTCGGTCGGTGGCGGGAGGTGGTCGGCGACCAGGTGGCCGACCACTGCGAGCCCGAGACGTTCGAGGACAAGGTCCTCGTCGTGCGCGCGGACTCGACGGCGTGGGCGACGCAGGTGCAGCTCCTCGCGCCACGCCTCCTGGAGCGGTTGGCGCAGGAGGTCGGCGAGGGCGTCGTCGAGACGGTGACGGTGCTCGGCCCCGCAGGACCGAGCTTCCGCCGCGGGAAGCGGGCGGTCCGTGGCCGGGGACCGCGCGACACCTGGGGGTGACCGCGAGGGGCGGGACGCGGAGGGGCCCGGGGCCGGCGGGCCCGGCCCGGCCCCCCCGGGCCGGCCCCCCCGGGGGGGGGCCCCCCACGACTGGGTGAGCCTCGCCGTCGT
>NZ_JBHUUP010000010.1:0-185163 GCF_042670945.1 Cellulosimicrobium sp. NPDC057127
GGGGCGAGCCGACCGGTCGGCTCGCCCCTCGTCGTCGGGCGGTCGTGCAGCGGCGGGTGGCCCGCCGCGGGTCAGGAAGCCTGGCTGGCCGGGGTCCGCTCGTCGGCGTCGACCGTCGGCTCGCCGTCACCCGACTGGGCCGCGGCGGCGGAACCCTGCGCGGTCTGCTTCACCGCGCCGTCCTTCTTCGGGGGCACCGACGCGGCGCGGAACTCGGCGCGCGGGTCGTGGAGCGAGCCGAGCGAGACGAGCTCGCGGCCCATGAGGAACTGCCCCATCCACCCGACGAAGATGCGGATCTTGCGGTTGCCGGTCGGCATCGCCATGACGTGGTAGCCGCGGTGCATGAGCCACGCGAGCGTGCCGCGCAGCTTGAACACGCCGAACAGCTCCGCGACACCCTTGTACAGGCCGAGGGACGCGACCGTGCCGACGTTCTTGTGGCGGTACTCGACGGGCGCCTCGCCGTGCAGCTCGAGCGCGAGGTTGTCCGCCAGGCGCGTGGCCTCGCGGATCGCGTGCTGCGCGTTCGGCGGGCAGAACTTGCCCGGGTTCAGCACGTCCGGCACCGCGGCGCAGTCGCCCGCGGCCCACGCGTTGGGCACGAGGTTGCCGTCGGCGTCCTCGACCTGGAGGGTCGGTCGGACCGTCACGCGGCCCAACTTGTCGACCGGGAGGTCGGAGTCCTCCTTGAGGACCGGGTTCGCCTTGACGCCGGCGGTCCACACGATCGTCTCGGAGTCGAACTCGACGCCGGTCGACGTGACGACGTGCCCGTTCTCGCACGAGGACAGGAACGTGTTGAGGTGGAACTCGATGCCGCGCTTCTTCAGCTCCTCGAGGGCCCACTCGGCCATCGGCTCGCTCAGCTCGGGCAGGATGCGCCCGGCGCCCTCGATCATGACGAAGCGGAGGTCCTTCTCCTCGATCGTCGCGTAGTTGCGCGTCGCGTGACGGGCCATGTCCTCGATCTCCGCGAGCGCCTCGACGCCGGCGAAGCCGCCGCCGACGAACGTGAACGTCAGCATGCGACGACGGAGCTCCGCGTCCCACGTGGAGGACGCGACGTCCATGCGGTTGATCACGTGGTTGCGGACCGCGATGGCCTCCTCCACGTTCTTGAAGCCGATCGCGTTCTCCGCGAGGCCCGGGATGGGGAGCGTGCGCGAGACCGAGCCGAGGCCCACGATGAGGTGGTCGTAGGTGACCGAGTAGTCGTCGCCCTCCTCGGGGCGGATGGTCACGGTGCGGTCGCCGTGGTCGATGCCGACGACCTTGCCCTGCAGGACGTCGATGCCCTTGAGCGCACGCCGGTGCGGCGCGACGACGTCGCGCGCGTCGATGGACCCGGCCGCCGCCTCGGGGAGGAACGGCGCGTAGGTCATGTACGGGCGCGGGTCGACGACCACGATGGCCGCCTCGCGGCGCCCGAGCTTCTTGCGCAGGCGACGGGCGGCGTACAGGCCGACGGAGCCACCGCCGAGCACGACGACGCGCGGCACCTTGCGCGGCCGCGGCGAGGCGGCCTGCGGGGCGACCGCGGTCGCCGTGGTGGGCGACGAGGCCACCTGGGTCGCGGCCGAGGTCACCTCCGGTGCGTCCTGGGCGCGGTCGACCGAGGTCAGGTCATTCTGAGGCATGGTTCCAGAGTATTACCGCTCGCGGCCCTGGCACGTCGGGGCGTCCGTCAACCGGGCGTGATCCCGCGCACGCCCGTCAGGCGATCGACCACGCGATGCCGTCGAGGATGTCGTGCTCGCTGGTCACGACCTCGGTCAGGGTCCCGCCCGCGGCGGCGACGTCGTCGCGCACCCGGCGCACCACCTCCGACCACACGAGCGCGCCGGCGCCGATGACGTCGACCCGCCCGGGGTGCATGAAGCCCAGGGCCGCGCGCTCGTCGCGGGTGCGGCGCAGCAGGTCGTCGCACGCGGCGAGGACGTCGTCGACGGGCAGCACGGCGCGGTCGATCCGGTCCCGGTCGTAGACGGCGAGCCGCAGCGCGTGCGCCGTGACGGTCGTCACCGAGCCGGCCAGCCCGACGAGCGTGGCGGCCTCTCCGAGCGGCACGACCCGGGCCGCCTCGTCGAGCGCCGCGCGGACGTCGGCGCGCGCCGCGGCCTCCTCGTCCGCGGTCGGCGGGTCGCTGCGCAGGTGCCGCTCGGTCATGCGCACGCAGCCCACGTCCATGGAGAACGCCGCGTCCGGCGTCGTCGTGCCGTGCACGAGCTCGGTCGACCCTCCGCCGAGGTCCACGACGACGTAGGGCCCTGGCCGCACCTGGGCCACCGTCGACGTCGCGCCCCGGAACGACAGCGCCGCCTCCTCCTCGCCGGAGACGACCTCCGGCTCGACCCCGAGCGCGTCGAGGACGCCCCGCACGAAGTCGTCGCGGTTCTGCGCGTCCCGCGTCGCCGAGGTCGCGACGAACCGCGTGCGCGTCGCGCCGAGGTCGTCGACGACGCGTGCGTAGCGACGCGCCGCGTCGAGCGTCCGCTCGAGCGCCTCCGGCGCGAGGCGTCCCGTGCGGTCCACCCCCTGGCCGAGCCGGACGACCTCCATGCGACGGTCGAGCTCGACCATCGTCCCCGTCGCCGGGTCCACGTCGGCGACCAGCAGGCGGATCGAGTTCGTGCCGCAGTCGACGGCCGCGACGCGCGCGGGGGTCGACCCGGCGGGACGGTCTGCGTCGGGCACGGTGGCGGGCGCGGCGGACGGCGAGGTGGACCCAGGTGTCATGCGACCAGGGTGCCACCCCGCCAGGGCCTCGCGCGGCGCGCCGACACGGTCCGGACGGAGCCCGGTGCACGCGCAGCGGCGTCGGCAGGGGATGATGTGCCCCGGAACGCTCACACGCTCGGCGGAGGAGACACGCACATGCAGCATCCGGCGGGCAGCGGCGGGAAGCCGGTGCGCGGCGCGCCCGCACCCGACGACGGCCCCGACCGTGCCGTCACCACGCGCGGGGCGGACGCCGTGCCGGACGTCGTGCCGGACGTCGACGCGACCCGTGCCGAGCGGCTCGAGCTGCTCGACGCGGCCGCCCAGGCGGCGGGTCTGGGCACCTTCCAGTGGGACCTGTCGACCGGCGCCCTGCACTGGGACGCCGCACTCCTCGAGGTCTTCGGGTACGACGAGGCGTCCTTCGGCGGCACGATCGACGCGTTCAACGCCCGTCTGCACCCCGACGACCTCGGCCCGGTCACGGTGGCGCTCGACGAGGCGATCGCGACGTGCGGCGTCTACGAGGCCGAGTTCCGCGTCGTGCGGCAGGACGGCACGCTGCGCTGGCTGACCGCGCGCGGACGGGCGCTCGGCGGGCCGTCGGGGGTCGCCGAGCAGCTCGTCGGCGTCGCGACGGACACGACGGTGCTGCGCGTGGGCGAGGAGCGCGTCCGGCGGATCCTCGACGACATGACCGTCGGCTACTTCTGGCTCGATCCCGAGTGGCGGTTCGGGTACGTCAACCCGGAGGCGGAGCGCATCCTCCAGAGCACGCGCGAGCGCCTCGTCGGAGGCAGCGTGTGGGAGCTCTTCCCGGCGAGCGTCGGGACGGCCTTCGAGGAGTCCTACCGCGCCGTCGCCCGGACGGGCGCACCGATCGTCTTCGACGCCTACTACCCGGCCCCGCTCGACGCCTGGTACGAGGTGCGCGCCGTGCCGGAGCGCGGCGGTGTCGCGGCCTACTTCACCGACGTGACGGAGCGGCGCCGCGCGCTCGAGCTCGCCCAGGAGGCCCGGGCCCGCTCGCAGCTCCTCGCCTCCGTGGCCGCGGAACTGGCGGAGTCGCTCGACCCCGTCAGGGCGCTCGAGGCCGTCCTGCCTCACCTGGTCCCCTCCGTCGCCGACTTCGCGATCGCGAGCGTCCTCGACGAGGGCGCCGGCGGGTGGCAGCAGCGCCTGCGCGACGTGGCCTCGCTGCACTCCGACCCGACGATGCAGCCCGTGCTCGACGCGTACGCGCGGGTGCGCGTGCCCGCCCTCGTGCCCACCTCGCTCATCGCGCAGACGGTGGCCGGAGCACCGCACGCGCTGCGCACCGGCACGCCACGCCCCGGCGACCTCGTGGAGGAGGGCCCCGCGCACGACCTGCTCGCCACCCTCGACCCGTACGCCATGGCGGTGCTCCCGCTGCGCGGCCGCGGCCACACCCGCGGACTGGTCACGCTCGCGCGCCGCGCCGAGCGCGGCCGCTTCGCCGAGGCCGACCTCCACGCGCTGCGCGACGTCATGGCGCAGATCGGGCTCGCGCTGGACAACGCGCACCTGCACGCGGCCCAGCGCACCCTGGCCGAGGAGCTGCAGCGCAGCCTCCTCACGGCGCTGCCGGAGCCGGACCACCTGCACCTCGTCGCACGCTACGTCCCCGCGGCCACCGGCACGCAGATCGGCGGCGACTGGTACGACGCGTTCCTCGTGCGCGACGGGAGCACGTGCCTCGTCATCGGCGACGTGACGGGGCACGACCTGCGCGCGGCCGTCTCCATGGCGCAGGTGCGCAACGTCCTGCGCGGCGGCGCTCACGCCGTCGTCCGCTCCCCCGCCGCGATCTTCGAGTCGCTCGACTGGGCCATGCACGACCTCGGGGTCGGCGCGATCAGCACGGGCGTGCTCGCCAAGGTGGAGCAGTCCCCGGAGCTGGCCGAGCAGGGCCTGCGCCTGCTGCGCTGGTCGAGCGCCGGCCACCTGCCCCCGCTGCTCCTGCACCCGGACGGGAGCGCCGAGCTGCTCCACCGCTCGACGAACCTGCCGCTCGGCCTGCGCGTGCACGACGAGCGCCACGACCACACGGCGGTCCTCGCGCCCGGTGCGACCGTCGTGCTGTACACCGACGGCCTCGTCGAGCGGCGCGGCGAGTCGCTGCACGCCGGTCTCGAGCGCCTGCGCGCCACGGCCGAGCGGCTCGCGGGCCTGGGTCTCGAGGACCTGTGCGACCGCCTCATCGCCGAGCTCGTGCACGACGGCGAGGACGACGTGGCGCTGCTCGCCGCGCGCGCCCACCCCCAGGACCGCCCGCGCCCGGCGGAGGCCGGTCCCCGGGTGCTTCCCGACCGCCTCGTCGAGGAAGCGCGGCGCGAGGACGCCTGAGACGTACCGCCGGCCTCTGCCTCGGCGGTCTCAGCAGGTGCAGCGGTCGGGGCGCCAGACGTCGCGCACCCGCTCCAGGGCCTCGTCGCCGAGCGGGTTCACGCCCGGCCCGGCGGCGAGCGCGTGGCCGACGAGCACGTGCAGGCACTTGACCCGCGCGGGCATGCCGCCCGCGGAGATGCCGTCGATCTCGTCGACGTGGCCGAGCGCCTCGCGCTGCGCGAGGTAGTGCTCGTGCGCCCCGCGGTACGCCTCCGCGAGGCCGGCGTCCTCGGCAAGGCGGTCCGTCATCTCCTTCATCACGCCGTTCGCCTCGAGCGTCGACGCGGCCGCGACGGCCCCCGGGTGGGTCAGGTAGAACGTCGTCGGGAACGGCGTGCCGTCGTCCAGCCGGGGCGCGGTGCGCACGACGAGCGGGCGGCCGCACGCGCAGCGCGCCGCGATGCCGACGACGCCGCGCGGTGTCCGGCCGAGCTGCTCGGCGAGGACCTCGAGGTCGTGCGCGGACACCTCCGCCGCGGGGTCGTCGGCGGGGATGGCCAGTCGGGCGTCGGTCACAGGAGGTCCTCGGGGTGGCTCGGTCGGGGCGTGCGGCGCGCGGGCCGCGTCACCCATTCTCCCCGGTCGGAGCACCGGTCGTACCCGTCGACCCGGACTGCCTGCTCGCGACCTGCACCGACTCCCACACCGCCTGATACCACGGGGTGCCGTCCTCGTAGCCCTGGACCGGCCCGTCGGAGATCGTCCGTCCGGTCTGCGGGTCGACGTCGTCGACGACCGTCTCCGGGTCGAGCACACGCCACGGTCGCTCGCCCGGCATGACGAAGTTGAGCCGGTCGCGCGCCTGACGCTCGACGTACGCGCGGTCGTCCCAGCGCGCGAGCTCGGCCTCGAGCTCGTCGCGCTCCGCCTGCGCGTCGGACAGGTCCGTGCGCAGGGCCTGCAGCTCGTCCGCCTGGTTCACGTACGCCCGGACCGTGGGCAGGACGAGCACCAGCGCGAGCAGCACGACGACGGACAGCACGAGCGTGCGGACCGTGACCACCTCGGGCAGCAGGAAGCCGTAGCGGCTGCGGCGCCGGTCCTCGGGCGCTGGGCCCGTCGGACGTCGCGGAGCGGGGCGGCGTGCCGAGGACGTGGAGGTCGTCGGGGACGCGGATGCCGACGAGCGCGGGGGGCCGCCCGACGACGACCCCGTCGCCGTGCGGGTGCCGCGACCGCGCACGGGTCGCGCGGACGCGCCAGGGCTCGGGGGGCGGCGCGAGGACGGCATGCCCCCGATTGTGCCGTCCGACGCCTGCGCGCGCCGTCAGCACGCGCGGGGACGCACCGGTGGACGGTCGATCGACACGAACTCTTCACCGTCCGGGACGCCGGAGGCCCGGCGGTCCCGGTAGGTCCGCCGGGCCTCCGGCGTGCGACGGGTGCGGCGTCAGGCCTGCGGCGTCCAGCGCGGGAACGCGCCACGGCCGGCGTAGCGCGCGGCGTCGTCCAGCGCCTCCTCGATGCGCAGCAGCTGGTTGTACTTGTTGATGCGCTCGCCACGGGCGGGGGCACCGGTCTTGATCTGGCCCGCGTTCGTCGCGACGGACAGGTCGGCGATCGTCGTGTCCTCGGTCTCGCCCGAACGGTGCGACACCATGGCGGTGAAGCCGTTGCGCTGCGCGAGCTCGACGGCGTCGAGCGTCTCCGTGAGGGAGCCGATCTGGTTGAGCTTCACGAGCAGGGAGTTCGCGGCCTTGAGCTCGATGCCCTTGGCGAGGCGCTCCGGGTTGGTGACGAACAGGTCGTCGCCGACGATCTGCACCTTGTCGCCCACCTCGGCGACGAGCTGGGACCACGAGTCCCACTCGTCCTCGGACAGCGGGTCCTCGATGGAGACCAGCGGGTAGTCGCGCACGAGCTGCGCGTAGTACTCGATCATCTCGGCCGGCGACTTCGCGCCGCCCTCGAACTGGTACGCGCCGTCGGAGAAGAACTCGGTCGAGGCGACGTCGAGCGCGAGCGTGACGTCGGTGCCCGGCGCGAACCCGGCCTTCTCGATCGCGACGAGGATGAGGTCGAGCGCCTCGCGGTTGCTCGACAGGTTCGGCGCGAAGCCGCCCTCGTCGCCGAGACCCGTCGCGAGGCCCTTCTCCTTGAGCACCGACTTGAGCGAGTGGTAGACCTCGGCGCCGGTGCGCAGCGCCTCGCGGAAGGAGGACGCGCCGATCGGGGCGACC
Source organism: Cellulosimicrobium sp. NPDC057127 (assembly GCF_042670945.1). Taxonomy (NCBI): domain Bacteria; kingdom Bacillati; phylum Actinomycetota; class Actinomycetes; order Micrococcales; family Promicromonosporaceae; genus Cellulosimicrobium; species Cellulosimicrobium sp. NPDC057127. The sequence goes on from NZ_JBHUUP010000010.1 coordinate 7,311, forward strand.
ATGAACTCCTGGATGTCGACGTTCGAGTCGGCGTGCGACCCGCCGTTGAGGATGTTCATCATCGGCACGGGCAGGACGTGCGCGTTCGGGCCGCCGACGTAGCGGTACAGGTCGAGGCCGGCCGACTTCGCCGCCGCCTTGGCCACGGCGAGCGAGACGCCGAGGATCGCGTTCGCGCCCAGCTTGCCCTTGTTCGGCGTGCCGTCGAGGTCGATGAGGGCGGCATCGATGAGGCGCTGGTCCTCGGCCTCGAACCCGATGAGCTCCGGGGCGATGTCGTCGATGACGGCGTTGACCGCGCCCTCGACGCCCTTGCCCAGGTAGCGGGACTTGTCGCCGTCGCGACGCTCGACGGCCTCGAACGCACCCGTCGACGCGCCCGACGGCACGGCGGCGCGGGCGAACGTCCCGTCGTCCAGGACGACCTCGACCTCCACGGTCGGGTTTCCACGGGAGTCGAGGATCTCGCGCGCTCCAACGGCTTCGATGCTGGCCACAGGTGCTCCTTCAGGCAGGGCTCGCCCGCGCTGCGTCGCGGCCGACCCGGGCACGGGAACCCGGGCGCCGCGTGCGCGCCGGCGACGGTGGTGGGTTTACCGCTCCAGCCTAGTGCCCGGACGTGACCCGCGCCGCTGCGTCCGCCACTCGGGCTCGCCGCGGTGACGTCCGCGGCCGAGCGGAGGACCAACGTCCCGGGGCCCGATCAGGCGTCGGCGACCGCCCCGTCCGCCCGTGCGCCGTCGTAGGTACCGACGCGCTCCGCCTCGACGATGCCGGCCTCCACGAGGCGCAGCTCCGCGCGCAGCGCCGCCTCGGCGTCCACACCCGCCGCCTGGGCCCGCACGACGACGTCGAACAGCTCGCGCCCGAGCCGGTCGGCCGGAGCGGCCTCGTCCGACGACACGGGGACGGTGCCGCGCGCGACGTCGCCGAGGCCGCCGCGCTCGGAGCGCGAGAGCACCTTCTGCGCCCGTGCGAGCGCGCCCTGCGTGTGCGAGATCCCCTCCAGCACCGACGACCGCCGCTTCTCCGCCTTCTTGATCGCGTCCCACTGGGCGTGCAGGTCGGTCGCCGTGCCGGCCCCGTGCCCCGGGACGCCCTCCGCGAAGACGTGCGGGTGGCGGCGGACCAGCTTCGCCACGAGGTCGGCCGCGACGTCGTCGACGGTGAACGGCTCCGGCTCCTCGGACGCGATACGGGCGTGGAACAGGACCTGCAGCAGCAGGTCGCCGAGCTCCTCGCGCATCCCGGCGCGGTCGCCGGTCTCGATCGCCTCCGCGAGCTCGTGCGCCTCCTCGAGGAGGTACTGCACGAGCGAGGCGTGCGTCTGCTCGCGGTCCCAGGGGCACCCGCCCGGCGAGTACAGGCGGTCCATCACGTCCACCGCGTCACGCAGCGCGTCGGTCGTCGGCACGGTGGTGCTGGGCTCGGGCGCGCTCATCGCCCCATCGTAGGGACGGACGCCGCGCGCGACGACGTGCGCCGCGGGTGCGCCGCGTTGCACGGCGGCGCGGGACGGCGGCGCGGGACGGCGACGACCCGTCCCGCGCGGCTGGCGGGTGCCGGACGTAGTCTCGTGCGCAACGACCGCGGTCGTCCGGACCGCAGCACGGCAGGAGGGGACGACCATGAGCACGCACCGACGCTGGAAGGACCTCAGCCGTGGCCAGAAGGTGGCCGTCGGGGTCGTGGGAGCCGTGCAGGTCTCGCTGACGGCGGCCGCACGGCGGCGGGCCCGGCTCGTGGCCGGTCCCGCCGTCGCGGGGACGCTGCCGGTCAGGCGAGCGGCGTCGTGTCCCGTCGGCCGATGTGGGCCGGGCGCGGCGCAGGTGCCGCGAACGGGTCGGTGAGCGCGTTCTCGACGCTGTTGAACACCAGGAAGATGTTCGAGCGCGGGAACGGCGTGATGTTGCTGCCCGAGCCGTGCATGATGTTGCAGTCGAACCACAGGGCGGACCCGGCGTCGCCGGTGAACTGGTCGATCCCGTGCCGGTGCGCCATCTCGGTGATGGCGTCCTCGGACGGCACGCCGATGCGCTGCTCCTTGAGCGAGGCCTCGTGGTAGTTCTCCGGCGTCTCGCCCACGCACGGCACGAAGGTGCGGTGCGAGCCCGGCATCACCATGAGGCCGCCGTTGTACGGGTAGTTCGGTGTCAGCGCGATCGAGCAGCTCACGGCGCGCGGGGCCGGCATGCCGTCCTCCGCGTGCCACGTCTCGAAGTCGGAGTGCCAGTAGAACCCCGTGCCCTTGTAGCCCGGCATGTAGTTCACGCGCGTCTGGTGCAGGTACACGTCCGAGCCCAGGAGCTGGCGCGCCCGGCCGAGCAGCCGCGGGTCCCGGCTCAGCGCGTCGATGGCGGAGCTGAGCTCCGTCACGTCGAACACGGAGCGCACCTCGCCCGACGTCTTCTCGGTGATGACCCGCACGTCACCGTGCAGGTCGGGGTCGGACGCGAGCCGGTCGAGCTCGGCCGTGTACGCGGTGACCTCGTCGGGCGTGATGAAGTCCTCGAGGATCGTGAACCCGCGCTCCGCGTGGGCCTCGAGGGCGGCGGCGTCGAACGGCCCGTCGTCGGGCCCTCCCCACACCGTCGGGTGCTCGCGGGGGATCATGGCGCCCGGCTGCGCGAGCCTCGTCGGATAGGCGTCCGTCGTCGTCTGGATGGTCGCGGTCATGTCGCTTCCCGTCTCCCGGGCGATCCCGGGTTCGTGGTCGTGTCACTCTCGCCGCCGGTTCCCTCCGCCGCAGGCGGGAGGGTCCGGCACACCCAGCATGGCTACGTGAGCCCGCGTGACCGTGTCAAACAGCCGGCGCGGCCGGTCAGCGCGCCCCCGCCGAGGTGCCCACGGACGCCGCGGCGCTCACCTCGCCGAGGATCACGGCGTCGATGAGCTGGCGGGCCCAGTCGAGCACCTCGGAGCCGCGCAGCGGCCGGCCGCCGATGCGCGCCGTCGTCGGGAACGGCACGAGGACCGCGCGGATCGCCGGCTTGAGGAGCGTGCCCGGGTACAGCCGCTTGAGCCGCAGCTGCGCCGACTCGGGCAGGTCCACCGGGGCGAACCGCACGAACTTGCCCTGCGCGGTGACGTCGGCGAGGCCCGCGCGGCGCGCGTGGTTGCGGAAGTCCGCGACGTCGAACAGCGCCGACGCGACCTCGGGCAGCGCCCCGTACCGGTCCGTCAGCTCGGCCCGCACCTCGGCGAGCGCGGGCGCGTCGTCCGCCGCCGCGATCTTCTTGTAGGCCTCGAGCCGCAGCCGCTCGGTCGCGATGTAGGACTCGGGCAGGTGGGCGTCCACCGGCAGCTCGATGGAGATCTCCGGCTGCTCCTCGTCGCCGTCGCCGCGGAAGTTCGCGACGGCCTCCCCCACCATGCGCACGTACAGGTCGAACCCGACGCCCGCGATGTGCCCGGACTGCTCGCCGCCCAGCAGGTTGCCGGCGCCGCGGATCTCGAGGTCCTTCATCGCGACCTGCATGCCCGCGCCCAGGTCGGTGTGCGCGGCGATCGTCGCGAGGCGGTCGTGCGCGGTCTCCGTGAGCGGGCGCTCCGGCGGGTAGAGGAAGTAGGCGTACGCGCGCTCTCGCCCACGGCCCACGCGGCCGCGCAGCTGGTGGAGCTGCGACAGGCCGAGCATGTCGGCACGCTCGAGGATCAGCGTGTTCGCGTTCGAGATGTCGAGCCCCGTCTCGATGATCGTCGTGCAGACGAGGACGTCGAGCTCCTTCTCCCAGAACGCGCGGATCACCTCGTCGAGCTGGTGCTCGTTCATCTTGCCGTGCGCGACGCCGACCCGGGCCTCGGGGACGAGCTCGCGCAGGCGCGCCGCCTGCCGCTCGATGGTCTCGACCTTGTTGTGCACGTAGAAGACCTGGCCCTCGCGCAGGAGCTCGCGCCGGACCGCGGCGGAGATCTGCTTCTCCTCGTACGCGCCCACGTACGTGAGGACGGGGTGGCGCTCCTCGGGCGGGGTCGCGAGCGTCGACATCTCGCGGATGCCCGTGACCGCCATCTCGAGCGTGCGCGGGATCGGGGTCGCGGACATGGCGAGCACGTCCACGTTGGTGCGCAGCTGCTTGAGCGTCTCCTTGTGCTCGACGCCGAACCGCTGCTCCTCGTCGATGATCACGAGCCCGAGGTCCTTGAACCGCACGTTGCCCGTGATGAGGCGGTGCGTGCCGATGACGACGTCGACCGCGCCGGTGCGCAGCCCGTCGACGACGGCCTCGGACTCCTTCTCCGTCTGGAACCGCGACAGCGCCCGGACCGTCACGGGGAACCCCGCGTACCGCTCCGTGAACGTCTCGAGGTGCTGCTGGACGAGCAGCGTCGTCGGCACGAGCACGGCGACCTGCTTGCCGTCCTGCACCGCCTTGAACGCCGCGCGGATGGCGATCTCCGTCTTGCCGTAGCCGACGTCGCCGCACACGAGCCGGTCCATCGGGACGGTCTTCTCCATGTCGGCCTTGACCTCGTCGATGGTCGCGAGCTGGTCGGGCGTCTCGACGTAGGCGAACGCGTCCTCGAGCTCGCGCTGCCAGGGCGAGTCGGGCCCGAACGCGTGCCCCTGCGTCGCCATGCGCGCGCTGTAGAGGCGGATGAGCTCGCTCGCGATCTCGCGGACGTGCTTGCGCGCGCGCGACTTCGTCTTCGCCCAGTCCGCGCCGCCCATCTTGTTGACGCTCGGGGACTCGCCGCCGGTGTACTTGGTGACCTGGTCGAGCTGGTCCATGGGCACGAAGAGCCGGTCCCCCGGCTGACCGCGCTTGCTCGACGCGTACTCGATGACGAGGTACTCGCGCGTCGCCGCGTTGCCGCCCGTGCCGAGCGTGCGCTGCACGAGCTCGACGAACCGCCCGACGCCGTGCTGCTCGTGCACGACGAAGTCGCCCGCCTTGAGCTGGAGCGGGTCGACGACGTTGCGTCGCCGCGACGGCATCTTGCGCATGTCGCGCGTGCTCGTCCCGGCCCGGCCCGTGAGGTCGGCCTCGGAGAAGACGGCGAGGCGCAGCTCGGGGGCGACGAACCCCTTGCCCACCATCGCCGGGGTGACGAGGACGATCCCGCCCTCGGGCTCGTCGTCGAGGCGCGGGACGAGGCGCGCCGGGGTGTCGGCCGCGCCGAGCTGCTCGACCATGCGCTTCGCCGGCCCGTGGCCCTCGGTCGTGAGCACGAGCCGCCAGCCGGCGTGCTGGAGGTTCCGCACGTCGTCGAGCGCGCGCGAGACGTCCCCGCGGTAGGACTCGACCTCGCGCGCCCCGATCGTGAACGTGGGGACGCCGGACGCGCTCTCCCGCGCGTCGGCGGGCGCGTCGTCGAGCTCGGGGTTGTCCAGCGCGAACGACGACAGCGTCCACCAGCCCAGACCGCGGCGTCGGGCGACGGCCCGCACCTCCGCGAACGTCGCGAACGACGCCGACGACAGGTCGATCGGTGCCGCGCCACCGGCCACGGCGCCCGTCCACGCCGCGGCGAGGAACTCCTCGGTCGTGGCCACGAGGTCGTGCGCGCGGCGGCGCACGCGCTCGGCGTCGTCGACGACGAGCAGCGCGTCCTCGGGCACGAGCTCGAGCACGGGCACCATGCGGTCCACGAGGACCGGCGCGAGGGACTCCATGCCCTCGACCGCGACGCCCGCCGCGAGCTTGTCGAGCATCTCCGCGGCGCCGGGCAGGTCCTGGACGAGCGCGGCCGCGCGCTCGCGCACCGGCTCGGTGAGCAGGATCTCGCGGCACGGCGGCGCCCACAGGCCGTGCTCGGCGATCTCGAGGCTGCGCTGGTCGGCGACGGCGAACCAGCGGACCTCGGAGACCTCGTCGCCCCAGAACTCCACGCGGAGCGGGTGGTCCTCCGTCGGGGGGAAGACGTCGAGGATGCCCCCGCGCACGGCGAACTCGCCGCGCCGCTCCACCATGTCGACGCGGGTGTAGGCGGCGTTCGCCAGCCGCTCCGCCGTCTCCGTCATGTCGGCGGTGCTGCCCGCGTGCAGCTCGACCGGCACGAGCTCGCCCAGCCCGTCGACGACGGGCTGGAGCAGCGCGCGGACCGGCATGACGAGCACGCGCACGGGACCCGACGGACCGATCTCCGGGTCCGGGTGCGCGAGACGGCGGAAGACGGCGATGCGCCGAGCGACGGTGTCGGCGCGCGGGCTCAGGCGCTCGTGCGGCAGCGTCTCCCAGCTGGGCAGGACGGCGACGAGGTCGGCGAGCTCGTCGGGCAGGTAGGCGCGCACGCTCGCCGCGAGCTCGTCGGCGTCCCGGCCCGTGGCCGTGACCACGACGAGCGGCCGCGAGCCCGCGGCGGCACGGGCGAGCACGTCGCCCGCCGCGGAGTCCTCGTCCACCGGACCGGTGGCACGGGCGCCCGCCATCGCGGCGAGCAGCGGCGGGCGGACGCCGGCAGGCCCGACCACGTCCGCGTCGCCGCGGGCCCGCACGTGCTCCACGACGGCGGCCGCGGCCGGGTCCGCGAGCAGCGCGGGCAGGATGCCGGTGAGGTTCATGGGGCGCGAGGTCCTTCCGGGGGGCGGGCGCGGGTGCGTGACGACGGGCGCCGGGGCAGCACCGACGGCCCGGGCCGACGTGCCGACCGGGTCGGCGGCTGGTCCGGGGTGGTCGCGCTGAACGACGGCTCCCAGGGTACGCCGGGGATCCGACACGCGACCGCCGCGGTTTCACCCGCTCCGACGGTCCGCACCCTGGTGACACCGCGCCCCCGGCTCGCCATGCTCGGACGGTGCCCTCCTTCTCGCGGTGGCGCGCCTCCCGCGGTGGGCGCGGCCTGCGCCGGCCATCCGCGCACGCGGCCCTGCTCGCGCTCCTCGTGGCCGCGTTCGTGGCGCTGTGGGCGGCGTCGCACCTCACGGCCGCCGGCCAGGCCGCCGACGCCGGTGCCTTCCGTACGCTCGCGCCGTGGCACGACACCGCGGGCGACCTCGCCGGGGCGCTGCGCCGGGGGCTTCCCGTCGCGGGAGCGGCCGCCGCCGCGCTCCTCGGGATCGTCGCGCTGGCCCGTCGGCGATGGCGCGCCCTCGCGGCCGCGGTCCTCGTCGCCGCCGGGACGGCGGGTCTCGCGGTCGGGCTGCGCGAGGTGCTGGTGCGCCCCGACCTCGGGGGCTTCGGCTACGCGCACCAGACGTTCCCGAGCGGCCACGTCGCCGTGGTCGGCGGCCTGTGCGTCGCCGTGTGGCTCCTGTGGCCCTGGCCCGCGTCCCGCGGCGCGGCCGGGTGGACGGGCCTCGCGACGACGGCGGTCGCCGCGCTCGCCTCGGTCGTGACCTACGCGCACCGGCCGAGCGACGTCGTCGGCTCCCTCCTCGTCGCCGCGACCGCCGCCGTCGCGGTGTCGTGGGCGCTCGACGTGCCGGCGCGCGGCGCGGAGGTCACCGCCCCGCGGTAGGCCGGACCGTCGCGTACAGCTCCTCGTACCGGTCGACGACGCGCTCCCACGTGAAGTCCTCGACCCGGCGCCGGCCGGCCGCGCCGATGCGGTCCGCGCGCTGCGGGTCGTCGAGCAGCCCGAGGACGGCGTGGGCGAGCGCCGGGGTGTCCTGCGGGTCGACGAGCACCCCGTCCACCCCGTCCGTGACGATCTCGGGCGGGCCGCCGCGCGTCGTCGCGACCACGGGCCGGCCGGAGCGCCACCCCTCGAGCACGACGAGCGGCGCGGCGTCGGCGCGCGACGGCACCACGACGACGTCGGCCGCGGCCATGCGGGCCGCCACCTCGGCGGGCTCGAGCCGGCCGGGCAGCTCGACGCGGCCCTCGAGGCCCTGCGTCGCCACGCGCCGCCGCAGCGCGGCCGCCTCGCCACCGTCCCCGACCACGACGAGCCGGGCGCGGTCCCGCAGCGCCGAGGACGCGAACGCGTCCACGAGGAGGTCGAACCCCTTGACGTGCTCGATGCGCCCCACCGCCAGCACGACCGGGAGACCGCCGTCGGCGCTCCGGCGCGCGGCGGGCTCCGGAGCCGACGACGCCGCGCCCTGCTCTCCGCCCTGCCCCCCGGGCTGCCCCCCGGACAGCCCGTCGAGCTCGACCCCGTTGGGCACGACCACCGCCCTCTCGGCCCCGAACCGGACGAGGTCGTCGGTGACGACGCGCGAGCACCCGGTGACGGCCGACGCGACGTCGACCGACCGCCGCAGCGCGGCGCCCAGGATCCGCGAGTGCTCGAACACGGCGAAGTCGTCGGCGAACGTCTCGCCGTGCGAGCTGACGACCAGCGGGGTGCGCGTCAGCGTGCGCAGCGCGAGCGCGTACGCACCGTTGGGGCCGAAGCACTGGACGTGCAGCACGTCGGGCCGGAACGCCGCGTGCGCACGCCCCCAGGCCAGCGCCGCGCCGGGCGCGGCGAGCCCGAACCGCGCGATGTCGCCGGCCCGGCTCGACGGCTGCGGGCACGGCAGGTAGCGCACGAGCACGCCGTCCACCCGGCGCGTGCCGAGGTGCTCGCCGCGGTCGACGGTCCAGACCTCGACGGCCGTGCCGCGGGCGGCGAGCACGCGGGCGACGTGCCGCACGTGCGACTCGACGCCGCCGGTGTGCGGGTGGAAGGAGCTCGCGACGAGCGCCACGCGTCGAGCGGTCATGCGACTCCCCCGTCCCTGCGGCCGCGCCGGACCGCTCCGTCGTGCCGGACGTCCACCGCCCGCCGCGCACCGATGATCACCCGCCCCGGGGCGACCTCGCCGGTCGGCCCGCCACTAGAGTGGGCGCCACTCTACCGACCGGCCCGCCGGCCGGTGCCGCCGTCCCGAGGGGGTCCGGACCCGATGCCGCAGCTCGTCGTCGCGACCGTCGCGGTCGAGGTCCCCATGGGGGCGCAGGTGTACCAGGAGGAGGTCGCGGCGCGCGCCGCGGGCGCGCTGGCCGACGGCTCCGGCTCCGCCGCGGACCGCTGGTCGGTCGACCGTGCCGTCGTGCGGTCCCTGCGCTCACCGCTGCCCGGGACGCACCGGCTGCCGCTCGGCCGCCTGTCGGGGGCGGGGCCGGCTGTGCGCCGCGCCACGGGGCGTGCCGTCTACCCGCGCGACGCCGTGGTGCACCGCGTGGGCCTCGACCTGCCGCCGCACCCCACGCGAGACGTCGTCGCCGTGCAGGACGTCGTGTCCTGGCGCTACGCCGACGAGTCCGCGCCCGTGCGCGCCGCCGCCGAGGAGGTGCGCCGCGCCGCCGCGGTGGTGTGCGTCTCGGAGTTCAGCGCCGACGAGGCCGCGGAGGTGCTCGGCCTCACCGAGCGCCCTGTCGTCGCCTACAACGGCGTCGACCCGGTCTACCACGACGCGCAGCCCCTCGACCGCGAGCGCCTCGCCGCCCTCGGGGTGGACGGCCCGTACGTGCTGCACGCCGGCGGGGCGTCGCAGCGCAAGAACCTCGACGAGCTCGCGGTCGCGTGGCGCGCGGTCCGCTCGGCGCGCCCGGACCTCACGCTCGTCATGAGCGGCCCGGAGCACCCGCGCCGCACCGGCCTGTTCGCCGACCTGCCGGGGACGCGCCTCGTCGGCCGGCTGCCGGCGGAGCTCATGCCGGGGCTCGTGGCCGGTGCCGCGGCGGTCGTCGTCCCGTCGCGTTACGAAGGATTCGGCCTGCCGGCGCTCGAGGCCATGGCCGCGGGCGTGCCCGTCGTCGCCGCGCGCACGAGCTCGCTGCCGGAGGTCGTGGGCGACGGCGGCGTCCTGGTCGAGCCGGACGGCGCGAGCATCGCCGAGGGGCTGCTGTGGGCGACCGGCGACGACGCCGACGTCGCCGCGACGGTCGCCCGGGGCCGCGCCCGGGCGGCGACGTTCACGTGGGAGCGCAGCGCCGCCGTGCACGCCGAGGTGTGGCGCGCGGTCGCGGCACGCTGACCCGTCCGGCACCCGACGGTCACCGCCGGTCACCCGGCGGGCCCCCACGCCCGCACCGCGCTGATGGTCGCGATCCAGTCGCTCTCCGTCGCGAGCGGGATGAAGTCGGGGTGGAGCCCGCCGACGATGCCGGTGTAGTTCGCGGCGAGGACGGGCACGTCGCGCTCGGTCGTCATCGGGACGCGCACGCGCACCGCGGTGACCTCGACGGGGTCGAAGCGGAAGAGCGCGACGCGGTCGAAGAACTGGTCGGCCTGCGTCGCGACGTCCTGCCACGCGCCGTCGGGCGTGCGCACGGAGACCGTGTAGTCCCGCAGGCCCGAGGTGCAGCACCGGATGCCCGCGGTCGCGACGGCGACCCGGTCGATCGTCCGAGGCCCGTCGGTCGTGATCTCCACGCCCGGGCTCTCGTCCACGCCGCCGTCCGCGAGGCGGCCCGAGCGCCACGGCTCGCGCACCGCGAAGGTGCCGGACGTGACGACGTCCGGGTCGTTCGCGTCCTCGTGCGTCGACGTCGCGGTCACGGGCCGGCCCTCGAGCACGTCCTCGCCGAACGCCTCGACCGGTGCGACGTCGACGCTCGCGCCGGCGGGCAGGAGCAGCAGCACGGGCGCGCCGGTCACGGGCACCTCCACGCCCTCGGTCGGGACGGCGAGGGTGCGCTCGGCGCCGTAGGGGTCGCGGGCCGTCGCCGTAACCGGTGCCCCGCCGGGGGTCAGGCGGACCGTCGTCGTCAGGTCCTCGCTCCACACGGCGAGGACGGAGCGCCCGCCGAGCGCGCCGCCGACGCCGGTCGCGCGCACCGCGTGCACGCCGGGCGTGCCCGTCCCGACGGGCGTGAAGCCGTCGTACCCGGCGAGCACCGGCGCGGTGGCCGCGAAGGCCGCCCCGGCGGGCTTGACGTACTGCCCGAACTGGAGCAGCGACCACGAGTTGCCCGCCTCGCCGAAGCCGCCCTCGGAGAAGAAGTACGTCCACTCGTCGACGCCCTCGACGCCGTACCAGAGGAGCTTGCGCGCGACGTCCGAGCCGCCGGCCCAGAAGTTCGCGACGCCGTCGGACCACCACCCGGTCTCCGTGTCCCACAGCGGGACGTCCCCGCACGGGGCGACGACCTCGCGGAGCCGGTCGAGCTCCGCGCCGTCCGCGGAGAACCCCTCCTCCTCCCACGACCGGTTGAACCCGGTGTACGGGTGGATGCCCACGACGTCGAGCGAGTCACAGCCGCCCGCCTCGACGAGCCGCTCCCACCATCCCGGGTCGATCCCCAGCGTGTTGCCGCCCACGACGACCACGTCCGGGTGGGCGGCGCGCGCGGCGGCGGCGAACGGGGCGCCGACCTCCTCCTCGTACGCCGCGCCGTCGAAGCCGGTGTTGTTCGGCTCGTTCCAGGGCTGCCAGTACCGGAGCTGCGGGGCTCGCTCGTGGATCTCGGCGACGATCAGGCGCGCCCACCCCTCCCAGGTCCCGGCGTCGACCGCCGCGCGCTCGGCCTCGCCGCCGGACCCGAGCTGGAGCGCGAGCACCGTGCCGGTCTCGTCGGCGAGCTCGGCGGCCGTGACGAGCTCGGTGAACGGGTCGACCTCCTCGGGCTCCTCGCCCTCCTCCACCTCGGGCTCGAACGCCGCGTTCGGCAGCGCGTCCCACACGATGCCGTCGGGGTCCGGGTCACCGGTCGGGTCGGACACGAGGGCGCCGAAGTCGAGCTGGGTGCGGTGGCTGCCGACGCCGAGCTGGGCGGCGAGCTGGACCCCGCGCAGCGGGCCCGCACCGCCCCAGTCGGCCCCGTCCGCGAGCTGCGCCGGGTCGAGCGCGCTCCCGGGCGCGGCGACGGTGTACCGCAGGCACGTGCCGGAGACCGCCTCGCCCGTCGCGGTCTCGACGAGCGCCGCGTCCACCTCGTAGACGCCGGGGCGGGTGGGCGGCAGCTCAAGCGCGATCTCGCCGCCCTCCGCGGGGAGGTCGACGACCCGCTCCTCGCCCACCACGGGGTCCCACACGCGCGGGTCCCCGCGCACCTCGTACCGGAGCCGGTACGTGCCCACGAGATCACCCCACGCGTCGTCGAACGTCGCGACGACGCGGGGCTCGACACCGTCGGGGAAGACGCCGTAGGGCCGGTCGGTGAGCAGCCCGGCGCCCAGGCCGAGGCCGCCGAACAGCTCCTCGTTCGCGGCGTTGAGCTTGACGGGCGCGCCGAGCTGGTACGCCATGCGGTCCGCGGTGATCTCGGTGATCGAGAACCCGCCCTCCTCGCCGTGCGTGAGCGCGTAGTACGGCGCGTCGCCGTCGGTGCCGTCGCGCAGCACCGGCGTGCGCTCCCACAGCGCGAAGGGCTGCTCGAGGTCCTTGTGCGTGTCGGGCCAGACGCCGCGGAACACGCCGTCGTCGCCGTACCACCGCAGGCCCAGGGCCTCCTCCGCGACGAGGAGCCCGTCCCCGCCCGGCCCCGTCGTCATGCCCGTGGCCGCGTCGACCCACGGCACGCGCGGCACGGCGAACGGGCGCCCGCGCTGCCAGCTCGCCCCGACGTGCAGCCCGCGCTCGAGACCCGCGTCGACGGCGACGAGGTCCACCGAGCGCGTGTCGCCGTCGCGCTCGTCCGTCGCCACGAGCGCGCGGCCGTCCGGGAGCTGGGCGAGCACGCCGCCCTCGAACGGGACGGTGTCGAGGAGCTCGCCGTCGCCGGAGAGGCGGTGCAGCACCTCTCCGGCCTCCTGGACGCCGACGACGTCGCCCGACCCGGTCTGCCAGCGCACCGTGCCGTACAGGTCGAGCAGGCCGCCCGCGGTGTGCTCGTTCCCGGGGATCGTCGTCGACCACACCGTGGTGCCGTCGGGCGCGACCCGCAGCACGTCCCGGCGCTGCATGAGGGTGTCGAGCAGGAACACGTCGCCGTCGGCGGCGACCTCGAACGTGTCGGTGCTGAACGTCTCGCTCGCGCCGTCCCACGCCAGCTCGACCGGCGTGGTCGCGCGGACGTCACCGGTCGCGAGGTCGTAGCGCGTGACCGTGTACGTCGCCTCGCGGTCCCACTCGAGCACCCAGGCGCTGCCGTCCTGGACGCGGAACGTGAGGAGCTCGCCGTCCTCGAGGGTCGTCACGTCGTCCACGACGGTCCGGATCCCGCCGAGCTCCGCGGGGTCGACCCCGTCCTCGGTGACCTGCTCGAGCCGCGCGAAGCCGCACACCGGAGCGGGCCCCTCGCGGTCGACCGGCGCGACCACCGGGGCGTCGCCCGACGACGCGTCACCGCCTCCGCCCGGCGTGCCACCGCCGCCGAGGAGCGCGGTCCCCGCGACGAGCGCCACGACCCCCGCGGCCGTGCCGCCGGCGAGGAGCGCCGTGCGGCGCCGCGACGGCGTCCCGTGGTCCGAGACCTGCGTGTTCTCGTCCGCCGCCATCGCCGCTCCCACGTCCGTGGAGGACCGGCCGCCAGGGCCGCTCCGCCGATCGTAGGACCGGCCGGGCCGCGGCCTGCAGACCCCGCGCCGACTTTCACCCGGCCCTACGGCGTGCCGCGCGCGATTCACCCGACCAACCTCGTGGACGGGTGTCCAGCAGCGACTATCTTTCACGTGTGCAGGCGACGACGAGCGACCCCGCCATCCGCGTCGCCGGGCTGGGCAAGACGTACCGGCTCGGTGCGTTCGGCGAGCGCCCGTCCACCGCGGCCGCGGCGGCGATCCAGTGGGTCCGGTCGACCGGCAAGCAGAAGTACACGCTGTTCGACGCCCTCGACGACGTCTCGTTCGAGGTGCCGCAGGGCGAGGCGCTCGGCATCGTCGGGCGCAACGGCGCCGGCAAGTCGACCCTGCTGAAGATCCTCACGCGCGTCACGGCGCCCTCGCGCGGACGGATCGAGCTGAACGGCCGCGTCGGGTCGCTCCTCGAGGTGGGCACGGGGTTCCACCCCGAGCTCACCGGCAAGGAGAACATCTACCTCAACGGCGCGATCCTCGGGATGACGCGCAAGGAGATCAACCGCCGCTACGACGAGATCGTCGAGTTCTCCGGCATCGAGAAGTTCCTCGCGACGCCCGTGAAGCGGTACTCGTCGGGCATGTACGTGCGCCTCGCGTTCTCCGTCGCGGCGCACCTCGACACCGAGATCCTCGCGATCGACGAGGTGCTCGCCGTGGGCGACGCCGAGTTCCAGCGCCGCTCGATCCAGAAGATGCGCGAGGCCGCGGCGGGCGGGCGCACCGTGCTCTACGTCAGCCACCAGCTCCAGACCGTCCAGGCGCTGTGCACGTCGGCGGTGCTGCTCGACCGGGGCACGCTCACGTACTCGGGCTCCGTCGAGGGCACGCTCCAGGCCTACCGGGACAGCTTCGAGAGCTTCGCGGCGGCGCAGTCCGACCCCGCGAAGCGCCCGGGCAACGGGGACCTGCGCCTGTCCTCGGTCCGCATGGACGACGAGTTCGTCAAGTCGTCCCAGGACCTCGTGGTCGAGTTCGAGGCGCCGCCCAGCAAGCACCTCGTCGGCACCTACTTCGTGTCGATGCACGTCAACAACGACCAGGGCACCGTCATCGCGCAGTGCGACTCACGGCTCGTCGGCAAGTGGTTCGACCCCGAGCAGCACCAGAAGGGCCGGCTCGTGGTGCGCGACCTGTGGCTCAAGCCCGGGCGGTACACCGTGGACGTGTACGCGTGCCAGTCCGGCGTGCTCGACGCGTGGGAGGGCGCCTGGCAGTTCGAGGTGCTGCCCGACCTGCCGTACCCCGAGTTCACGGAGTCGTCCGGCACCGACAAGGGTGTCGTCTTCGCCGACTTCGACTACGAGGGGGCCTGACGTGGAGGAGACCGTGCAGCGCACCGTCATCACGCCGCCCGGCCGCCTCAACCTGCCGGCGTGGCGCGAGCTGTGGAACGCGCGCGAGGTCGCGGTGCGGCTCGCGCAGCGCGACATCATCGTGCGCTACCGCCAGACGTTCTTCGGCATCTTCTGGGTGATCGCCCAGCCGCTCGTCAGCGCCGGGATCTTCACCGTCGTGTTCGGCCAGATCGCGGACCTGTCGACCGGCGACTCCGCCATCCCGTACTTCCTCTTCACGCTCGCGGGGATGCTCGCGTGGAACCTGTTCAACGGCTCCCTGGGCCGGGCGTCGGGTTCGATGGTCGGCAACCAGTCGCTCGTGCAGAAGGTGTTCTTCCCCCGCCTGCTCGTGCCGGTCTCGAGCCTCGCGTCCGTCGTCGTCGACTTCCTCGTCGCGCTCGTCCTCGCGGTCGTGCTGCTCTTCGTCTACGGGGTGAACCCCGGGTGGGGCGTCCTGCTCCTGCCCGTGTGGATCCTGCTCATCCTCATGATCGGTACCGGCATCGGCCTCGCCGCCGCGGCGTACATGGTCAAGTACCGCGACGTGCAGTACGTGCTGCCGTGGCTCATCCAGGTCCTGCTCTACGCCAGCCCGGTCGCCTACGCGCTCTCGGAGGTGCCGGCGGACCTGCGGTGGCTGTTCGACATCAACCCCGTCACGTGGTTCCTCGAGGGCTTCCGGTGGTCGCTCCTCGGGACGGAGGCGCCCGTGACGTGGCAGGTCGTCGCGCTCGTCGTCGCGGCCCCGCTCATCATGCTCGGCGGCACGCTCGTGTTCCAGAAGAACGAGCGCGAGTTCGCGGACTTCATCTGATGCGCCTCACCGCGTACGCCCTCGTCGCCGATCCCAGCTTCCTGGCGGCGAGCCTGCGGGCGTATTACGACCACGTCGACCGCATCGTGCTGTCCTACGACGCGACCTCGACGTCGTGGACGGGGACGCCGCTGCCCGTCGAGGAGTGCCTGGCCGTGATCAAGGAGCTCGACACCGCGGGCAAGTGCGAGCACGCCCCCGGTGACTACGCGAGCCCGGGCACGGCACCGCTGGACGCCGAGACGCACCAGCGCCAGGAGGCCCTCGACGCCGCGTCGCAGGAGGCCGACTGGGTGCTCCAGCTCGACACCGACGAGGTCATGCTCCGGCCGGCCGCGTTCCTCGCGTCCCTCGGCCGCGCCGAGAAGGCCGGCGCCGCGGCGCTCGACTACCCGTCGCGCTGGCTCTACGCGCGCGTCGCCCCCGGCCGCTACCTCGAGGCGAGCCGGCGGTTCGGGCGACCGGCCGCGTCCTACCCCGGTCCGCTCGCCGTGCGCGCCGGGACGCGGCTCACCCACGCCCGGCAGGTCGACGGCCCCCTCTACCGCGTCGACCTCGGCCCGTGGAGCACCGACCCTGCCCGGCCGCGCGACGCGATCGTGCACGAGGTCGTCCGGCCCGAGGACGCCGTCCTGCACTTCTCCTGGGTGCGCCGCCCGGAGGCGATGCGCCAGAAGTTCGGGTGGTCCGGCCACACGGCCCACTACTCGCGCCCGGGCGTCTACGAGCGCTGGGAGCACCGGACGCGGCACCCCCGTCGCGCGGCCCTCACCTCGCCGCTGCGCCGCCAGGAGTGGTACCGCCTCGTGACCGTCCCCGAGCCGCCCGGGGGTGAGCCGTGAGCAGCGCACCGGATCTCAGCGTGAGCGTCGTCGTCGTCACCTACGGCCGGCCGGACAGCGTCCGCGAGTGCCTCGAGCACCTCGCGCGGCTGCGGACCCCTGCGCTCGAGGTCGTCGTCGTCGACGCGTCGCCCGACGAGCGCACGCGCACCCTCGTGCGCGAGGAGTTCCCCGAGGTGCGCCTGCTGCACAGCACGCTCGGACGCGGCACGACCCCGGAGTCGCGGCAGATGGGCTTCGCCGTCACGCGCGGCGACGTCGTCGCGTTCGTCGACGACGACGCGTACGTCGCGCCCGACTGGCTCGACGAGCTGCTCGCGCCCTACGCCGACCCCGACGTGGTCGCCGTCGGCGGGCGCGCCGACAACGGCATCCCCGGCGAGGAGGCGGAAGGCCTCGACCGCATCGGCCGCCTCCTGCCCGACGGCCGGCTCACCGGCTACTTCGCCGCCGACCCGGGCCGCGCCGTCGAGGTCGACCACCTGCTCGGCGCGAACATGTCGTTCCGGCGCGAGGCGCTCGCGGCGATCGGCGGCATCCGCGGCAACTACCCGGGCACCTGCCTGTGCGAGGAGTCCGACATCTCGCTGCGGCTGCGCGCGACCGGCGGCCGGCTCGTCTACACGCCGCGCGCCCTCGTGCGGCACATGGCCGCGCCGTACGGGATCGGCGGCAAGCGGTTCGACCGCCGCTACCTCTACTACGCGCGGCGCAACCACGTCGTCATGCTCGTGCGGAACTTCGGATGGGGGGACCCGATGGTGCGGCGCTACGCGCGCTCGACGCTGCGCGCCCAGTCGGACTACCTGTGGGCGGTGCGCAGCCGCCTCGGCCCGACCATGGCGGACGGCTCGCCGCGCTCGCTCGTGCGCCGGGTCACCGCACCCGTGGTCCTGTCGCGCGCCGTCGCGGAGCTGTCCGGCCTCGTGGCCGGGGTGCCCGCGGCCCTCACCGCCGTGCGTCGCGACCGGCTCGCGGGGGTGTCGAGACCGTGACCCGCCGCCTGGTGCACGCGATCACGCCGGGCGACCACTTCTCGCCCCGGACGGGCAGCGCCGTGCCGACCGTCGTCGACGGCCTCAGCCGCGCGGCCGCGCCCGGCACGCCCGCCGCCCGCGTCCTCGTCGCGCACGGCACGTACCCCGACCGGTACGCGAGCGCGACGGCGCTCGAGTACCCCGAGGTCACCGCCCGCCGCGTCGACCGGTACGTCGACGCCGCGCTCCCCCGGCTGGGCCTGCCGCGGCTCGCCTCCCGACGCGTCCTCGGCGCGGCGACGCGCACCCAGGACGCCTGGGACCCGTCGTGGGTCCTCGCGCACAACGCGCCCGCGCTCGTCCCGCTCGTCGACACGCGTCGGCACGCCCCGGTGCTCTACTGCCACAACCAGGTGCTGCGCACGTACTCCGCGCGCGAGGCCGCCCGCACTCTCGGCCCCGCCGCGGCGGTCGTGTGCGTGAGCGACCACCTCGCCGCGCAGGTGGCCGACCGCCTGCCGCGGTCGCTGCGCGCGCGCGTCACGACGGTCCGCAACGGGGTGGACGTGGACGCGTTCGCGGCCCCCCGCGTCCCGCGCACCGACCGGCTGCGCGTCGTCTACGTCGGCCGCGTCATCGCCGACAAGGGCGTGCACGTGCTGCTCGACGCCGTCGCACGCCTCGCGCGCGACGACGTCGAGGTCACCGTCGTCGGTCGCCCGGGCTTCGCCCCCGACGCGCCCCTGACGACGTACGAGACGGAGCTGCGCGCCCGCGCCGCGGCGTCCGCCGCACCCGTCCGGTTCGCCTCGTTCGTCGACCGCGACGCGCTCCCGGGCGTGCTCGCGGCCGCCGACGTGCTCGTCGTCCCGTCCGTCTGGCCCGAGCCCTTCGGGCTGACCGCGCTCGAAGGCATGGCGGCCGGCGCCGCGGTCGTCGCGACCGCGGTCGGGGGCCTGCCCGAGGCGGTCGGGGACGCCGCGGCGCTCCTCCCGCCGGGCGACGCCGACGCCCTCGCCGGCGCGATCGAGGCCCTCGCGGACGACGAGGCCTCGCTCGCCGCCGCGCAGGAGGCGGCCGCCCGGCACGCACGGCGCCACGACTGGCACGCCGCACGCGCGCGGCTCGACGCCGTGCTCGCCGCCACGACGGGTTCGACGTCGTGAGCCTGCGCACGCGCACCGTGGCGCCCCGTGCCCTCACCCCGGCGGACGAGGCCCGGTGGGCCGAGCTCGTCGACCGCGCCCTCGAGCCCAACCCGTTCCTCTCCCCCGCGTACCTCGCGACGGCCGCACGGCACCTGCCCGAGGCGGGCGACGTCCGTCTCGTGGTCGTCGAGGACGACGAGCGGATGCGCGCCCTGCTGCCCCTGAGCCGTGACCGGTCGCCGGCGTCGGGCACCGCCTACGCGACCACTGCGGGGCCGTTCCTGGCCGGTGACTCGCCCCTCTGCGTCCCCCTGGTGGACGGCGAGGGCGCGGACGCGACGCTCGACGCGCTGCTGGGGCACCTGCGGTCCCGGGCGAACGGCTTCCCGGGGCTCGTCGAGCTGACGCTCCTGCCGGGCGACGGTCCCCTGTGGGACGCGCTCGCCCGGGCCTGCGCCCGCAACCACGTCACCCTCCTGGAGCGCTACCGGATGCAGCGCGCGGTGGTGCGGCGAGCGGACGGGGCGCCACGGCCGCGCGAGGCGATGAGCACCGCGCGGCGCAAGCAGCTCGACCGGATGCAACGGCGTCTCGAGCGGGAGGTCGGCCCGGTCGACGTCTCGGACGACGGGGCCGACCCCGAGGCGTTCGAGGACTTCGTCCGGCTCGAGGCGGCGGGCTGGAAGGGCACCACCGACGACGGCGGTGCCCTTGCCGTCTCCCCCGGGCGCGAGGACTGGTTCCGGGACGTCGCCCGCAGGCTGCGGGATCGCGGCAGGCTCCGCGTGATCCGGGTCACCGCCGGGGGGAAGACGGTGTACCTGTCCGTGCTGCTCGGCGCGGGTACGGCCTGGTACGGCCTCATGGACACCTACGCCGAGGAGTTCGCGCGCTGCAGCCCGGGGACGCTGGGGCGCGTGCTCGAGCAGGAGTACCTGCTCGACAGGACCGACGCCACGCTCGTCGACCCGTGCGTGCACCCCAGCATGGCGCTCGTCAGCGGGTTGTACCGCGAGCGGCGGCCCGTCGTCGGCGTGGTGCTCGGGACGCGCGTCGGTGCGCGCGGCCTGCTCGCGCTCGCGCGCGTCCGGAGGCGTCTTCGCGACCGCCTCGCCCGGCGCCGCCTCCGGCGGCCGGGACGAGCCGACGAGACGGTGGAACCATGAGGAGCGGAGGTGCACGATGGCGTGGTCCACGAGGATCGTGACCGTCGGGACGGCGCGCCCGGCGGAGCTCGAGGCGTGGGCTCGGCTCGGCTCCCGGGCCGCCGACCCCAACCCGTACTTCGAGCCCGCGGTGCTGGTCCCGGCCAGCCGACACCTGGACCGACGCGGCGGCCTGCGCCTCCTCGTCGTCGAGGAGGACGGTGACTGGCGGACCGTCCTGCCGTTCGAGCCGACGGACGAGCGCCGGCCGCTGCGCGGGCGGACGAGCACCGCGGGGCCGCTGCTCGGGTTCGTCTCGCCGTGCGGGAACCCGCTCGTGCACGAGGACGACGCCGCCGCCTCCGTCGACCGGCTCGTCGACGCGCTGCTCCGGCGCGGCCGCGAGCTCGGTCACCTCGTCGACCTGGCGCGCCTGGACGTCGACGCGTGGACGGGACGCGCCCTGCTCGCGGCTCTCGACCGCCGCGGCGTGCCCCGCCGGACCTGGGACGAGATGTCCCGCGGAGCGCTCGCCACCACGGGCGAGCCCGTCGACGTGCTGGCCGAGCTGTCGCGGTCCCGCCGGCGCGGGCTGCTGCGCGGGAGGAGGTCGCTCGAGCGCGAGCTCGGCGCCGCGCTCGAGCCGACCTGGGCGACGGACGCCGGCGCGGTCGAGCGGTTCCTGGCCCTCCAGGCCGCGGGCTGGAAGGGCCACGCGACGGAGGGAGGCCGGGCGCTCCTGCTGAGCGACGCGACCGCGTCGTGGTTCCGCGACCTCGCGCGGCTCGCGGGGCCGGACCTGCGGGTGCTCGAGGTCCGCAGCGGCGCGACCCTGGTCTACTCCGGCGTGGCGATCGTCCGCGGGGACCGCGCCTTCTTCGTGCTCGACGCGTTCGACGAGCGCTCGGCACGCTGGAGCCCCGGCTCGTGGGGACAGGTGCTCATGATGTCCGAGCTCACCCGGGAGGGGTACTCCCTCGACAGCTGCACCGACCCGCACGAGCATCCCGTCACCACCGGTCTCTACCCGCACCGACGCGCCCTGCGGTCGGTGACCTGCGCGGTGGGGACGCGAGCCGAGCGGATGCTCTTCGCCGTCGCGGGACGCGCGCTCGTCGCCCGGCGGGCGGTGGTCGACCGCTCCCGCCGTCTGGGGTCGCGAGTGTCCGCGGCGCTGCACGCCGTCGTGCTGCCCGTCCTGAGCGAGGCGCCGTGCGTCGTCGTGCTGGTGTGAGCGCCGTCCGCTCGCGGACGCTCCCGGTGCGGGACGTCGGCGCGGCGGACCTCGCGCGGTGGCGCGACCTCGCCGCCCACCCCCTCGAGGCGAGCGTCTTCGCCACGCCCGACTTCCTGGTGCCGACCGTCGAGCACCTCGACCACCGCGGCGGCGTCCGACTCGTCGTCGTCGAGGACGGCGACCGCTGGCTCGCGGTGCTGCCGTTCGAGAAGGTGCCGCCGAGCAGCCGCTGGCCGCTGCCCCACGCCTCCACCGACGGACCGGTGCTCAACCTCGTCACCTCGCTCGGGTCGCCGCTCGTGCGCGCCGACGGCGGGGCCGCCAACCTGCGCCTGCTCGCCGGGGCGCTGCGCCGGCACGCACGCGAGCTGGGCGGTGCCCTCGACATGGTGTACGCCGTCGCCGACGGGCCGGTGGGCGGCGGGCTGCGCCGCGCGCTCGAGGCGGACCGGCTCGCGGTGCACGAGTGGGGCCGGGACGAACGGGCGGCGGCGGACCTCGACGTGGTCCGGTCCGCGGCCCCGGGCACCTTCCCGCACCTCACGACGTCGCGGAACCGGGACGTGCGGCGACGCGCGCGCCGGCTCGGCGAGGAGCTGGGGACCCCGGTCGAGCTGGCGGCGCTGGCGCTGGAGCAGGTCGACGACGCGAAGGCCTTCCTCGACTTCGAGCAGCACTCGTGGAAGTCCGACGCGGCGCGCGACGGCGTCGGGCTGTCGAGGCTCCACGGCGGGACCGGCTGGTTCCGTGACGTCTACTCCCGGTTTGCCGCCCACGGCGACGCGTCCGTCGCCGCGCTGCGGGTCGGCGGGGAGACGCTCTACATGTCCTCGTTCCTCCGGCACGGGGACGTGGTCTTCGGCTGGTACGACGAGTACGCCGACCGGTGGGCGCGCTACGCGCCGGGCGTGCTGGGCCGCCTCCTCGGCGTCCGGCACGTCGCGGCGACGACGACCGCGTCAGGCTTCGACACGTGCATGCACCCGTCGCTCTACCCGGAGCAGAACGAGCTGTTCCCCCACCGCCGGACGATCGTGTCGTACACGGTCGCCCTGCACCGCGGGCCGGCCTCGTGGCTCCTGCGCGCGATCCCGCTCGCCGGCCGCGTGCGGCGCCGGCTCGTCGCGGCGGGGTGAGCCGGTCGGCGGGCGCGAGGGGGCGGGGCGGCCCCGGATCCTCAGGGAGCCGCGAGCGCCGTGACCTCCCCCGCCGGCAGCGCCCGGTCGTAGACCGCGACCTCGTCGACCGCGCCGCGCAGCGGGTAGCCGCCGCCCGGCTCGTTGCCGACGAGCAGCGGCAGGTCGTTCGCCGCGACCGCCGCCGGCCCCGGCACGGAGCCCTGCTCGACCCCGTCGACGAAGAGGCGCACGCGTGAGCCGTCGAAGGTGCCGACGAGGTGCACCCACCGCTGGCCGTCGGCGGGGTAGGCGGTCGTGGCGTCCGCGCGGTGCGCGTTGCCCGCCGTCGCCTGGTTGAGGCGGAAGAACGCGCGGCCGTTGCTGGCGAGCCCGAGCTCGTAGCCGTCGACCTCGTACCCCTGCGCCTTCTTCACCACGTACTGCGTCGCGACCCGCTCCGGCCGCACCCAGGCGGAGACCGTGAGCCCCTCGCGCGGGTCGAGCCCGTCGGCGTCGGGGACGGTCACGAGACCCGACCCGCCGTCGAGACGCACCGCGCCGCCGACGACGCCCGGCACGCGCGTCGCGCCGCCGGACGTCGTGCCGCCGCGTGCCCAGCCGGAGCCGTCGAGCACGGCCGTGCCCGACGGCTCGTCGAGAGCCCAGCTGCCCTGCACGCCGGGGGCGAGGAGCACCTGCACCGTCACGGTCGCGGGCTCGGACCAGGTGCCGTCGGCGCCGGCGCGCACCGTGAACGTGTCGGTGCCGACCGTGCCCGGGGCGGGCGTGTACCGGACGATGCCCGTCGCCGGGTCGAGGACCTCAGCCGTCCCGGCGGACGGCGCGTCGACGACCTCGAGCACGACGTCCGCGCCGTCCGGTGCGGTGATCCGCAGGCCCGACTCCACCGCGGTTCCCCCGACCGTCGTGAGCGCGGCGTCGTCGACGACCGGGGGCTCGACCGGGTCGGCGGGCGGCTCGGTCGGGTCCGTCGGCCCGGACGGCTCCGTCGGATCGGTCGGGTCCGTCGGGTCGGACGGGTCCGTGGGGTCGGCCGGGTCCGCCGGGTCCGCCGGGTCCGCCGGGTCGACAGGGTCCGTCGGCTCCGTCGGGTCAACGGGGTCCGTCGGGTCCGCCGGCGCGGCGGGCTCGTCGTCCGGCACGGTGCCGCCCGGCGCGCCGGCGCCGGCGTCGGCGTCGGACAGTCCCGCCACCTGCGCTGCCGTGAGGGCACGGTCGTAGAGGCGCACGTCGTCGACCGCGCCGCGCAGCGGGTAGCCGCCCGCGGGCTGGTCACCGAGCACGAGCGGGAGCGCGTTCGTCGCGACGCTGGACGGCCCGGCGACGGACGCCGCCTCGACGCCGTCGACGTACAGACGCACCCGGTCCCCGTCGAACGTGCCCGTGAGGTGCACCCACGTGCTCCCGTCCGCGGGGAGCGCGGTCGGCGCGTCCGCGCGGTAGGCGTTGCCCGCCTCGGCCTGGTTGACGCGGAAGAAGGGCTTGCCGGTGCTGGCGATCGCCAGCTCGTAGCCGTCCACCCCGTACCCGTCGGCCTTCTTGACGACGTACTGGGTGGCCGTGCGCTCCAGCCGTACCCACGCGGACACGGTCAGCGCCGCGGACACGTCGAGCGCCGGGGCGTCCGGCACCGTGACGCGTCCCATGGACCCGTCG
Organism: Cellulosimicrobium sp. NPDC057127; assembly: GCF_042670945.1. NCBI lineage: Bacteria > Bacillati > Actinomycetota > Actinomycetes > Micrococcales > Promicromonosporaceae > Cellulosimicrobium > Cellulosimicrobium sp. NPDC057127. The sequence goes on from NZ_JBHUUP010000010.1 coordinate 30,941, forward strand.
AACCGGACCGCGGAGCCGGAGACGCCGTCGACCCAGGAGGACCCGCCCGACAGCCTGCCGTCGAGGTCCTGCCCGGACGCGTCGGCGGCGACCGTGCCCGCGCCCTCGTCGAGGCTCCACGACCCGCGCAGCCCGGCCTCGGCGAGGACGGCGAGCGACACCGTCGCGGGCTGCGACCACACGCCGCCCGACCGGACACGGAACGTGAACGCGTCGGTCCCGACGAACCCGGCACGCGGGGTGTACGTCCAGGTGCCGGTCGTCGCCCCGGTGAGCGTGAGCGTGCCCGAGGAGGGGCCCGTCACGACCTGGAACTCCGGCGTGCCCGACGCGACCTGCGCGCCGAGGACGCCGCTGACGGGCGTCCCGGCCACCGTGCTCGCCGAGCCCGGCAGCGCGACGGGCGCGGCCGGCGCCGGCGTCGTGCCGGCGTGCAGGGCCGCGACGTCGGCGGCGGACAGCCCCCGGCCGTAGACCCGGACCCCGTCCACGGCGCCGCGCAGCGGGTAGGCGCCGTCCGCCTGGCCGCCGAGGACGAGAGGCAGGTCGTTGACCTCGATCTCGTCCGGTCCGGCGACGGACGCCTGCTGGACGCCGTTCACGTACAGCCGCACGCGGTCGCCGTCGAACACGCCGACCAGGTGCACCCACGTGCGGCCGTCGCTCGGGTAGTCGGACGTGGACTCCGCGCGGTGCGCGTTGCCGCTCGACGCCTGGTTCACGCGGAAGAACGCGCTCCCGCCGCTGGACAGACCGATCTCGTACCCGTCGGTCTCGTACCCGGTGGCCTTCTTGACCACGTACTGGGTCGCGACGCGCTCCGGCCGCACCCACGCCGAGACCGTCAGCGCGCCGGCGACGTCGAGCGCCGGGCCGTCCGGGACCGTGACCCGCCCGGAGGACCCGTCCAGGCGCACCGCGGAGCCCGCGACGCCGGGGACCCACGACGCCCCGCCGGAGAGCCGGCCCTGCCCGCCCCACCCCGACGCGTCGGCGGTCAGCGTGCCGGAGCCCTCGTCGAGCTCCCAGCGCCCGCGCAGGCCGGACTCGTCGGACACGGCGACGCTCACGCGCGCGGTGTTCGACCACACCGCGCCGTTGCCGACGCGGAAGGTGAAGGACGCGGCGCCGACGAAACCGGCGGCGGGCGTGTAGACGAACGCACCGGTCGCGGGGTCCGTGACCTGCACCGTGCCGGACGCCGGTGCGGTCACGACCTCGAAGCGGTCGCCGGGACGCGTTCCCGAGGCCTCGAGCGTGCCGGCCACGGGCGTGCCACGGGTCGTCGCGACGCTGCCGTCCGACGCCACGGGCGCGTCCGGGTGCGTCCACCCCAGCCGTGCCGTCCCGGCGGTGCTCGTCGAGGCGGCGAGCACGAGCGTCTCGCCCGGCACCTGGTCCTTCGGCCCGGTGACGTTGTTGTAGGCGCCGTCGAGCACGACCTCGGCGGCGTCGGAGAAGTCGAGGTCGTCGAGCGGGACGACCTTCTCGAGGATGTCGTCGAGCTGCTCGCTCGCGGTGTAGACGACGCGCAGCGTGCGTGTCTGCTCGTCGATCTGCACGGTGGGGCGCGTGCCGCGCCGGTCGACCTCGTGGATCCGGTCCCACGCGCCCGACGGTCGGCGGACGAGGAGGCCGATCGTCGTCGCGGACGACGTGTCGTACGAGGTCTTGACCGCGGCGTACAGCGTGCCGTCGGACGCCAGGGCCACGTTGAGGTGGTCGTCCGCCATGCCGTCGCCGACGTTCAGCGCCGAGGACCCGGCCGGCACCTCGTCCGCCGTCCAGGTCTGGGGGCTCGCGCCGTCCAGGTGGGTGCGGAACCCGAAGCGCTCGGTGTTCTGGTTCGACCACAGCACGCCGACCCGGTTGCCGCCGAGCCGCGTGACGAGCGCGATGTCGTCCTCGGCGATGCCGCTCGCGACCGTGACCGGGGACGAGAACGTCGTGTACGGGGCGTCGCTCCAGCGCGCCACCACCGAGGACGACGTGTCGGCGACGAGCCACATCCGGCCCGTCGAGTCGACGTCGATCGTCGCGGTCTCGCTGCCGGGCAGGGACACGGGTGTCTCGGTGGTCCGCGCGGACCACGGGGCGTACGTGTTCGACGCCGCGACGTGCTGGAGGGAGACGAGCGACGTCGACGGGCCGTGCAGGAGGACGTGCACCACGCCCGCCAGGGGCTTGACGTCGGCGCGCACGTCCGTGCGGCTCGAGATGCGGGTGACCGCGGTCCAGGTGGCCGCCGCCGCGTCGTGGCGCCACACCCAGGTGCCGACCGGCGTCGTGGCGGTGGAGGCGAGCACGGCCCACCAGGTGCCGTGCGCGCGCCACACCTTCGACTGGGGCTTCTCGCCGGTGTTGCCCGCGATCGGGATCTGCGCCGCCGCGAGCGTGAGCGCCTGCGCATCGGCGTCGGGAGCGGCGTCCGGCGCGGGAGCGGCGTCCGCCGCGGGCTGCTCCGGCTGCCAGGACAGCGTGAGCAGCCCGCCGTCCGGGTCCTGCGCGCCGACCTCGACGAGGTACTCCTCGCCCTCCTGCGCGTCGACGGTGACGCGCGACGTGGAGAGGTCGCCGTCGTCGTCGCCGGCTGCGACGACCGGGCCGTCGGCGGAACCCTCGCGCACCTCGATCGTCGTCGGCAGCTCGCTGCCGGCCGTGGAGAAGGTCACGGGGCCCGTCGCCGGAGCGGTCCAGCGCCACCACAGGGAGCCCGCGACGAGCGCCGCCGGACCGGGACCACGGTGCTCGGCCGGGAACGTGGCGGCGACGTCCTGCCCGGTCGCACCGCCGATGACCCGCGCCTCGCGCGCGACGTCCCCCTCGACCTCGGGCTGCGCGGCGACGGCGCCAGGGACCGACCACGGGGCGGGGGCCGCGGAGGCCGCGAGGACGGCGGCCACCAGGGCGACGGACGCCGCGGCCGCGGTGATGCGCTGGAGACCGCTGCGCCGGTGGGCTGGAGAGGTGCGTGCCATGCGGGGCGGTCCGGTTTCGCTCGACGGTGCTCGGGGGACGACGGCGCGAGTCCCCCTGCGGTGCTCCGTCTACCCAGAATGGAATCACCCCGACACGCCGGGAGGGGAGCCGTTCAGGCCAAGTTCACCCGCTCGAGAGGTTCATCCCGCCCGCGCGGCCGCCGTACCTTGATCTCTGCCGGTCCGCCGGGACCCCCACCGCTCGAGCCAGGAGGACGCATGGCGCGCGAACGGACCGCTACGGCCGCCAGGCCCTCCCTCGACCCGCCCCTCGCCGACGCGACGGCCGGCGTGGACGTGACGACGTTCACCCCGAGCGACTACGAGCTGACCTGGGACCCCCGTCTCGACGGGTTCCGCCACCGGTACGACCGCGACCTGCAGATGGTCGCGCTGTGGTCCGGGGCGCGGCACCGCGAGCCCGAGATCCTCGACATCCTGCGCGAACGCTTCCTCGTCCTCGCGGAGATCGAGGTCCGCTGGTCCCCGGACCGCGTGGTCCGGAACTTCGAGCGGCTCTACGGCCAGGGGCTGTGGGGCACGTCCCCGAAGCACCTCGAGGTCGGGGCCGACCCGTTCCTCCTGCTCGTCGTGGAGGACCCCGAGCCGCGCTACGCGTACCGGCAGAACGTCTCCGGGTACGTCGAGCCGACGAACGTGCACGTCGCGCAGGCGAAGGCGTCCGCGCGGCGCCTCGCGGGCGGGTACACCGTCCACTCGAGCAACAACCTGCGCGAGTTCTTCCGCGACGCCACGCTGCTGCTCGGGCCCGAGCGCCTCGACGAGGTCCTCGCGCGCGACCCGCACGCCGCGCACCCGCGCGAGACGCTCGAGGCCGACCTCGTCGGCGACGCCGGGTGGACGGACCTCGACGAGCTCGCCGCGCTGCTGCGGCGCGCGGGCGAGTACGTCGTGCTGCGCAACTTCGAGGGACTGCCCGAGGTGCTCGCGGACGACCCGGAGATCGACGTCCTCGCGCGCGACCAGACCGACTTCGCGGCCCTGCTGGGCGCACGCCCCCTGGACCACGACGGCACGGGCGCGCGCTTCGGCACGACCGTCGGCGGCGTCGCGGTGGCGTTCGACGTGCGGTGGGTGGGCGACGGGTACCTCGACGTGCGGTGGCAGGACGACCTGCTGCGGCAGCGCACGTGGACGCCCGGCGGCCTCGCGGTCCCCCGCGCCGACGACCACCTGTTCTCGCTGCTGTACCACGCGAAGGTGCAGAAGCCGTCGGTCAAGCCCGCGTACGTCCCGCGGCTCGCGGCGCTGGCGCGCGACCTCGACCTGCCGGCGGCGCTCGCCGAGGACATCACGAGCGACGCCGTCGCGGCGCGCGTCCTCGACGGCTTCCTGTCCGGCCACGGCTACACCGTGCCCCGTACGACGGACCGGGGCGTGCACCGCAACGACGCGTTCGTGGCGTCGCTGCACCTGACGACGGTCGAGCCGACGCCGGTGGACCGGGCGCGGACGGAGCTCCTCGCGGCGGCGCGCGGCTCGCGCGCCGGGGAGCTCGCCGCGCGCTCGGAGCTGCTGCGCCGCACGTACCGCGGCGCCCGGGCAGGCGTGCGGGCCGTGCGCCGCCGGGTGGGCCGATGACCGCCCCCGAGCCGGAGACCCTCGCTCCCGAGGAGGACACCCCGCCGGCCCACGTCGGCGCTCCCGTCGGCCGTGACGTGCACCCCGAGCCGGGCGTGCGCCGCACACTGACGAGCCGCGTGCTCGGCCGCGCCAAGCTGGTCCGCATCTTCGGGTGCCCCGTCCGGTCGACGTTCGTCAAGAGCACCGACTACGCGGTCACGGTGTACACGACGACGGACGGCGCACCGACGGTCGGCAAGTACTTCGCGCGCTCCGAGCTCGGCCGGCTCGGCCTCGCCGCCGAGCGGCTGAGCGACGACCTCTTCGGGGACCGGCCGTGGCGCATGCCCGTGGCCCGCTGGCACCGGCGCGGCTTCACCGTGCCCCGGCTCCGCGACGAGGACCGCCTCGACCTCGCGTGCCGGACGATGACGCGCGCCGAGCGGCTCGACGCCGGGGTGTGGGCCCTCGACGTGCTGCTGGACGTCTACACCGCCGGCTACCTCCACGGCGACCTCCAGCCGCACAACGTCTGGATCCTCGACGGCCGCCTCGTCGCGACCGACTTCGAGACCCTCGCCCCGCGCACGCCCGGCATCCCGTTCCTCGACTCGGGCGACGTCACGGGCAACGACCCCGCGCCGCGGCCGCGCCCGCTGGACCCGGCGTTCGACCCCGACGACGACTGGTCGTTCCACCACGTCCTCGGCGTGAGCCTCGAGGACGCCGCGGCCGCGCTGCGCGCGCGGCTCGTGGACGAGGCCGCGACGTCCCCCGCGGCCGCCCGCCGGCTCGCGACGTTCGACGGGGAGCGCACGTGACGAGCACGACGCCCGTGGCCGTCCCGCGCGGACGGCGGCTGCGCCCGCTCGTCGTGCGGCGGCGCGACATCGAGGGCGACGCGCCGCCCGCCGGCGCGTTCCGCGGGGTCGCCTACGCCCGAGGGCTGCTCCCCTCGCCCCTGACCACGCCGCTCGGCACGTTCTGCGTGGACACCGCCGACCGCGTGTTCTCGCTCACCTACGACGACGGGCCGGACCCGGACTCGACGCCGGCGGTGCTCGACACGCTCGCCGAGCACGGCGCGCACGCGACGTTCTTCGTGCTGTCCGAGCCGGCCCGGCGGCACCCGGGCATCGTGCGCCGGATCCTCGAGGAGGGGCACGAGCTCGCGCTCCACGGTCGCGACCACCGGTCGCTGCTCACGCTGCCCGACCGGGTGGCGGTCGAGTCGGTGCGCGACGCGCGCGCGGCCGTGGAGGACGTCGCGGGCCGCCGGGTGCGCCTGTTCCGGCCGCCGTACGGCGCGCACACCATCCAGCAGGCGCTCGGGATCCGCCGCCTCGGTCTCGAGACGGTGATCTGGTCCGGGGACGCGTTCGACTGGGTGCACGACGAGGAGGCGGCGATCGCGCAGCGGGCCGTCGCGTCGGTCTTCCCCGGGGCGATCGTCCTGCTGCACGACACACGTGCCGACCCGGAGACCCTCGGGCCGGGCGAGCGCCTGCCGGCGTTCGACCGCGCCGACGTGCTGCGCCGGATCCTCGAGGCGACGCGCGCGGACGGGTACGGCGAGCGCACGGTCGGCGAGCTCCTCGGCCGCTACCGCCGCGTGAAGAGCATGGCCCGCGAGCGGATGGCCCGCGCATGACGGCGCCCGCGCACGACCCGTCGGCGCCGGACGAGGGCGGGACGCCCGAGCTGTCGGTCGTCATCCCCGCCTACGACGCCGAGGAGACGTTGCCCACCCAGCTCGAGGCGCTGCTCGCCCAGCGCCCGTCCTGGCCGTGGGAGGTGCTCGTGTGCGACAACGGCTCGACCGACGGCACGGCCGACCTCGTCCGCGCCTGGGCGCAGCGCATGCCCGAGCTGCGGCTCGTCGACGCCTCCGCGCGGCGCGGCCCGAGCGCGGCGCGCAACATCGGCGTCGCGCAGGCCCGGGGTCCCCGCATCGCGTTCTGCGACGCCGACGACCGCGTCGCCGACGGCTGGGTCGCGGCGGTGCGCCGCGCGCTCGACGAGCACGAGTTCGTCGCGGGGCCGTTCGAGGGCTCGCTGCTCAACTCGGACGCCGAGTCGGCCGTGACCTGGACGGCGCAGGCGCACGGGTTGACGGTCAAGCCGTTCCTCCCCCAGTTCGTCACCGCCGGCTCGGGCAACATGGGCGTGCTGCGTGCCGTGTTCGACGAGGTGGGCGGCTTCTACGAGGGCGCGCGCACCGCCGAGGACGACGACTTCTGCCTGCGCGTGCAGCTCGCGGGGCACGAGCTCGTGTTCGTGCCGGACGTCGTGCTGCACGTGCGCCGCCGCGACGGCCTGTGGCAGGTGTGCCGGCAGGCGTACGCCTACGGCGCCGGCGAGAAGCGGCTCATGCACCGGTACGCGGAGTTCGTCCAGGCCGCGCCCGGCGGGACGACCGGGCCGGACGGCGGCGGCGACGCGGGCGACGTCGGGGACCTGGTCCGGCAGGGCACGGAACGGCAGGGCGCCGTGGGGCGCGTCGCCGCACGCGGGGGCCGCCTCGCGGTCCGCGTGGGCCGCGTCGCGGGACGTGCGGTCTCCAAGGCGGTCCGCGTGCGACGCCCGGGAGACCTCACCGACGTGGCGTGGCGCGTGTCGTGGTCGCTCGGCTGGCGCCTCACGCGACCGGACCCGGACCTGCCCCAGGTACGGCGCGACGTGCCCGAGACGCTGCGGGCCGACGCGGCGCGGTGAGGGGGCCGGGTGCCCCGCGTCCCACGAGCGGGGCCGACGTCGGCCCCGACCGCTCAGCGCGTGACCCGGCGCACGCGGCGCAGGACGACCCGCAACGGCGCCCCGGGCGCGAACCGCGCCACCCAGGTCACCTCGGCCAGTGCCGCGCCGACGCGACGCGCGGCGAGGGCGCTCCGCGCGGCGCGGGCAGCGCTCCACCACGCGAACCGGTCGTTCGCGCCCAGGCGCTCGTCGTAGGCGTCGACGAGGTCCCGCTTCCCCGCCGCGAGCGCCACGGCGCGGTGGTGGCGCAGGATCGTCCGGAGGCTCGCGGCGAGGTCGCGGTGGGACCGCGTGGTGTTCGTCGGGTGGTGCCGGTAGTCGACGAGGACGTCGTCGACGAACGCGAACGGGCCGAGCGCCGCGGCCTTGAGGACGAGGTCGAGGTCCTCGCCCTGGCGGTAGGCCGGGTCGAACCCCCCGACGGCGTCGAAGGCCTCGCGCCGCACGACGAGGTTGGGCAGCATGACGCCCGGGCCTCGCACGACGTCGGCCTGGTCGTGCGCCGGACGCTGGTCGGCCGGGACCAGCTCGGTACCGGCCTCGTCGATCGTCCGCATCGCGCAGTAGCTCACGACCGCGTCCGGGCGCGCCGTCATCGCGTCCACGTGCCGGCGCAGGCGCTCGGGGTGCCAGCGGTCGTCGTCGTCGAGGAACGCGACGAGGTCCCCGGTGGTCTCGAGGACACCGGCGTTGCGTGCGGCCGAGACGCCCGCGGCGTCCCGGCGGACGAGGCGCGCCGCGGGGACCTCGGCGACGATCTCGCGCAGGGCCTCGGGCTCGGGCGAGCCGTCGTCCACGACGACGAGCTCGTCCGCGGGGAGCGTCTGCGCGGCCACGGACGCGAGTGCCTCGGCGAGGAAGGGACCGCCGCGGTTCGTCGCGACGACGACGGACACGCGCGGTGCCGTGCCGCTCGTCGGGTGGGGCATCGAGGCCTCTCGTCGATGTCGGTCGCCCGGCCGCGGGCGGGGTGAAATCGGCGGAATCCTGCCGGATCTGCCGTGTCCTGGTGGACAATCTCCCACATGAGGGTCCTCCGCGTCTCGCACAGCGCCGTGGTCGACGCCTGGCGCGAGCGCGAGCGCGAGCTCCGGTCCCAGGGGGTCGACGTGCGCCTGCTGTCCGCGCGCGTGTGGGACGAGGGCGGGGTGCCGGTCCGGCTCGTCCCCCGGCCCGGCGAGCCGGTGCGCGGAGTCCGGACGGTCGGCACCCACCCGGCCCTGTTCCTCTACGACCCCCGCCCGCTGTGGCGGGCGCTCGGGCAGGACTGGGACGTGCTCGACGTCCACGAGGAGCCGTTCGCGCTCGCGACGGCCGAGGTCCTGCTGCTGCGCCGGTTGCGCGCCGTGCTGTCGCGCCGCCCCGCCCCGCCGTACGTCCTGTACTCGGCGCAGAACCTGCGCAAGCGGTACCCGTGGCTGTTCCGGTGGTTCGAGGCGCGCGCGCTGCGCGGCGCCGCCGGGGTCTCGGTGTGCAACGCCGAGGCCGGCCGGATCGTGCGGGACAAGGGCGCGCGCGGCGAGGTCGCGGTCGTCCCGCTGGGTGTCGACCCGGCAGTCTTCTCCCCCGCGCCCCGGACCGGGGGCGCGCGCACGAGCGAGCCCGTCGTCGACCCGGACGCCCGGGGCGGGCGCCTGCGCGTGGGGTACGCGGGGCGCCTCGCCCCGCACAAGGGCGTGGACGTGCTCCTCGACGCCGTCGCCGCGGACGACCGGCTGGACCTCGTGGTGGCCGGGGACGGCCCCGACCGGGCGACGCTCGAGGTCCGGGCGCGCCCGCTCGGCGACCGGGTGACGTTCGCCGGGCCGTTGGAGGGCGACGACCTGGTCGCGTTCTACCGCTCGCTCGACGTCCTCGCCGTGCCGTCGCGCGAGACGCCCGGCTGGGTCGAGCAGTTCGGCCGCGTCGCGGTCGAGGCCATGGCCTGCGGCGTACCCGTCGTCGCCACGAGCACCGGCGCGCTGCCCGACGTCGTCGGCGGCGCGGGGCTGCTCGTCCCGCCCGAGGACCCCACCGCGCTGCGCGACGCGCTCGTGCGCGTGCTCACCGAGGACGGCCTCGCCGGACGGCTCCGCGCGGACGGCGCGCGCCGAGCCGCCGCGTGCTCGTGGACGGCGGTGGCCGGGCAGTACCTCGACCTGTACCGCGCGGCGGTCGGGGCGACCGTGCCGGACGGCACCCCGGCCCCGCCCGAGGTCGTCGTCGTGGCCTACGGCTCCCCGGCGATGGTGCGCGACGCGCTCGCCCCGCTCGCCGGGAAGTACCCGATCACGGTCGTGGACAACTCGTCGATGCCCGAGATCCGCGAGGTCACCGAGCTCGCGGGCGGGCGGTACCTCGACCCCGGACGCAACGGGGGGTTCGCCGCCGGCGTGAACCACGCGCTCGCGCACCGGCAGGCGCCCGGCACCGACGTCCTGCTGCTCAACCCGGACGCCGTCGTCTCGCCCGAGGACGTCGCGACGCTCCAGGAGGCCCTGCACGCCGGGCGGCGCGTCGCGAGCGTCGGCCCGTCGCAGGTCGACGACGACGGCACGGCCGCGCGCGTCGTGTGGCCCTTCCCCTCCCCCGTCGCCACATGGGTCGAGGCGGTCGGCCTCGCGCGCCTGCGCCGCACGCCGCCGGACCGGTCGTTCGTCATCGGCTCCGTGCTCCTGCTGAACGCGCGCGCGATCGAGGACGTCGGCGCGTTCGACGAGCGCTTCTTCCTCTACGCCGAGGAGACCGACTGGGCGTTCCGCGCCGTCCGACGCGGCTGGCGGCACACCGAGGTCCCGGCCGCGCGCGCGATGCACCTCGGCGGCGCGACGAGCTCGGACCCGGCTCGGCGTGAGACCCACTTCCACGCCTCCCAGGAGCGCTACCTGCGCAAGCACCACGGGGCCGTGGGCTGGTCCGTCGCGCGGGCGGGCGCGGTCGCCGGCGCCGTGGCACGTGCGGTGGCGCTCCGCGGGGACGCGCGCGCCGCGGCCCGCCGACGCCTCCGGCTGTACGTCACCGGACCCGTGCGGGCGGAGCGCGCCCTGTGACGGCACCGGCGCGGCGGCTCCCGGGCACGCGCCCCGTCCTGTACCGCGCCCCGCGCACGCCGGGCGCGGTCGCGACCCGTGCGCGCGGCGTCACGGCGTGGGTGGCGGGCGGCGCCGTCGTGCTCGCGGTGCTCGGCGTGCTCGGCTTCGTCGTCCCCGAGCTGCAGCTCGCGGCGCTGGCGGGGGCGCTGCTCGTGCTCGTCGTCGGGCTCACCGCGTACGAGCCGGTGGCGCTGCCGATCCTCGCGATGCCGGCGCTCGTCGTCGTCCAGCGCGTCGGCGGGGGCGGCGTCGACCTGTCCCTCAGCGACTTCGCGCTCTTCGGCGCGTTCTGGTTCGCCCTGTTCTTCTCGCCGCGCCCGTTCTCGCCACCGATGCGCGCGATGCTGTGGCTGTCGCTCGTCTACCAGGTCGCCACGCTGTTCACGGTGATCGTCAACCCGTTCAGCGCGAACGTCGTCGAGTGGTTCCACGCGTGGCTCTCCGTCGGCGGCGCCCTGGTCCTCGGCTGGGCGGTGGGCCGCTCCGGCCGCGCGCGCCTCGGGCTCACGCTCTTCCTCGTCCCGTGCCTGCTCATCGCCGCCCAGACGTGCCTCGTCGCCCTGCAGCAGCTCGCGGCGGGCAACACCGGCCCCGTGTACATCGAGACGCCCATCGCGATGCACAAGAACTTCATCGGCTGCGTCCTCGCGTTCGCCGCGCTCGTCGCGTACGCGCGCCCGTGGTGGGTGGGCTGGCCGCGCTGGTTCGCCCTCGCGTCGTTCTGGCTGTGCACGCTCGGCGTGCTCGCCGCCCAGGCGCGCCAGGCGCTCGTCGGGCTCGCGATCGGCATCATGCTCATCACGCTGCGCGGCGACCCGGACCGCAAGCGCTCCAAGATCATCCTGCTCGCGGCGATCCCGGCCATCTACTTCGTCGTGCTCGCCGTCCAGGAGCAGCTCACGTCCGGTAACCAGTTCAACTCCGCCAACCAGCGACTGACCTGGTACGCGGACTCCGTGGACGTGTGGCAGCGCAGCCCGTGGGTCGGCATGGGCCTGCGGTGGTGGACGGCGGGCGTCACCGAGTTCGTGTTCCAGCCGCCGAACGTCGAGCTCGAGGTGCTCACCTCGGCCGGGATCGTCGGGCTCGTCGGGTTCCTCGTCCTGTTCGTCGGCGGCATGGTCGTGCTGTGGCGCATCAACCCGCGGTTCGGCACCCTCGCGTTCGCGATGCTCATGATGCGCTTCGTCCAGGGTCAGTTCGACCTGTTCTGGGTCTCCGTCCAGGTCACCGTCCCGTTCGTGATCGTCGGGGTGTGCCTCGGCGCCGAGTCGTACGCCGCGGCGCGGCAACGGGCGCGCGAGACCGGGAGCCGGGCGAGCTCGCTGCACGACCTGCGCTCGGTCCAGGAGATGGTCGCCCGATGAGGATCGTGCAGATCGCGCCCGTCATCGCCCCGGGCAGCGGCGTGGGCGGCGTCGCCCACCACCTGGAGGAGGCCTTCGCCCGCGCCGGCGTCGCCACCGAGAGGTTCACGCTCGCGGACGCCCGGGGCGCGTGGCTGCCCGAGCCCGGCGAGGGCCTGCGCGGCCGGCTCGCGCTGCTCGCGCGCGTCGTGTGGTTCTCCACCGTCGGCACGGTGCTCGCCCGGCGGTACCTCGCCGCGCGGCCCGACGCGGTGTCGATCTGCCACAACGACGTCCTCGCCGGCGACGTCTACGTCAACCACGGCATCCTGCGTGTCGCGATGCGCGCCCGCGGCGGCTACGTCTGGCGCATGGCACGCAACCCGCTGCACCTGTTCACGGCCGCGCGCGACGCGCTGCGCTACCGCGGGCGCTGGCACCGCGTCGTCGTCAACCTCACCGCCGCCGAGCGCGACGGGCTCCGGGCGACGTACCCGCGGCTGCGGGTCCCCGCGGTCGTCGTCGGCAACGGCGTCGACGTCGACCGGTTCGCGCCCCCGTCACCGCAGGAGCGTGCTGCCGCCCGCGTCGCCGCCGGGGTGCCCGACGACGCGGTGCACGTCGTGTTCGTCGGGCACGAGTTCGACCGCAAGGGGCTGGGGCTGCTCCTGGAGGCCGCGGCCGACGTCCCCGGCGTGCACGTGAGCGTCGTCGGCGGCACCCCGGACATGCTCGCGCAGGTGCGCGACCACGTCGCGCGCCTCGGCGCCGCCGACCGGGTCCACCTCGCGGGCCGCGTGCCCGACCCGCTGCCGTGGCTGCACGCCGCCGACGCCCTCGCCCTGCCGAGCGCCTACGAGGCCAACGCCCTCGTCGTGCTCGAGGCCCTCGCGTGCGGCGTGCCCGTCGTCGTGACCCCCGTCGGGTACGCCCCCGACGTCGTGCAGGACGGCCGCGAGGGATGGCTGGTGGAACGGTCCGTCGAGGGCGTGCGGCGAGGTCTGCGGGCGGTGGCCGCGCTCGACGACGCGGGTCGTGAGGCCGCCGCGAAGGCGGCGCGCGCGACGGCGGAGGACCACGACTGGGACGCGGTCGCCGCGCACTACCTCGACCTGGCCGCGGCGCTTGCCGCGGACCGGGACCCCGGCGCCGCGGGCGCCCCGAGGCCGACGGAGGCGCCCCGGTGAGGATCCTGCACGCGGTGCGGTCGGACGGGTTCGCCGGCGTCGAGCGCCACGTCGCCCGCCTGGCCCGCGCCCAGTCCGCCGCCGGGCACCAGGTCGCGGTCGTGGGTGGCGACCCCGCCGGGATGCGCGCGACCGTCGCCGACCCCGCGGTGCCGCTGCGCGCCGCGGCGACCACCGGCCAGGTCGTCGCGCTGCTGCGCCACCACGGACCGTCCGCCGACGTCGTGCACGTGCACATGACGGCCGCGGAGGCAGCGGCCGCCCTCGCCGCGCGCACCGTCCGCGGGTTCCCGCCCGTCGTCTCCACCCGCCACTTCGCCCGGCGGCGCGGGCACGGGACGCGCGGTGCGGTCGTGGCGGCCCTCGCGTCGTCCGTCGTGCGCGAGCAGATCGCCATCAGCCGCTACGTCGCCGAGCACGTCGACGGGCCGAGCACGGTCGTCCCCGTCGGCGTCGAGACGCGCCCCGACGGGCTCGCGGCGCGCGAGCGCGAGCCCGTCGTCCTCCTCGTCCAGCGGCTCGAGCCGGAGAAGCGCACGGACGTCGCGCTCGACGCGTTCGCGAGGTCGGGCCTGGCGGCCGCGGGCTGGCGGCTCGACGTCGCCGGTGACGGCTCGCAGCGGCCCGCGCTCGGGGCGCAGGCCGACCGGCTCGGGATCGGCGAGACCACGCGGTTCCTCGGCGCGCGCGACGACGTGGAGGCGCTGCTGGACCGCGCCGGCCTCCTCGTGGCGACGTGCCCCGTCGAGGGCCTCGGTCTCAGCGTGCTCGAGGCGATGGCGAGCGGCCTGCCCGTCGTCGCCGCGGCCGCCGGCGGTCACCTGGAGACGCTCGACGGCGTCGACCCGCTGGCGCTCTTCGCCCCGGGCGACGCCACCGCCGCGGCGCACGCCCTGGCCGTGCTCGCCGGGGACCCGGACCGTCGCGACGCGTGCGCCGCGGCGGGCCGCGACGCCCAGCGCGCGCGCTACACGCCCGCCGCGCAGGTCGCCGGGACCGATGCCGTCTACGCGAGGGTGGTCGCGTGAGCGACGACGGCGTCGTCGTCCTGTCGCTCGAGGCGTGGGACGACGTGTGGCGGCGCAACCAGTACCTCGTCGCGGAGCTGTGCCGCGCTGACCCCACGCTGCGGGTGCTGTTCGTGGAGCCGGCTGCCGACCCGCTGCACCGCCTCAGCCGTCGGGCGTTCCCCCGGCGCGGCCGCGGGCTGCGCCCGGCGCCGGCCGTCGCGGGCGTCGCGCCGGGCCGGATCCTGCTGCACCAGCCCACGAAGTGGCTCCCCCGCCGCGTCGACCCGCGCGTCGACGACCGGCTCGCGCGCAGCGTCGAGCGCGCGACCGCGCGGGCGGGCCTGCGCCGGCCGGTGCTGTGGGTCAACGACCCGTCGGGTGCGGCGTCCGTCGTCCGCACCGGCTGGCCGGCGCTGTACGACGTGACGGACGACTGGCTCGCCGCCGACCGCGGCCCGGCCGAGCACGACCGTCTCGTCGCCGACGAGCGCACGCTGCTCGACCGGTGCGCCGAGGTGACCGTGTGCTCGCCGGACCTCGTGCGGCGCAAGGGTGCCGAGCGGGACGTGACGCTCGTGACGAACGGCGTCGACCTCGGCCGGTACCGCGCGCCGCACGACCGGCCCGCCGACCTGCCCGCGGGTCGCGTGGCGCTCTACGTCGGCACGGTGCACCCGGACCGCTTCGACGTGCGGCTGCTCCTCGCGACCGCGCGGGCGCTGCGCGGACGGGCACGCGTCGCCGTCGTCGGCCCCGTCGTCGACGTCGCCCGCGCGGACCGCGAGGCGCTGGCCCGCGAGGACGTCGTGCTGCTCGGCTCCCGGCCCTGGACCACGGTGCCCGGCTACCTGCGGCACGCGGACGTGCTGCTCGTGCCGCACCTGGTCAACGACTTCACGGAGAGCCTCGACCCCCTCAAGCTCTACGAGTACCGGGCGGTGGGACGTCCGGTGGTCACGACGCCGGTCGCCGGGTTCCGCGACGACCCCGGCGTCCGTGTCGCGGACGCGACGCACTTCCCCGAGGCGGTCCTGGCCGCGCTGGACGACGCACCCGTCCCCGAGGCCGGTGCGCTGACCGGCACGCCGCCCGACGTCCCGACCTGGGAGGACCAGGCGGCGCTCATGCGCGCGGCGATCGACCGGACACGTCGCTCCACACCTCGGTGAGGACCCGCGCGGTACGGGCGACGGGGAACCGCCGCAGCGCCGACGCGCGGGCGCGAGCCGCCCGCGCCCGCGCGGAGTCGGGCATGGTGAGGACCTGCCGCACCGCGGCGGCGATCGCGGCCACGTCGCCCGGCGGGACGAGCAGCCCGAGCGCCCCGCCGTCGCCGTTCTCGTCCTGGCCGAGGTCGGCGTCATGGTCGTCGTCATGGTCGTCGTCGTCACGGTCGTCGTCGAGGATCTCCTCGACCCCGCCCGCCCGCGTCGCGACCACGGGCACGCCGCGCACCATGGCCTCCACGACGACCTGCCCGAAGGGCTCGGGCACCGGCGACGCGTGCACGCACACGGCGGCGCGGTCGAGCTCGGCGCGCGTGTCGGCCACGAAGCCGACGAGGTCGACGGCGTCCTCGAGACCGAGGCGCCGCACCTCCTCGCGCACGCGCTCGGCGTAGTCCGCGGCGCCGAACGTAGCGTCCCCGACGATGCGCAGGCGCGCCCCAGGGACGGCCTCGCGCACCGCGGGCATCGCGCGCACCACCTCGAGCTGGCCCTTCGTCGGGCTGAGGCGCCCGACCATGAGGACCACCGGGGGCTCGTCGTCGGAGCGTCCTCGTCCCGGGACGGCGACCTGATCACCGCGGGCCTGCTCGGGCGCGAACCCCGGGTACGCGACGCGCGCGTGCACCGGCAGCGTCGCCGCGGTCGCCCGGGAGTTCGCCACGAGGGCGGCGGGCGCGACGCGGGCGAGTCCGCGCACCAGCCGGACCAGCACGCCCGGCAGGTAGTCGGGCGCGATCCGGTCGTGCACGTGCCAGACGAGCGGTCGGCGGGCGACGGCGGCGGGCACGACGCCGAGCAGGTCGGCCTTGAGCGACGTCGTGTGCACCACGTCCGGGCGCGACCGGCGCACGTGCCGCGCGAGACGGACGAGGAAGGGGAGGGTGCGCGCCGCCGCGACGAGCGTCCACGGCGACAGCCTGCCCGCCCGGTCGCGGTCGGCGGCTGCCACGGCACCAGCGAGCGGCAGGACGTCGACCCGGACGCCGACGTCCTCGAGCCGTCCGCGCAGTGGCCCGTCCGCGAACAGGACGGCACGGACGTCGACACCGTCGTCCAGGGCTGCGCACGTGCGCACGAGCGCCAGCTCGGCGCCGCCCAGGTCGGCCGTGTGGTCGAGGACGAGGACGCGCAGCGGGCGGGTCGTGCGCCGGCTCACCACCGGAACGGTCGCTTGCGGGACGCCGTCGGCGCCCCGACGTCGTCCTGCTCCGGGGCGGCGGGCTCGACCTTGCTCCACGACGGCGACAGCACCGGTCGCCGACCCCCGGGCCTGCGATCGGACGCGTCGGGGCGCTCGACCGTCACCGCCGCGGCCGCCACGCTGGCGCGCCGGGTGGACGCTCCGCCGGGAGCGGCCGTCGCCTCGTCCCGCGCGGGCCGCGCGCGCTCGCGGCCGGAGTCCGCCCCGTGCGTCGCGGCCCCCGTCGCGACGTCCTCGTCCGGTGCGGAGGCGTCGTCCGGCCCGGGCGCGCGGCGCTCGACCCGGGCGTCCGCGGGCTCGCGCACGCGGGCCTCTCCCTCCGGGCGCTCCGTGCTCCGACGCTCGGTCCCGTCGTGCTCCGTGCCCTCGTGCTCCGTGCCCTCGCGGTCCGCGGACTCGTGGTCCCCGGGCCCAGGTGCGTGGCCGCCCTCGCCGTACGTCGACGCGTAGAGCATGCGCCGGTCCCCCTTCACGCCGGTGAGCGCGACGCCGAGGAGCGGGACGTTGCTGACCCGCAGGCGGTCCGTCGCCGCGACGAGCACGGCGCGGTCGGTGCGTCCCGCGGCGGCGATCAGCACGACACCGTTGGAGTAGCCGCCGAGGATCGTCGCGTCGGCCGCGGCCAGGACGGGCGGTGCGTCGACCACCACGACCTCGGCGTGGTCGCGCAGGCTGCGCACGAGCTGGCGCGCGCGTGGCGTCGCGAGGAAGTCGGCCGGGTCCATCTCCTCCTCGGGGACCGGCATGACGCGCAGGTTGGGCACCGTCGTCGGCCGCAGCTCGTGCTCGTCGCCGTGCCACGACTCCGGCGGCGGGAGCAGGGTGTCGAGCTGCGGGCGGCGCAGGTCGCCGGAGATCGCGACGGTGCGGCGCCCGCTGAGGGCGAACGACGCCGCGAGGTTCGCGGTGATGAAGGCACGCGGCGCGGACGGGTCGGCGGCGGTCACGACCACGACCGCGTGCTTCAGCCCGGCCGTCGACACCTGCACCGCCGTGCGCAGCTCGCGGATCGACTCCGTGAACGGGCTGGCGACCTTGCTCGCCACGGGCAGCGCGAGCGTGTGGGCGAACTCCTTCTCCGCCGGGCGGGCGCCGTAGAGCTCCGCGAGCACGGGGGTCTCGGTGAGGTGCGTCGACTCGGCGGCCGAGCGCACGCGCACGTCGAGGCCGCGGCGCCCGAACGCCAGCCCGACGCCCGCGAGCAGCCCCACCAGCACGGCGAGCGCCAGCACGGTCGGCGCGGAGAGGCCGAGCGCCTCCGCGCCCGTCGCCGGGGCCACGACCTCGCCCGGCACCGCGATGCCGCGCAGCGCGTTGATCTCGACGGTGAGCGCGGAGTAGTCGTCGACGATGATGTCCTGCTCGGCGAGCGCGAGCGGGTCGTCCGTGTCGGCGGCGAGGCGCTGCCGCACGGTCCGCAGCTCCTGCGCGAGCGCCTGGCGGCGCGCGTCGAGCAGCTCCACCTGGGCGGCCTGGATGGCCACGAGCCGCGCCGCGTACGCGTCGGCGAACGCGTTCGCCACGTCCACGGAGCGCGCCGGGTCGGGCGTCGTCGCCTCGACCGCCATGGTGCTCGTCTCGCCGTCGAAGGAACCGGTGACCTCGGCGGCGAGCCCGTCCGCGGCCTCGGGGTCGCCGAGCGCCGCGGCGGCCGCGTCGGCGACCTCGGGCGAGCTCACGTCGTCCGCGTCGGTCGCGACCGTGACCTCGACGAGCTGCTCGCCGCCCTGCGCGCTCTGGACCCCGTAGAGCTGCACCGTGGCGGTCGCGCGGTAGAGCGTCTCCTGCCGCACGAGGTAGAGCAGCGCACCGGCGGTGACGACCAGCACCGCGGCGAGCACGTAGTACTTGCCTGCCCAGATGGTGCGGAAGAACTCGCGGATGGTCATCGGTCGCTCCTGTCCCGGCCGGCCGCGCGCACCGCCGAGGCGCGGCCGGACTCCTGCTCCACGACGGCACGCAGCCGCGCGGTGAAGCGCTCGCGGCCGAAGGTCGCGACGTGCGCGGTCACGGCGTCATGGTCCCACGTCCGCGCGGCCGCGCTCTCGACGGCCTGCGCCACGAGCTCGACCCGGGGGGCGTCGAAGAACTCCCCCGTGACGCCCTCCACGACGGTGTCGAGGTAGCCGCCGTCGCGCAGCACGACGCTGGGTCGGCCGAACGCGCCCGCCTCGAGCGGGGTCAGCCCGTAGTCCTCGTACGACGCGGCGACGAGCGCGGCGGCGTTCCGGTAGACCCAGCGCAGCGTCGCGTCGTCGACCCGGCCGAGCAGGTGCACGGTGCCGGTGCGTGCGGCGAGCGCGGCGAGACGACCGCGGTCGGGACCGTCCCCGACCACGACGAGGGTGCGTCCGGTCGCCTGGGCGGCCTCGACCACGACGTCCACGTTCTTGTACGGCAGGAGCCGCGCGACGCACAGCAGGAACCCGGGCTCGACGCCGGGGACGGCGCACTCCTCGCCGGCGGGCAGCATCGCGGGCGGCGGGGGCAGCACCTCCGCCTCGATCCCGTACGCCTCCCGGATCGCGCGCCGGGTGACCGTCGAGTTCGCGAGATAGACGTCGGCGCGGCGCGCCGCGGCACGGTCCCACCGGCGCAGCGCCGGCGTGAGCACGCCGAGCGCGGAGGCCGCCGCGCGTCGTCGGGCGCGGTCGCCCGTGCCGCCCTCGTCCGGGCCGAGGTAGCGGTCGCGCTGGTAGAGCCAGCGGGCCGGGGCGTGGCAGTACACCACCGTGCGCCGCGCACCGCGGTAGCCGTGCGCCCAGCCGGTCGAGGACGCGACGAGGACGTCGGCGTCGACGCGCTGGCGGTCGACGGCCGGGGCGAGGACGGGCAGCGCGAGGCGGTGGTGGCGGCGCAGGAGCTCCACGCGGTCGAGGGCCGAGGTGCGCAGGTCGAGCGCGGAGAACTCGGGGAAGGTCCCGGCGGGGTGGTGCAGCGTCGTGTACATCGGCGAGCCCGGGAACGCATCGGCGAGCAGCAGCGCGACGCGCTCGGCGCCCCCGCGCTGCGTGGCGTAGTCGTGGGCGAGCGCCACCCCTTCCGTCATACGACCTCCCTCGCCGAGCCGACGTCCCAGCGTAGGTGGGCGACGAGCGCCGGACGGCGGCCACGGGGGTACCTCACCCGGGTGAATTGGCCGGTTCTGCGGCGGGGGCGCTTGCCCGGGGCATCAGACGCGGGTGTGGAACCGGCCCTGCGCGGCGAGGAGCCCCTCGGTCAGGACGGTCTCGACCGCGTCGGCCGCGTCGTCGAGCAGGAACGGCAGCTCCTTGGCCTCCGCGCCGGAGAAGTTCTTCAGCACGAAGTCGGCGGTGTCCGTGCGCCCGGGCGGGCGGCCGACGCCGCCGCGCACGCGCACGTACTCCTTGGTGCCGAGCGCCTTGGTGATGTCGCGCAGGCCGTTGTGGCCACCCTCGCCCCCGCCGATCTTCAGCTTCACGGCGCCGAAGGGGATGTCCACCTCGTCGTGGACGACGACCACGTGCTCCGGGTCGACGCCGTAGTAGCGCGCGAGACCGGACACGGGCCCGCCCGAGACGTTCATGTACGTCGTGGGCTTGGCGAGCACCACGCGCGGCCCGGGCCGCCCACCCGGGAGCATGCCGATCCGGCCCTCCGCGACGGCAGCCTGCGCGCGGGGGTGGCGTGCGAACCGCACGCCGGCACGCCCCGCGAGGAGGTCGAGCACCATGTTGCCGAGGTTGTGCCGGGTGGCGGCGTACCGGTCCCCCGGGTTGCCGAGCCCGACGACGAGCCAGGGCTGGTCGGTCATGTCACCTCGTCCTTCACGTCTGCGGGCGCACGAACGCCCGGCACCGTCACGGTACCGGGCGCACGGCGGGGCCGGCCTGGGCCGACCCGGTGGGTCACTCCGCGGCAGTTCCGGCGGTCGCCTCGTCGCCCTCCTCGGCGGTGGCGTCCTCCGACGGCTCCTCGGCCTGCGGCAGGGAGATCGACACGACGACGAGCTCCGGGTCCGCGGTCAGCGTCGAGCCCTGGGGCAGCGAGACGTCGCCCGCCGTGACCGACGTACCGGCCTCCATGCCGTCGATCGACACCTCGATCCACTCGGGCAGGTGCGTCGCCTCGGCCTCGATCGCCAGCGTCTGCAGGTCGACGAGGTGGATCGTGCCGGGCGCGGACTCGCCGACGACGTGCACCGGGACGTCCACGGCGACCTTCTCGCCCTTCGACACGATGAGCAGGTCGACGTGCTCGATGACGCCCTTGACCGGGTCGCGCTGGACGTCCTTGGCGATCGCGAGCTGCGCACGGCCCTCGATGTCGATCGAGAAGAGGGCGTTCGAGTGCTTGAGCGCCATCATCGTCTCGTGGCCGGGGAGGGTCACGTGGACCGGGTCGCTGCCGTGCCCGTAGAGGACGGCGGGGATCTTGTCGGCACGACGGATGCGGCGCGCGGCACCCTTGCCGAACTCGGTGCGGGCCTCGGCGGCGAGCTTGATCTCGGACACTCGGATCACTCCTGAAGACAGTTGCGGGCCGGCCACCAGTGGGGAGCGGTCGGCTGTCCGGACGGTGAGAGGGCCTCCCGGACGGGCGGCTGCGTCGGCGCGGGACACATGACGGACGCGCGCAGCAGGACGACCGCCCAGTCGATAACGGAGATCCAACAGGTCTGGCTGACTCTCCGGACCGCGCTCCGTGCTGGTGCGCGTTCGCCGGCCGTCAGACGTCCCTCGCCGAGGCAACCTGGCTACTGTACCCGGGGCCGCGCCCCCGACGAAACCCGGCGCCGCCCGTCAGCCGGACGCGGCGGCGGACGTCGTCGCCACCGTGGCGCCGATGACGATCGCCGCGGTGATCTCCTCGACGTAGGCCTTGACCGCGAGGGTGGCCCAGCTGTCGGCCGCGATCTGCTTCGCCCGCGCGTCGACGGCCCGCCGCTGCGCCGCCGTCCACCCCGGTGCGCCGTCGACGACGACCGGCGCTCCCCGGCCGCCGCCCGCGGCGAGCACGCGTCCCGCCTGGCCCGTCGCGGCGAGGATCGCCGCGAGCGCAGCCGTGCGCTCGGCCGGCTCCTCGCCGTCGACGAGCACGCGCCACAGGTCGCGGCGGACGGCGTCCTCGTGCCGGGAGTCGGCCGCGGGCCAGCGGGTGGTCGGGAAGATGCCGAGCACCCGCCCCTCCTCGCGGCGCAGCACGCCGCGGTCGGCGAGCGAGGCGACCGCGCGCGCGGCCGGCTTGAGCTTCGCGATCGGTCCCACGAGCGCCTTGGGCTTCGAGCCCTCCTTCGACCGGACGACGTCGAGGGCCTCGTCGAGCAGCGCGTTGCCCGTGGTGGAGGCGTCCCGGACGACGATGCGTCCGACGCGCCCGCCGTCGCCGTCCCCCGCGAGGTCGGCCCGCCCGAGGAGCGCGAGCTCGACCAGGAGCGCGCCCGCGGCCACCTGCTCGCGGTACGAGGCGTCGACGACGGTCTTGCCGGTCGCGTCGTCCAGCGTCAGCAGGAGGTAGTCCTCGAGGATGAGCATGGTCCCCACGCTAGGGGACGCCCCGCCCGGCCGACCCTGTCGAATGTCACGGGTCGGCCGGGCGGACCGCACGTCAGCTGTTGCCGTCGAACAGCGAGGTGACGGAGCCGTCGTCGAACACCTCGCGGATCGCGCGCGCGACGAGCGGCGCGATCGACAGCACCGTGAGCTGCGGGAACCGCTTGTCCGCGGCGATCGGCAGGGTGTCGGTGATGACGACCTCGCTCGCGCCGCACTCCGACAGGCGCTGGGCCGCCGGGTCGGACAGGACGCCGTGCGTCGCGGCCACGACCACCGACTTGGCGCCCGCCTCGAGGATCACGCGCACCGCCTCGGCGATGGTGCCGCCGGTGTCGATGAGGTCGTCGACGAGCACGCAGTCGCGGCCCTCGACCTCGCCGACGACGCGGTTCGCGACGGCCTGGTTGGGCCGCGTGATGTCGCGCGTCTTGTGGACGAACGCGAGCGGTCCGCCCCCGAGCTTCGCCGCCCACTGCTCGGCCACGCGGATGCGCCCGGCGTCGGGCGAGACGACCGTGACGTTGGACGTGTCCACACGCGTCTTGACGTACTCGGTCAGGATGGGCATGGCCCACAGGTGGTCGACCGGCCCGT
This sequence comes from Cellulosimicrobium sp. NPDC057127, assembly GCF_042670945.1. NCBI lineage: Bacteria > Bacillati > Actinomycetota > Actinomycetes > Micrococcales > Promicromonosporaceae > Cellulosimicrobium > Cellulosimicrobium sp. NPDC057127. The sequence continues at coordinate 53,414 of NZ_JBHUUP010000010.1, forward strand.
CGAAGAAGCCCTGCGTCTGCGCGGCGTGCAGGTCGACGCTCATGAGACGGTCGGCGCCCGCGGCGGTGAAGAGGTCGGACATGAGCCGGGCCGAGATGGGCTCGCGCCCGCGGTGCTTCTTGTCCTGGCGCGCGTACCCGTAGAACGGCTGCACGACCGTGATGGTGCGCGCCGACGCGCGCTTCGCGGCGTCGACCATGAGCAGCTGCTCCATGATCCACTGGTTGATCGGCGCCGTGTGGCTCTGGAGGATGAACACGTCCGCGCCGCGCACCGACTCCCCGAACCGGACGTAGATCTCGCCGTTCGCGAAGTCGTAGGCCGTGGTCGGGAGGAGGTCGATCCCCAGCTCCCGCGCGACGTCGTTCGCGAGCTCGGGGTGCGCGCGCCCCGAGGCGAGGACCAGGGACTTCTCCCCGTTGCCGGCGATCGTGCTGCTCATGCGGTGCTTCCTTCGGTGTCCGGGGTCGGGTCGTCGTGGGCGGACGCGCGGAGCGCGACCTGGCGCGCGGTCAGTCGGCCGGCCGCGCGCTGCGCAGGGCGTCGAGCGTGCTCTCGAGGTCGGGGCCGGGCGGAGGCGGCGTCGGGCGGTCGGCCGTCGCCGCGGCGGAGTGGTCGGCGAGCTGCGCCTGTGCCTGAGCCCCCACGACCGGGGTCTCCGGGTCGCTCGCACGTGCGGCGGCGGCCGCGTCGGCGGCCGCCGTGCCGGCGCGGCGACGCTCGACCCAGCCCTCGATGTTGCGCTGCTGGCCGCCGCTGACGCCGAGCGCCCCCGCGGGCACGTCGCGCCGGATCACGGACCCCGCCGCGGTGTACGCGCCGTCGCCCACGGTCACCGGGGCGACGAACATGTTGTCCGCGCCCGTGCGGGCGTGCGACCCGATGACGGTCCGGTGCTTGTGCACGCCGTCGTAGTTCACGGTCACCGACGCCGCGCCGATGTTGGTGTGGGCGCCGATCGTCGCGTCGCCCACGTACGACAGGTGCGGGACCTTGGAGCCCTCGCCGATCTCGGCGTTCTTGGTCTCGACGAACGTGCCGATCTTGCCCTCCGCGCCGAGCACCGTGCCCGGACGCAGGTAGGCGAACGGACCGACGCTCGTCCCCGCGCCGAGCACCGCCAGCGTGCCGTGCGTGCGGGTCACGGTGGCGCCCGGCCCCACCTCGGTGTCCGTGAGGGTCGTGTCCGGGCCGACGGTGGCGCCCTCGCCGACGACCGTCGCGCCGTGCAGCTGCGTGCCCGGCAGGAGCGTGACGTCGCGCGCCAGCTCGACGTCGACGTCGACCCACGTGGTCGCCGGGTCGACGACGGTCACGCCGGCGCGCATCCAGTCCTCGAGGACGCGGCGGTTCAGCTCGGCGCGCAGCGCCGCGAGCTGGACCCGGTCGTTGACGCCCTCCACGACCGTCGGGTCGTCCGAGACCAGCGCCCGGACGGAGCCGCCCTCGGCCCGTGCCGCGGCCACGACGTCCGTCAGGTAGACCTCGCCCTGGGCGTTGTCGCGACCGAGGCCGGCCAGCCCGCGGCGCAGCACCGCGGCGTCGAAGACGTAGATCGAGGCGTTGATCTCGCGGATCTCGAGCTCGTCCGGGCTCGCGTCCTTGTGCTCGACGATCCGCTCGACGTCGCCCGTGGCGTCGCGCACCACGCGCCCGTAGCCGGTCGCGTCCGCGAGCTCGGTCGTGAGCATCGTGACCGCGTTGCCGTCCGCGACGTGCGCCGCCAGCAGCTGGGCAAGGGTGTCGCCGTCGAGCAGCGGGGTGTCGCCCGCCGTGACGACGACCGGGCCCTCGAGCCCGTCGCCGAGGCCGCGGCCCTCCTCGCCGTCGGGCACGCCGTCGACGACGGCGAGCGCGTGCGCCCGGGCGTCGAGCGCGGCGAGCGCGCACTGCACGGCGCGGCCGGTCCCCGGGACCTCGTCCTGGTCGACGACGAGCACGCCGGCGTCGACGCCGAGGGCGTGCTCGGCCACGCGGTCGCGCTCGTGGCGCACCACGACGGCGAGCAGCGCCGGGTCGAGCGAGCGCGTCGCGACGAGCACGTGCCCGAGCAGGCTGCGGCCCGCGAGCGTGTGCAGCATCTTCGGGGTGGACGACTTCATCCGTGTGCCCTCGCCTGCGGCGAGGACGATCACGGCAGCGGGGGCGACGCGCACGTCGGTGCCCTGCTGAGCTTCCATGGATGTTCCCCTCGGGATCGGTGGCACGTGCTCCGCCCCCAGGACTCGAACCTGGACCAAGGGCACCAAAAACCCTTGTGCTGCCGATTACACCAAGGCGGACCGGACCGTGACGCAGGACCGGCACCGGGCTCGCGCCCGGGGCAGCAGCGGCGTCGTGCGTCCGGGAACAGTCTGCCAGGTCGCGCGTCGTGCCCGGCGCGCGACCTCGCGCCGCCCCCGCGACCTGCGGTCGCGTCCCGCGGCGCCGACCGGTGGGCAGGCATGATGGTCCCGTGGCCGACTCCCGACGCACCCCCCGTTCCCGCATGACCGCGAGCCAGCGGCGCGAGCAGCTGCTCGCCGTCAGCCGCGGCCTGTTCGCGGAGAAGGGGTTCGAGGGCACGAGCGTGGAGGAGATCGCCACGCGGGCGGAGGTGTCCAAGCCGGTCGTGTACGAGCACTTCGGCGGCAAGGAGGGGATCTACGCGGTCGTCGTCGACCGGGAGGTCCAGGCGCTGACGGCCGCGCTCTCGGGCGCGCTGGACGAGGGCGGGCACCCGAAGGTGCTGCTCGAGCGCACCGCCCTCGCGCTGCTGTCCTACATCGAGGCGTCCGAGGACGGCTTCCGGATCCTGGTGCGCGACTCCCCCGTGGCCCAGGCCACGGGCACGTTCTCCAGCCTCATCGGCGACGTCGCGACGCAGGTCGAGCACCTCCTCGCGGACCAGTTCTCCACGCGCGGCCTCGACCCCAAGGTCGCCCCGATCTACGCGCAGATGCTCGTCGGCATGGTCGCGCTGACCGGTCAGTACTGGCTCGACGCGCGCTCCCCCAAGAAGTCCGAGGTCGCCGCGCACCTGGTCAACCTCGCCTGGAACGGCCTGGCCGACATGGAGAAGCGGCCGAGGCTCACGGCGCCGACGAAGCGCTGACCTCCGCACGCTCGCGCCACCGGCGCGCGGCGAGCAGCAGCACGCCGCCGAGGCCAGCAGCGGCCGCGGCCCCGACGGCCCACGCCCCGGACGACCCGGTCGTCGCCAGCACCGGCCGCGCGTCCGCCGCGGTCCGTGCCGGGGCGCCGTCCGCCACGGTCGCCGGACCGTCGGCGGCGGGAGGGACTGCCCCGGACGTCCCCGTCCTGCCCCCGGAGCCCGCCGCCCCCGGGCCGGCGGGAGACGTGCGCGCCTCCTCGACCGGTGTCGCGGGCGCTGACGGGACCTCGGGCTCGGCAGGGCCGTCGCCGGGGGCAGGGTCGGTCGGCACGGTCGGCAGGGTCGGCTCGCCCGGCTCACCCGGGTCGGTCGGCGCGGTGGGATCGGCCGGCGCGGTGGGCTCGGCCGGCGCGGTGGGCTCGGCCGGCGCGGCGGGCTCGCTCGGCACCGGCCCGGTCGGCACCGTGGGCGGCGGCGTCGGCGGGGTGGAGCCGTCGGAGCACACGGGCGCCTCGCCGCCCTCGCCGAAGTGCTCGCTGTAGTGGCCCACCTGGACCCACGTGATGCAGTACTCGTCCGCCGTGACGAGAGTGCTCCACGGCAGGTACGACGCTCCGACGAACGCGCCCGACGCCTGGCCGTTGACGCTCTCGAAGTGGATCCCCGCGTGGGGCAGCCCGTCGGCCGTGTACTCGATGTTGACGTGCCCGCCGTCGGGGAACGTGTCCCCCGCGGGGAGCTGCAGACCGTCCGGCAGGACGGCGTAGGGCGTGGCGTGGTCGGGGCTGCTCGCCGCCGCGGGGACCGCGGGCAGGACGAGGAGGAGGGCAGCACCGAGTGTTGCCCCCATCGCAGTGCGCATGGGACGCTGAGGACCTTCCTGAACGGGAGGACCTGCTCGGTTCGCGCTCCGCCAAGAGGGACCGAGCAGGTCATTTTCTTGTGTGCGCGCGGCTGCCGGCACCGGCAGCCGCGACGCGTTCAGAATAGGTACTGAACGCTCGTCCAACACAATCGTCGTGATCGCACCTGCGCGGACGTCCGTGCAGGTCAGAGGCCCCTTCCCGACGCTCGCCGGTGACGCGGTTCACCCCGTCAATTCACCCGTGGCGGTGCTTGCACCCCCGTGCCGACGGGTCGCGCGGGCGTCACGCCGTACCGTCGGGCGGCAGCACGGCCTCGCCGGACATGACATCTGTCCTGTCCTGCGGCCGCGTCCTCGTGGTTCGGTGGTGACATGGCGACTCTCGAGATCGACTCGCTGACGAAGTCCTACGGATCCGTCCGGGCGCTGCGCGGCACGACGTTCGACGTGCGCGACGGCGAGATCTTCGGGTTCGTGGGCTCCAACGGCGCGGGCAAGACGACGACGATGCGCATCGTCCTGGGCGTGCTCGCCGCGGACGGCGGCGAGGTGCGGTACGACGGACGGCCCATCGGTCCTGACGAGCGGCGGCGCATCGGCTACATGCCCGAGGAGCGCGGCCTCTACCCGCGGATGCCGGTCGCGGACCAGCTGACGTACCTCGCGAGGCTGCACGGGCTCTCCACGAGCGCCGCGCGCGACGCGATGACGCGCTGGACGGAGACCCTCGGCGTGGCCGCACGGCGTGGCGACGAGGTGCAGAAGCTGTCCCTCGGCAACCAGCAGCGCGTCCAGCTCGCCGCCGCGCTCACCCACGACCCGGAGGTGCTCGTCCTCGACGAGCCGTTCTCGGGGCTCGACCCCGTCGCCGTGGACGTCATGAGCGACGTCCTGCGCGACCGCGCGGACGCCGGCGTCCCCGTCGTGTTCTCCTCGCACCAGCTCGACCTCGTCGAGCGGCTGTGCGACCGCGTGGGGATCATCAAGGACGGCGAGATGGTCGCGGTCGGCACGATCGACGACCTGCGCCGTACGGAGACCGAGCGCTGGGTCGTGGACGGTCCGCCCGGCGCCACGTGGATCGGTGCGGTGCCCGACGCGCGCGCCGTGAGCCTCGAGGGCTCGCGCACCGTGGTCGAGCTCGCGCCCGGCGCCGGGGCCGACGGCGCACCCGGCCGCGAGCAGGCGGTGCTCCGTGCGGCGCTCGCCGCCGGACCCGTGCGCGAGTTCGCGGTGGTGCGCCCGTCCCTCACGGAGCTGTACCGCGACGTGGTGAGCTCGCCCGCGTCCGAGGACGCCGCGACCACGAGCCGATCGACCGAGGAGGTGCCGGCATGAGCACGACACGACCGGACGACGCCGGACGCGCGACGCGCGCGGGCGGGGCACCGGGTGCCGCGGCGGAGCTGTCGTCGTGGGGCGCGATCCGCCTCGTCGCGGGCCGCGAGATCACGACGCGCCTGCGCTCGAAGTCGTTCGTCTGGCTGACGGTGGTGCTCGTCGCGGCCGTGGTGCTCGGCGGGGTCGTGCTCAACCTCGCGACGTCGTCGGGACCGGAGGCGCAGCGCATCGGCCTCGCGCCGGGCACGACGTCGCTCGCGCAGCCGGTCACGGCCACGGGCGAGGCGCTCGGGACTGCGGTCGAGACGGTGGACGTCGCCGACGAGGCGGCCGGCGAGGAGCGGGTGCGCGAGGGCGACCTCGACGCCCTCCTCACGGGGTCGGCCGACGACTGGACGGTCGTCGTCGAGTCGGAGCTCGGCGAACCGCTGGCGCCGGTCCTGACGACGCTCGCCCAGCAGTCGGCGCTGGCCGGCGCCGTGAGCGAGCTCGGCGGCGACCCCGCGGAGGTGTCGTCCGCGGTCGCGACCGCGCAGCCGACCGTGCGCACGATCGGGGAGCCGAGCGAGTTCGACCCCGCCCGCTACGTGACGGGCCTCGTGACCGGGGTCCTGCTGTTCATGGCGATCATGATCAGCGGCCAGCTCATCGCGCAGGGCGTCGTCGAGGAGAAGACGAGCCGCGTCGTCGAGCTGCTGCTGGCGACGGTGCGACCGTGGCAGCTCATGGCCGGCAAGGTGCTCGGCATCGGCCTCGTCGGGCTGGGCCAGGTCGCGCTCGTCGTCGCGGCGGGCGTGGGGACGGCGCTGGGGCTCGGGCTCGTGGACACCTCCACGATCGACCTGGGCACAGCGGCGGCGTGGGCGCTCGTGTGGTTCGTCGTGGGGTTCGTCAGCTACGCGCTGCTCATGGCCGGCCTCGGGGCGCTCGTCTCGCGGCAGGAGGACGTCGGCGCGGTGACCACGCCCGTCACGTTCCTCATGATCGTGCCGTACATCGTCGGCGTCTCGGTCGCGCCGTGGGCGCCCGACAACCCCCTCGTCGTGTGGTTGTCGTACGTGCCGCTGTGCTCGCCGCTGCTCATGCCGGTGCGCATCGCGCTGGGCAGCGCGGAGACCTGGGAGGCGCTGCTGGCGCTCGGCCTGTCCGTGGCGCTGATCCCGGTGCTCGTGTGGCTCGCCGCGAAGATCTACTCCAACGCGGTGCTGCGCACCGGTGCCCGCGTCAGGCTCGCGGACGCGCTGCGCGCGGGCTGACCCGGGACGGGTCGGCTCCATGGGCCGGCGGCGTCAAGAGTCTTGACGTCGAGACACGTCGAGTACCCTCGCGTCATGGAGCTGCACCACGACGCCGGGCCCTCGCACGAGGGCGCGGACGAGGGCCCGGACGAGCGACCCGACGAGGTCGACCGCATCGTCGCGGCCTGGCGGCACGAGCGCCCCGACCTGGACCTCGAGCCGCTCACCGTGTTCTCGCGCGTCGACCGCCTCGCCCGGCACCTGGACCGGGCGCGCCGGACGGCGTTCGCGCGCGGGCACCTGGAGACGTGGGAGTTCGACGTCCTGTCGGCCCTGCGCCGGGCGGGCGAGCCGTACCGCCTCTCCCCCGGCGCGCTCGTCACCCAGACCCTCGTCACGAGCGGGACCATGACCAACCGGATCGACCGGCTGGAGTCGCGCGGGCTCGTGGTGCGACGCCGCTCGCCCGACGACCGCCGCGGCGTCCTCGTCGAGCTGACCCCGGACGGGCTCGAGCGCGTCGACACGGCGATGACGGACCTCCTCGCCGTCGAGTCGCGCATCCTCGACGTGCTGGAACCGGGCGGACGACCCGCGCTCGCCGCGCTCCTGCGTACAGTCGTCGGGCAGTTCGACGACTGACCCGACACCCGGAGACCACACCATGAGCGCCTCCCGCCCGCGCACCTTCGGCGGCGGGGTCGACGGCGTGCTGCTCGTCGCCGTGCTCCTCGTGGCGGTCAACCTGCGCGCGCCGATCACCGCCCTGCCGCCCGTGGTGACGGACGTCGCCGCCGAGCTCGGCCTCACCGCGGCGACCGCCGGCCTGCTCACCGGCATCCCCGTGCTGTGCTTCGCGCTCGCGACACCCGCCGTCGCGGGACTGCTCGGGCGGTCGTCGCTGCGGACCGCGATCGCGGTCGCGCTCGCCCTGATCCTGGCCGGGACCCTCCTGCGCTCGCTGGACCTGTTCGGGGTCGCCGCGCTCGGGCACGGCGGCACCTTCGCCGGGACGGTGCTGATCGGCCTCGGCATCACGACGGCGAACCTCGGCCTGCCGATGATCGCCCAGCGCGACTTCCCGGGGCACGTGAGCACGGTGACGGGCCTGTACACCGCAGCCATCAACGTCGGCACCGTCGCGACGACGGCGCTCACCGCGCCGCTCGCGGACGCGGTCGGCTGGCGCTGGGCGCTCGTCTCGTGGGGCGTGCTCGCCCTCGTCGCGCTCGTGTGGTGGTGGCGCTCCGTCCCGGCCGAGCCCCCGCGGCCGGCGCGCGCGGACCGCCCGGCACCTGCGCGCCGCCCCGGCGCCGACACCGCCGACCGCGTCGCCGAGGGCATGGCGCAGGGCGTCACCGGCACGGAGCCCGAGGCGGCGGCCCGACGCGAGCGCCACGTCCTCGCGACGCCGTTCACGTGGGCCCTGTGCGCGATGTTCGCGCTCCAGTCGTCGAGCTTCTACGCGCTCACCGCGTGGCTCCCGCTCATCCTCGAGGACCTCGCAGGTATCCCGCGCAGCGCCGCGGGCGGTGCGGCGTCGCTCTTCCAGGGATTTGCGATCGTCGGCGGCCTCGCCGTGCCGCTCGCCGTCCGGCGGCTGTCCCTGCGCACGACGTTCGGGGGCATCGCCGTGCTGTGGCTCCTGCTGCCCGCCGGGCTGCTCCTCGACCCCGGCGCGTGGGCGGTCTGGGCGTCGGCCGCCGGCGTCGCGCAGGCGGCGAACTTCGTCGTGGTCTTCACGCTCGTGGCCCAGCGCTTCCCGACGGTGCGCCGCGGGCGCCAGGCGTCCGCGACCGTCCAGTCCGTCGGGTACAGCTTCGCCGCGGTGGCCCCGACGGCCGTCGGCGCGCTCCAGACGGCGACGGGCACGTGGACCGCACCCGTCGCCGTCGTGCTCGTCGCGCTGGTCGTCATGGCGGTCGTCGGGCTCGTGCTCACCGGCCCGGGCCGCCCCACCGGAGCCGCTCCGGGCCGGCCGTAGCAGGGACTAACCGGCGATCTCGGCAGCCTCCAGCCAGGCGGCCTCGAGCTCGTCCTTCTCCGCCGCGAGGGTTCGCAGCTCCGCGTCGAGCTCCGCGACGGCGGCGAAGTCGGTCGCCTGCGCCGCGATCTTCTCGTGCAGCCGCGCCTCGGCGTCCGCGATCTTGGTGAGCCGACGCTCGATGCGGTTGATCTCCTTCTTCGCCGCGCGGACGTCGGCCGCGCTGGGCACGGAGCCGCCCGCCCCGGGGGCCGCGGCGTCGTCGGTCCCGGCGCCCGTGGACGGGCTCGCCGCGGCGGCGGGCCCGGTGGTCGAGGCGGCCGCGATCGCGGCGCGCCGCAGCTCCAGGTACTGCTCGACGCCGCCCGGCAGGTCACGGATCCGCCCGTCCCCGAGCAGCGCGACCTGGCGGTCGGCGACGCGCTCGAGCAGGTAGCGGTCGTGCGAGACGACGACGAGGGTGCCCGGCCAGCCGTCGAGCAGGTCCTCGAGCGCCGCCAGGGTGTCGGTGTCGAGGTCGTTCGTGGGCTCGTCGAGCAGGAGCACGTTCGGCTCGGCGACGAGCAGGCGCAGGAGCTGCAGGCGGCGGCGCTCACCGCCCGACAGGTCGCGCACGAGCGTCTGCGAGCGCTCGCGCGTGAACCCGAGCCGTTCCACGAGCTGCGAGGCGGTGAGCTCCTTGCCGTCGACGACGACCGAGCGCTTCTCGTCCTCGACCACCTGCACGACGCGTCGGTCCGCGATGTCGTCGAGCTCCCCGACGTCCTGCGAAAGCTCCGCGACGTGCACCGTCTTGCCGCGCTTGACCCGGCCGGCGTCCGGCTCGCGCCGTCCGGCGAGCAGGGCGAGCAGCGTCGTCTTGCCCGAGCCGTTGACGCCGACGACGCCGTACCGGTCCCCGGGTCCCAGGCGCCACGTGACGTCGTCGAGCAGAACGCGCCGCGTGTCAGCGCCACCGACGGCCCGGGCATCGCCTGGTGCTGACACGACGGCGGGGACCGCGACCGTGACGTCCTCGAGGTCGAGCACGTCCTTGCCGAGCCGCTTCGTCGCGGTGCGGGTCAGCTCGAGCGAGTCGCGCGGCGGCGGGACGTCCGCGATGAGCGCCGCCGCGGCGTCGAGCCGGAACTTCGGCTTGCTAGTGCGGGCGGGGGCGCCGCGGCGCAGCCACGCGAGCTCCTTGCGCAGCAGGTTCTCGCGCTTCTCCGCGGTGACGGCGGCGGTCCGCGCCCGCTCGGCGCGCGCGAGCACGTACGCGGCGTACCCGCCCTCGTACCCCTCGACCTGGCCGGAGCCGTCGCCGCGCACCTCCCACGTGCGCGAGCACACGGCGTCGAGGAACCACCGGTCGTGCGTCACGACGACGAGCGCCCCGCGCGCGCCCGGCCGGGCGAACCGGCCCTGCAGGTGCTCCGCGAGCCACGCGACGCCCTCGACGTCGAGGTGGTTCGTCGGCTCGTCGAGGAACAGCACGTCGTGGTCGGCGACGAGGAGGGCCGCGAGCGCCACGCGCCGCCGCTGCCCGCCGGACAGCGTGCTCGCCGGTGCGTCCAGGTCGAGGTCGGCGAGCAGTCCGTCGTGGACGGCGCGCACCCCGGCGTCGGACGCCCACGCGTGCGTCGCGGCGTCGCCGTGCACGAGGTCGCGGATGGTGGCGCCCGTGCCGGCGTCGTCGCGCTGGTCGAGCAGCCCGGGGCGCAGGCCGCCGACGCGCGTGACCCGTCCGGCGTCGGGCGACTGCGTGCCGGCGAGGAGCCGCAGGAGCGTCGACTTCCCAGCGCCGTTGGGGCCGACGATCCCGACGCGGTCGCCGTCGTCGAGGCCGAGGGACACGTCGTCGAGCAGGGTGCGGGTGCCGACGGTCAGCGAGATGCCGTCCGCGCCGAGGAGATGAGCCACGCCGTCGAGCCTAGGCGTCGGCGGCCGCGAGCGGTAAACGCGGCGGTAGGGTCCTGCCGTGCCGCTCTTCGACCTGCCGCTCGCCGAGCTCGAGACGTACTCCCCGACCCTCCCGGAGCCCGACGACCTCGACGCGTTCTGGGCGACGACGCTCACCGCGTCGCGCGAGGCGGGCGGTGACCTCGTCGAGACGGTCCGCCTCGAGCGCGTCGAGACCGGCCTCGACCTCGTGACCGTCGACGACGTGACGTTCCCGGGCTTCGACGGGCAGCCCGTCCGGGCGTGGCTCGTGCGACCCGCGGCCGCGGCGCGCGCGACGGCCGGTGGCGACGCCGCGCCCCTGCCAACCGTCGTCGAGTTCCTCGGCTACGGCGGCGGGCGCGGCCTTCCGCACGAGCACCTCGCCTGGGCGAGCGCCGGCTTCGCGCACCTCGTCGTCGACACGCGCGGACAGGGCAGCGGGTGGGGCAGCGGGGGCGGCACGCCCGACCCCGTCGGGTCCGGACCGGCCGCCCCGGGGTTCCTCACGCGCGGTGTCGAGGACCCCCACGACCACTACTACCGTCGCGTCTTCACCGACGGCGTGCGCGCCGTCGACGCCGTCCGCTCGCTGCCCGGGATCGACCCGGCGCGCGTCGCCGTCACCGGCATCAGCCAGGGCGGCGGCATCACGATCGCGGTCGCGGCCCTCGCCGGCGGGGTCGTCGCCGCGATGCCGGACGTGCCGTTCCTCGCCCACCTCCGGCGCGCCGTCGAGATCACCGACCGCGATCCGTACGCCGAGGTCCGGCGGTACCTCGCCGTGCACCGTGGCGCGGAGGAGACGGTGTTCCGCACGCTGTCGTACGTCGACGTCGCGCTCCTGGCCCGGCGCGCCACGGTGCCCACGCTGTTCTCCGTCGCGCTCATGGACGCCACGTGCCCGCCGTCGACCGTGTACACGGCGTACAACGGCTGGGGCGCGGCCGCGGACGGGGGTGGCGCGCGCGTCGACCGGCAGATCGACGTGTACCGCTTCAACGACCACGAGGGCGGCCAGGCGTACCGCTTCCCCCGTCAGCGCGCGTGGCTGCGCGAGCACGTCGGCGGCTGACGACGCGCCTCAGTGCGCGACGACGCGCGCCCCGGGTGCGGGCGCCGTCGTGCACCACACGCTGTCGCACGCGTCGGCCGCGGTCCACGCGGCCGCGATGGCGAGGGCGTGCTGACGGCTGCGCGCGAGGGCGGCGACGGTCGGACCGGAGCCGGAGACGATCGCGCCGAGCGCGTCCGCCTCGCGCGCGACCGCGAGGGTGCGCTCGAGCTCGGGGCGCAGCGCGAGCGCGGGTCCCTCGAGGTCGTTGTGCAGGGCGCGTCCCAGCCCCACGGCGTCGCCGGCCCGCAGTGCCTGCATGAGCGCGGTGTCGTCACCCAGCCCGGGCCGCGTGCCGCCGACCGTCTCGTCGAACGTGCGGTACACCTCCGGCGTCGACAGCCCCTGCGCCTGGACGGCGAACACCCAGTGGAACTCCCCGCGCGTCATCGCGGCCGTGAGCACGTCCCCGCGCCCGGTGCCGACGGCGGTGTGCCCGACGAGCCCGAACGCGACGTCGGCGCCCAGCCCGGACGCGATGCGGGCGAGCTCGGCCCGCGCCAGGCCCGTCTCCCAGAGCGTGTCGCACGCGACGAGGGCGGCCGCGGCGTCCGCGGACCCGCCGGCCATGCCGCCCGCGACGGGCACGCCCTTGATGACCTGCAGCCGCACGTCCGGGTCGAGGCCCACGTGCTGCGCGAGCGCCTCGGCCGCACGCCACGCCAGGTTCGTCCCGTCGGTCGGCACGACGTCGGCCTGCAGCCCCTCGACCGAGAGCGAGAGGCCCGAGCCCGGCGGGACCTGGTGCGCGATGACCTCCTCGCTCAGCCCGACCGCCTGGAAGATCGTCACGAGCGGGTGGTAGCCGTCGTCCTGCAGCGGCCCGACGCGCAGCGAGAGGTTGACCTTGCCCGGCGCGCGCACCCGCACGAACGGCTCCGGCGCGGCGGCGAGGTGGGAGCTCACGCGTCCACTGTGCCAGGTCGCTCCCCGTCGGCGCGCGCAGAGACGTCCCGGGACGCCGACAGCTGCTCGGCGACGCGCGCGAAGGCCGCGACGTCGAGGGTCTCGCCACGCGCCTGCGGGTCCACGCCGGCCGCCTGGAGCGCCGCGGCGGCCGCCGCCGCCGACCCGGCGACGCCCGCGAGCGCCGAGCGGAGCATCTTGCGGCGCTGCGCGAACGCGGCGTCGACGACGGCGAACACCTGCTCGCGGGTCGCGGTCGTCTCCGGCGGTTCCCGCCGCTCGAGCGCGACGAGCGCCGAGTCCACGTTGGGCACGGGCCAGAAGACGGCGCGGCCGACGGTGCCGGCGCGGCGCGCGGAGGCGTACCACGCGGCCTTGACGGACGGCACCCCGTAGGTGCGGTTGCCGGGCTGCGCGGCGAGGCGGTCCGCCACCTCGGCCTGGACCATGACGAGCACGCGCTGCAACGAGTCGAAGCGCTCGAGGAACGTCAGCAGGACGGGGACCGCGACGTTGTACGGCAGGTTCGCCACGAGGGCGGTGGGCGGCTCGCCGGGCAGCGACGTCACGTCGAGCGCGTCGGCACCCACGACGACGAGCCGGTCGCCGAGGTCGGCGACGTGGTCGGCGACCGTCGTCGGGAGGCGGCCCGCGAGGACGGGGTCGATCTCGACCGCGACGACGCTCGCGCCGGCCTCGAGCAGCCCCAGCGTCAACGAGCCGAGGCCGGGGCCGATCTCGACCACGCGCTCGCCGGGCTGCACGTCGGCGGTGCGCACGATCTTGCGGACCGTGCCGCCGTCGTGCACGAAGTTCTGCCCGAGGGTCTTCGTCGGGCGGACGCCGAGGCGCCCTGCCAGGTCGCGGATCTCGGCCGGACCCAGCAGGGCGCCTCGGGTGTCGTTCATGGGGGCAGAGCCTACCGACTCGCCCGGACGGGGCTCAGAGGAGCCCGAGCTTGCGGGCGCAGGCGGGCCACTGGCCCCAGCCCGACTGGGCCTGGAGCGCCTGCGCGCGCTGCGTCTGCTCGGCCGCGGAGGCCTCGGACGGGAGGCCGGAGCCGCCCATCGCCCGCCACGTCGGCAGCGAGAACTGGTAGAGGCCGTAGTACCCGTTGCCCGTGTTCGTCGCCGGGTTGCCGCCGGACTCGCACTGCGCGAGCTGGGCCCACACGCCGGCGGGCGCCGACCCGAGGTCCGCGGGCGCGGGAGCGGGAGCGGACGAGGCGCTCGACGAGCCCGACGACCCGGACGAGCTCGGCTGCGCCGCGGGCTCCGGCTCGGGCTCGGGCTCCGGCCGCTCCTTCGTGCCCTGGACGAGGATCTTCGACACCGGCGGCGTGGTGACGCCGTCGGAGACGAGCTCGCGGGACTCCTCCACGCCGTCGACCGTCGTGACGCGGTGCACGGTCGTGTGGACGCCCTCGACGCCCTCCTGCTTGACGACTTGGTCGAGGTCCTCGAAGCGGTTCGGGTCCTCCTCCGTGACGGTCTCGAACGGCACCGGCGCGGTGGTCGGCACCTCCTCGACCTTGACGCGCTGCACGACGAGCGAGACGTCCGGCGCGTCGGTCCCCGCCTCGTCCGAGGCGGTCTTCTCGTCGGTCGCGGCGGTCTCGTCGGTCGCGGCCGTCTCGTCGGCCTTGGCGACGTGGACGCGGTCCAGCTCGCCGAGCTCGACGCCCTGCTGCTCGAGGATCGCGTCGATGCCGACGCTGCCGTCGGGCGCGACCTGGGTCTCGCCGTCGGCGACGACGCTCACGGGGCCGTCCACGTCCAGGCGGATCGGCAGCGAGGCGCGCTCGCCCGAGCGCGACGCCACGAGGCGGACGTCGCTGCCGCGCGAGGCGAGGGTCGTCAGGGCCTCGTCCGCGTCGAGCGCGGTCAGCCAGACGGAGGTCTGCGAGCCGTCGACCTGCACGGGCACCTCGCGCCCGTAGCGCACGACGACGTCGCTGCCCCCGCGGAGCGCGGCGTCCGCGTCGGGGACGACCTGGTCGCGGTCGCCGACCGCGACGCCCTGCTCCTCGAGCAGGCCCTCGACGGAGCCGGCGAACGTCGTGACGGTGGTGATCTGGCCGTCGACGTCGAGCTCGACGGTCTTGCGCGCGTTGCCGTACGCGACGGCGCCGGTGGCGAGGAGCACGACGGCGGTCGAGCCGGCCACGAGGGGCCAGCGGCGGCGACGGTGCGCGGTCGTGGTGGCCGCGGGGCTCGTGGAGCCCGCCGCGGCGGTGTCGGTGTGGTCGAGGTCCGGGGTCGTGTCGGCGCCCTGCGGCGCGCCGGCCGCGTGCGCGGTCCGGTGGAAGGGGTTCTTCACTCGGGTCCAGTCGTCGTGGTTCCCGGGTACGGGGCTCGACGGCGCAGGTGCACCTCCCCGTGGCACGCACCGAGGTGCGGGTCACGGGTACCGAGCGGCCGGTCCGGCTGCCAGGCGCCTCCTCGACACCCCTTCCCCAGGGCCCGACGGTGGCGCGTCGCCCGTGCTGCTCCGGCCTCGTCCGCGACCCCTCGAGAGGGCTCGCGGCGGACCGGTCTCGCACCAGCGACGTTCGACCGTAACCGATCCGTTATCGAAGGCCAACTGTGGCGGCGCTAGGATGGGAGGCTCTGTCCCTTTTTCGACGGGAATGTCGTGGCGGTCTCCACCGCCTCTTCACCAGCGCGCACAGCGCCTGACGCCCGCGCCGCGCGCTCCCCCGCGCGCGCAAAGGTCTCGCGCAGCGCGGGCGGGTCGAGCACGGTGAGCTCCACCTCCAGGCTGAGCAGGAACCCCGCGAGGTTCGCGAGCGATGACCCTCCCGTCTCCAGGACGCAGGCGTCGGGGCCGTCGTCCGTCAGCACCCCGGCCGCGGGCGTGAGGCGGGCAGCCATCGCGGCCGCAGGAGCGTGCAGGCGCACCCGTGCGGGGTGCTCCCACACCACGGAGCCGACGCCGCGCAGGACGTGGGCGACCGCGTCGCCGCCGGGGACCTCGCGGGGGACGAACCGCGGCCCGCCGGGCGTCCGCAGCCGCAGCCGGTCCACCCGGAACGTGCGCCAGTCGTCCCGCCCGGTGTCGAACCCGAGGAGGTACCACCGCCGTCCGACGTGGACGAGGCGGTGCGGCTCCACGGCACGCACGTCCGTGCGGCCGTCGTGGGTGCGGTACTCGAGCCGGAGCCCGGTCAGGTCGCGCACGGCCGTCGCCACGTCCGCGAGCACCTGCGGGTCCACGGTCGGGCCTCCCGCCGGGACGCTGACGACCGCCGTCCGCAGCGCGTCCGCACGGGTGCGCAGCCGGGCGGGCAGCACGGCGTCGAGCTTGGTGAGCGCGCGCAGCGCCGCCTCCTCGGCCCCGGCGACGGTCCCGCCGGTCGCCGCGCGCAACGACAGGGCGACGGCCGTCGCCTCGTCGTCGTCGAGCAGCAGCGGCGGGAGCGCCGACCCGGCGCCCAGCCGGTACCCACCGGCCACGCCGGGCGCCGACAGCACCTGGTAGCCCAGGAGCCGCAGTCGCTCGACGTCGTTGCGCACCGTCCGCGTCGTCACGCCGAGCCTGTCCGCGAGCTCCGGCCCGGACCACGACGCGCGCGCCGGCAGCAGGGCGAGGAGCCGCAGCAGGCGGACCGAGGTGTCGAGCACGCTCCCCAGTCTTCACCCGCCGACCGGTCATGCGGAACCGCACGTTCCGCGACTCCTCGTAGCGTCGAGCGAGACGGCCCGCCAGGGCCGCCGCCGCCGGGGCACCGCTCCGCCGGCCGACGACGGACGAGAGGGACGACCATGCTGCGAGGGATGGCGACGCTGAACCTGTGGGCCGACGACCTGGAGGCCGCCTCCGCCTGGTACGCGCGCGTGCTCGGCATCGAGCCCTACTACGTGATCCCCGGCGGCTACGTGGAGTTCCGCGTCGGCGACCGCGAGGACGAGCTCGGGATCATCTCCCGGGCGTACTCACCGCACCCGCAGCCGGACGCCCCGGGCGGGGCGATCGTGAACTGGCACGTCGACGACGTCCGGGCCGCCTTCGCCCGGCTGCTCGAGCTCGGCGCGACCGAGTACGAGGGCGTCGTGGAGCGCGGGAACGGCGAGGGGTTCGTCACCGCGGCGGTCGTCGACCCGTTCGGCAACGTCCTCGGGATCATGGAGAATCCGCACTATCTCGACGTGCTGAGCGCCAGGGCTCAGTAGAAGCCCTTCTCCACCGAGTGCGACCACGCCGCGCACGGCGTGCCGTAGCGGCCCTCGATGTACCCGAGGCCCCACGTGATCTGCGTCGCGGGGTTGGTGCGCCAGTCGGCACCGGCGCTCGCCATCTTCGAGCCGGGCAGGGCCTGCGGGATCCCGTAGGCGCTGGACGACGGGTTGTCGGCGTCGACGCGCCAGTTGCTCTCCTTGGTCCACAGCTTGTCCAGGCAGGTGAACTGGTCGTCGCCCCAGCCGCGCTGGGCGGCGAGGGAGCGGCCGACCGCGCGCGCCGAGCCGGGGTCCACCGAGACCGACACGTCCATCGTGCCGACGGTGATGATCTCGTCGCGGGGCTCGGCCGTGACCGTGCGGGTCAGGACCGTGCGCGAGACCTCCGCGCCACCGAGGGTCTGCACCGCGTACGTCGTGACCGCCTCCCCCACGCGTCCCGTCTGGGTGACGACGCGGTGCCCCTGCGGCAGGTTCGGGTCCTCGACCTCCTGGGTCGCGAACGGCAGCACCTCGGTGACCGTGGCCGACGACGACGCCGCCCGGCTCACGAGCACCAGCATGCCGTCGACCGCCGCGGCGTCGAGCGGCACGGACGTGTCGTCCTCCTCCCCCAGCACGATGCCCGCGACCTGGAGCACGCCCCGCACCGTGGACTCCGCCGTCGTGATGGGCAGGAGCGCGCCGTCCACGGCGACGTGCACCGTCTTCAGCGTGGACACGCGCACTGGCTCGCGGCCCAGCGCGGCCGAGCGCGACACGTTGGTCACGGCGCCCTCGGCGCGCGGGCCGAGGGAGGCGAGCAGCTCGCCCACGGTGCGTGCCGTCGTCGCCACGGTTTGCTCCTGGCCGTCGATCTCGACGACGAGGTCGCGGCTCGTGCGCACGAGGATCGTGCTGCCGTTGCGCGCCGCCGCGGTCAGGCCGGGCTCGACCAGGTCCTCCCGGGCGACGTCGACACCCTGGTAGTCGAGGACCTCCGCCACCGTGCGGCCGTACGCGGAGACGTCGTGCAGCTCGCCGTCGACGTCGAGCGTCACGCTCTTGTGCAGCGTCGCGAAGGCGCCCGTGACGCCCACGAGCCCGACGACGACGGTCCCCTGGGCCACGAGGCGCAGCGCGCGCCGGCGCACGGTCCCGTCAGGTGCGAGCACGCGTGTCGTCCCTCCTGGGCGGGCGGATCGGCGCCCGGAGAGCACCGGGCACGACGTCGAGGTCGGCGCCGGCCTGCGGCGCACGGACCTGACCGTAGCGGAACGGCGAACCCGGACGAAAGCACCGCACCGGACCGCTCCCCGGGTTCACCACGCGCCGTAGACCTCGACGGAGGTCGCCGCGACCCGCTCGCAGACGACGTCGAGCGGCGTGCCGGTCACCTCGGCGACCGTGCGGACCGTGTGCGGCAGGACGTACGGCGCGTTCGGGCGGCCCCGGTACGGGTGCGGCGTGAGGTAGGGCGCGTCCGTCTCGACGAGCACCTGCCCGAGCGGCACCTCCCGCAGCGCGGCGCGCAGCTCGCCGTTCGCCCGGAACGTCACCGGGCCGGCGAACGACAGGAACCAGCCCTGCGCGGCGCAGAACCGCGCCATCTCCGCGTCGCCGGAGTAGCAGTGGAACACCGTGCGCTCGGGGGCGCCGTCGCGCGCGAGCACGTCGAGCACCTCGGCGTGCGCGTCACGGTCGTGGATCTGCAGCGCGAGCCCGAGCTCCTTCGCCAGAGCGACGTGCGCCCGGAACGACTCACGCTGCACGCGCGCGCCCTCCGGGCCGGTGCGGAACAGGTCCATGCCCGTCTCCCCGACGGCGCGCACACGGTCGTTGCCGCGCGCGACCGCGGCGACCTCCGCGATCGCGTCGTCCAGCGGGACGGCGTGGTGCGGCTGCGGGTCCGGCTCGAGCCCGTCCGGCCCGACCTCCCGCACGCCGCCGTGCAGCACGGCCTCGTTCGGGTGGATCGCGACGGCACCGAGCAGGGCCCCGGTCACGTCGTCGGAGCCGCGCAGCAGCGCGTCCGTCCAGCGCACCGCGGGCAGGTCGCAGCCCACCTGCACCACCCGGTCCACGCCGACGGCGGCCGCGCGCGCGAGGTGCTCGGCCACCGTCGGGACCGCGTCGCCCTCGGGAAGGACGTGCCGGATGGAGTCCAGGTGCGTGTGATTGTCGACGACGGGGACGGGCAGCGGATCCGGGTCCGGCGGCCACCCGCGCTCGCGCTGCTTCCCCACCGTCAGGCCGACTCGCGCAGACGGTCGAGCTCCTCCTCGACGATCGCGTCGTCGAGCTTCGTGAACACCGGCGACGGCTTGCCCACAGGCGTGCCGGGCACGACCGGGCGCGGCTCCCACCCCGGGAGCGTGCCGTCCTCGCCGCGGCGATAGTCGCCCGTGATGACCGGGTAGTGCCGGGAGTCGTCGTCGAGGTCCGTGACCTCCTCGATACGCGGCTGCGGCGCGAACGTGCCCGTGCCGCCGAACGCCTCGTGCACCTGCTGCGCCGAGTGCGGCAGGAACGGCGACAGGATCGTGTTGAGGTCGCTCACCGCCTGGGTGACGGTGTGCAGCACCGTCGCGAGCCGGTCCGGGTCCGTCTTGAGCTTCCAGGGCTCGGTGTCCGAGACGTACTTGTTCACCTCGCCGACCGTCTTCATCGCCTCCGCGACCGCGGCGCGCTGGCGGTGCGACGCGATGAGCTCACCCACACGCCCGAACGCCGTCGTCGTCGTCGCGAGCACGCCCTCGTCGACCGGCTGACGCTCCGTCGGCGCGGGGATCGCGCCGAAGTTCTTGTGCACCATGCTCGCCGTGCGGTTCACCAGGTTGCCCCAGCCCGCAACCAGCTCGTCGTTCGTACGGCGCTGGAAGTCCGCCCAGGTGAAGTCGACGTCCTGCGTCTCCGGACCCGCCGACGCCACGTAGTACCGGAACGCGTCCGGCTGGTAGCGCGCGAGCATGTCGCGCACGTAGATGACGACGCCGCGCGAGGAGGAGAACTTCTGCCCCTCCACGTTGAGGAACTCGCTCGAGACGACCTCCGTCGGCAGCTGCAGGTTCCCGTACGGACCGGGCGTCCCGCCCTTGTTCCCCCGCCCGTCGTAGGCCAGCAGCTCGGCCGGCCAGATCTGGGAGTGGAACGTGATGTTGTCCTTGCCCATGAAGTAGTACGAGCGGGCGTCCGGGTCGTTCCAGTACGCGCGCCACGCCTCCGGGTCGCCCGTGCGCCGCGCCCACTCGATCGACGCCGACAGGTAGCCGATCACCGCGTCGAACCACACGTACAGACGCTTGCTCGAGTTCTGCTCCCAGCCCTCCAGCGGCACCGGGATGCCCCAGTCGATGTCGCGCGTCATGGCACGCGGGCGCACGTCGTCGAGCAGGTTCAGCGAGAACTTCAGCACGTTCGGGCGCCACGCCGTGCGCGTGCGCAACCAGTCCCCCAGCGCGTCGACGAACGCCGGCAGGTCCAGGAAGAAGTGGTTCGACTCCACGAACTTCGGCGTCTCGCCGTTGATGCGGCTCTTCGGGTTGATCAGGTCGATCGCGTCGAGCTGGTTGCCGCAGTTGTCGCACTGGTCGCCGCGCGCGCCGTCGTACCCGCAGATGGGGCACGTCCCCTCGATGTAGCGGTCCGGCAGCGTGCGGCCCGTCGACGGCGAGATCGCGCCCATGGTCGTCTGCTCGACCATGTACCCGTTCTTGTGCACCGTGCGGAACATCTCCTGCACCACGGCGTAGTGGTTGCGCGTCGTCGTCCGCGTGAACAAGTCGTAGGAGAGGCCCAGCTGGTGCAGGTCCTCGACGATCACCCGGTTGTAGCGGTCCGCCAGCGCCTGCGGGGTCACACCCTCCTTGTCCGCCTGCACGAGGATCGGCGTGCCGTGCTCGTCCGTGCCCGAGACCATGAGGACGTCATGACCCGCCATCCGCATGTGCCGGCTGAAGACGTCCGACGGGACACCGAAACCTGCGACGTGACCGATGTGGCGCGGGCCGTTCGCGTACGGCCACGCCACGGCCGAGAGGATGTGGGTCATGGTGCCCGATCCTAGTCGGCCACCGTCTCGGGGCCGTCGTGCGTCTCGCCGTGCGCCGGTGGTCGCCGTCCGGTCGTCGCGTCCGGGCGTCCCGGGGTGGGAGGCGGCGGGCCTACCATCCGCCCGCTCGTGCCTCGCGGGCTCCCGCCAGGCCCGCCACGGCCCGCCGCCTCCCACCCCGTCCCGCCCTCCACGGTCAGGTCACCTGGTGCGGTCGCTCCGGAACGACGACGTCCCGCACCCCGCCCGGCGCGTCACCGGCGAGGCGACGCGAGGGCGAGGTGCGGGACGAGCGGGCCGGAGCCGAGGGGGGCGCGGGTCGTGGCGGGTCTGGCGGGAGCCGCGAGGGACGAGCGGCGGATGGAAGACCCGCGCGCCCCTCGGTGCAGGACCGCGGACCCGACCACACCCACGGACCCGACCACGAGCGGTCGGCTCAGTACCAGTTGTTGGCCTGCGAGTGGGCCCAGGCGCTGCACGGGGTGCCGTAGGAGCCGGCGATGTAGTCGAGGCCCCAGGCGATCTGGGTCGCGGGGTTGGTGGCCCAGTCGGCGCCCTTGCTCGCCATCTTCGAGCCGGGCAGGGACTGCGGGATGCCGTACGCGCTCGACGTCGGGTTGTCCGCGTTCACGCGCCAGTTGGACTCCTTGGTCCACAGCTTGTCGAGGCACGCGAACTGGTCGCCGCCCCAGCCGCGCTCCGAGGCCATGAGGCGGCCGAGCGCGCGCGGGTCCTTCGGGCGCTCCTTGGTGCCCTTGACGACGACGTGGTCGACGGGCGCGATCGTGACCTCCTCGGAGACGACCTCGCGGGACTCCTCGACGCCGTCGACGAGGGTGACCTCGGAGACGGTCGTGGTGACGCCGTCCGCCCCCTGCTGCTCGACGACGGCCGGCTCGTCGCTGTAGCGGTTGCCGTCGGCCTTCTCGACGGTCTCGTGCGGGACGGGCGCGGTGGCCTCCTGGCGCTCGACGGTGACGCGCTGCACGACGAGGGAGACGGCGGGGTCAACGGCCTCGTCGCGCTGCACGCTCACGCGGTCGAGCTCTCCGAGCTCGATGCCGCGGTCGGCGAGGAGGCGCTGGACGCCCACGCTGCCGTCGGGGGCGACGGTCGTCTCGCCGTCGGCGACGACGTTGACGGGCCCGTCCGCGTCGAGCTGCAGGTCGAGCGAGGCGCGCTCGCCCGAGCGGGACGCGACGAGGCGGACGTCGCCGCCGCGCGACGCGAGGGTGCGCAGCGCCTCGTCGGCGTCGAGCGCGGTGAGCCACACGTCGTCCTGCTCGCCGTCGGACTGCACGGTGACCTGCTTGCCGAGGCGCACGACGACGTCCGCGCCCTCGCGCAGGGCGGCGTCCGGCTCGGGCGCGACGAGGTCGCGGTCGTCGACCTCGACCCCGGCGGCGTCGAGGACGCCCTGCACGGAGCCGGCGGTGGTCGTGACGGTGGTGACGGTCCCGTCGACGTCGAGCGTGACGGTCTTGCTCGCCCCGCCGTAGGCGACCGCGCCGGTGCCGGCGACGGCGGCGGCCGTCGCGGTGGCGAGGATCACGGTGCGACGGCGGCGGGACGTGCGCCGGACCGCGCGGGCCGTGGCGCGGCTGGGCGCCGGCGTGCCGTGGGTGCTCTGGGTCGCGCTCTCGGAGGTGGTGGCGTCGGTGGTGCTCTCGGCCGGGCGTGCGGCCGTGCGGAAGAGGTTGCGCACAGTGGTCCAAGTCGTCGGGGGGTCTCCGGCACCGGTGCCGACCGCGCTCCCGCGCCGCGCCGCTCGATCGGGGCGCTCTGGTCGACCCGCCGGTCCGGCGGTCCGTGGCGCTCGTCCCACCGCCCCGCGGGCTGAACCCGGGCCGGACGTGGCGCCTCGCCTCCGCGGATCCGGTACACCCGACTCAGGATGCGCCCGCGCGAGACACTCGACCGTAACCGATTCGTTATCGAGGTCCAAACGCGGCCGCCGACGTCGCTCGTCCCGTGCGGGGACACGGGCCGCACAGCCGCCGGTCCGCGGCACCCCGTCGCGAGGCGCGGATCACCCGGCCGGGGTGACGGTGACGCGCAGCAGCCGGTCGTCTCCGTCACGCGGGTCGCCGCGCCCGTCGGTGTTGCTGGTCAGCACGAACAGGACCGCGCTCCCGTCCTCGCCCGGCGGCGTGGACGGGTCGGTCAGCACCGCGCGCAGCCGACCGTGGTCGGTCAGCAGGGACTGCGGCGCGCCGAAAGCGTCCGCCGACGTCCCGCCGTCGGGCGTGACGAAGGGCACACGCAGCAGCGCCTGGCCGCGCAGCCCGGCGAGGTAGGCGCCCTCCCGCGTCACGGCGAGCCCGCTGGGTGAGGCGTCGTCCGTCGCCCACGTGGCCACGGGGTCGACGAAACCCGCCCCTGCCCCGCCGGTGCCCTCGACGTCGGGCCACCCGTAGTTGCCGCCGGGCACGATCACGTTGAGCTCGTCGAACGTGTCCTGCCCGAACTCGCTCGCGAGCATGCGGCCCGTCACGTCCCACGCCAGCCCCTGCACGTTGCGGTGCCCGAGGCTCCACACCGGCGACGCCGGGTCCGGGTTGCCGGGCGCGGGCGCGCCGTCGACCGTGACCCGCAGGATCTTGCCGCCGAGCGACGCGGGGTCCTGGGACGTGCCCTCCTGCTGCGCGTCGCCCGTCGCGACGTACAGGTACCCGTCCGGTCCGAAGGCGATCCGCCCGCCGTCGTGGGTGCTCGCGGCGGGGATCCCCTGGACGACGGGCGTCAGGGCGGACAGCTCGCGTCCCGCGAGCGTGCCGCGCAGCACCTCGTTCCCGTCGGGGGCCGTGCGGTAGACGAAGACCTCGCCGGGCGCGTCGCCGTCGGGCGGGCCGACCGCGAGCCCGAGCAGACCTGCCTCGCCGCCCGTGACGGTGCCGTCGCGCAGGTCGTCGGCGCCCGGCCCGCTCACCGCCTCGACCGCGCCCGTCGCGGGGTCGACGACGACGAGCTCCCGTGCGTCCCGGAGGGACACGAGCAGCGTCCCGTCGGGCAGCGGGGCGAGCCCCCAGGGCGCGTCGAGGCCGGTCGCCACGTCCTCGACGGCGAGCTCCACCTCGGGCAGCACGGCGAGCGTCGGCGCCGGCTCGCCCTCGGGCACGGGCGGCTCCTGCCGCGTCGGATCCTGCGTCGCCGGGCTCGAGGTCGTGCCCGACGGCGTCGCCGTGGGCTCGTCGGCCCCGCCGCCCGTGCACGCGGCGAGGAGCACGAGGAGCACGACGCCGGCCGTGGCGCGGTGCGCACGCGCCGTCGTGCCCCGGTGAGCCGTCATGCCCCCATGGTCACCGCCGCGCCCCGGTCCCGCACCCGCCACCGGCCACGACGTCGACCCGCACGCGGCGAGATCGGCCCTCGGGAGGTCGATGCCGCGACGCGCGGGTCGATCTCGCGGTCAGAGCCTCGTCAGGCCTCGCTTGAGGCCGCGGACCGCCTGCCCGATGCGCTGCTCGTTCTCGATGAGGGCGAAGCGCACGAACTCGTCACCGCCCGGGCCGAACCCGACGCCCGGCGACACGGCGACGTCGCACTCCTCGACGAGGTGCGTCGCGAACTCGATCGAGCCCATGTCGCGGTACGCCTCGGGGATGCGGGCCCAGGCGAACATCGTGCCGCCGGGCCGGTGGATGTCCCACCCGATGCGCTGCAGGCCGTCGACGAGGGCGTCGCGCCGCGACTCGTAGACGGCCGAGACCTCCTGCGGGTGCTCGGTCGCCTCGTTGAGGGTGACGGTCGCGGCGATCTGGATCGGCTGGAACGTGCCGTAGTCGAGGTAGCTCTTGAGCTTGGCGAGCGCCCCGACGACGTCCCGGCGCCCCACGAGGAACGCGACGCGCCAGCCCGCCATGGAGAACGACTTCGTCATCGAGTACAGCTCGACCGCGACCTCGCGCGCGCCGTCGCACTCCATGATCGACGGCGGGCGGAACCCGTCGAAGGTCATGTCGGCGTAGGCGAGGTCGTGCACGAGCACGACGTCCTTGTCGCGCGCCCAGTCGACGAGCCGCTGGAGCTCCTCCTTCGTCGCGACCGTCGTCGTCGGGTTGTGCGGGAACGACAGCACGACGACGCGCGGCTTCGGCCAGCCGAGCTCCCACGCCTCGATGATCCGCTCGATGTACCCGGCGGCGTCGGTCCCGTCGCCGATCGGCACCTGCCGCGCGTCGGCGCCCGCGAAGTAGGGGCCCCAGATGTGGATGGGGTAGCTCGGCGTCGGGACGAGCGCGACGTCGCCCGGCTGCAGCAGCACCCACATGAGGTGGCTGAAGCCCTCCTTCGCGCCGATGGTCGAGATGATCTCGGTCTCGGCGTCGAGGCTCACGCCGAACCGGCGCTGGTAGTGGCCCGCGACGGCCTCGCGGAGCTTGGGGATGCCGCGCGACGCGGAGTAGCGGTGGTTGCGGGAGTTCTGCGCCGCCTCGGCGAGCTTGTCGACGGCGACCTGCGGGCTCGGCAGGTCGGGGTTGCCGAAGCCGAGGTCCACGACGTCGCGCCCTGCCCGGCGTGCCTCGATCTTCAGCCCGTCGATGATCGTGAAGACGTAGGGCGGCAGACCGGGGATCCGGCGGAACTCCATCGCAGTGCTCCAGCTCTCTCGGGCGCGTCCGGGGCGCGGGGTGCGCGCGGCTCGCGCGTCCCGGCAGGGTACGCCCGTGCCCGACGGCGCGTGGCGACGTCTCGCACCGCGTGTCAGCACCACGAGGCGCCCGAGCAGCGCGTGGTGCTGACACGACGGGGACCGCGTGAACGCGTCAGCACCACGCGCCGCCCCGGTGACGCGTCGCGCTGACAGGGTCAGCCGTCGTGGCCGAGGTTGTGCGCCATCTGCCGCAGCGTCGACAGCGTCGCGTCGAACTGGTCGGCCGGGATGCCCTCGGCCACGCGCTCGCGCGCCCGCGACACCGCCTCCAGCAGGTCGTGGTACGCGTGGTTGCCCGCGACCGTGACCCCGAGCCGCCCGTCCGTGCGCGTCACCCACCCGCGCCGCTCCAGGTCGTCGACCTCGGCACTGACCGCGGTCGCGTGCGCGCCGGGACCGCCTCCGGCCGACGCGCCCGCGAACGGCGAGAGCACGCCGTCGACCGCCGTCTCCTCGCTCACGCCGTCCCGGATCATCGTCAGCACCTGCCAGTGCCGCCGGGTCAGGCCCGAGTGGTGGAAGACGTCGTCGAGGCTCTCGTCGATGAGCCGGTCGACCAGCTTGAGCCAGTACCCGATCGGTCGCTCCTCCATCGTGCCGTCCTCCCCGTCGTCGTGACGTCCGCCCTCCGCCACCCACCCTGGCACCGGGCCGCCCACCGCGCCCGGCGGGTGGCAGAGTGGGACGCATGAGCGAGAGCGAGAGCACGACGGCCCGCACCCGGCGCGCCCTGATCGTCGTCGACGTCCAGCCCACGTTCTGCGAGGGCGGCGAGCTGGGGGTCGAGGGAGGCAACGCGGTCGCGGAGCGCATCGCGGACTTCGCGCGCGGCCACCGCGACCGGTACGACGTCGTCGTCACCACGCAGGACTGGCACGTGGACCCGGGCGACCACTGGAGCCCGTCCCCCGACTTCGTCGACACCTGGCCCCCGCACGGGATCGCCGGCACGCCGAACGCCGAGCTCCACCCGGCGCTCGCCGACCTCGCGCCCGACGTGAGCCTGAAGAAGGGCGAGTTCGAGGCCGCCTACTCGGGGTTCGAGGGCGTCGACACCCAGGGGCGCGCGCTCGCGGACGTGCTGCGCGACGCCGGGGTGGCGGAGGTGGACGTCGTCGGTCTCGCGGAGTCCCACTGCGTGCGCGCGACGGCGCTCGACGCGCACTCCCTCGGCCTCACCACGCGGGTGCTGACCGACCTCACCGCCCCGGTGACGCCCGAGCTCGGCGAGCAGGCGCGCACGGAGCTGCGGGCGGCCGGTGTCGACCTCGTGAGCAGCGAGGACGCCGCCAGTCGGTGACGCGCGTCACGACCGGTCCGGCGGGTGGCCGGGGCGCGCTACGGTTCAGGCGCCCCGGCTCCCGCCGGGCTGACGCACCACCGAGAGAAAGCCACCCATGCCTTCCGCTGCACGCACCGCCCGCCTGCCCCTCGCGCTCCTCGGCATCGCCGGACTCGGCCTCGCCGGCTGCGGGCTCCTGCCCGGCGCCGACCCCGTCCGGGACGACGAGGGAGCGATCGTCGAGGCGGAGGCGAACGCCGACGTCTTCAGCATCACCGTCGGCGACTGCACGAACGACGGCGACCTGACGGCCTCCGAGGTCTCGTCGGTCGAGGCCGTCCCGTGCGACGAGCCGCACGACAACGAGGTCTACGCCGCGTTCGACGTCGACGGCGACGAGTTCCCCGGCTCGGACGAGATCCAGACGATCGCGGGCGAGGGGTGCCTCGAGGAGTTCCAGCCGTTCGTCGGCGCGGCGTACGAGGAGTCGCGGCTCGACTTCTGGCCGATGACGCCGACCGAGAGCAGCTGGGGCCAGGGCGACCGCGAGGTCCTGTGCCTCGTGTACGACGCGGAGCTCGAGAAGCTCACGGGCAGCGTCGCGGGCATCGCCGAGTAGCGGGCGGGTCAGCGGCCCCGCGCCTCCAGCGCCGCCGCGTACAGCTCGCGCTTGGGCACGCCGCTGCCTGCCGCGAGGTCCGCGACGACGTCCTTGAGCCGCTCGCCGCCGTCGACGCGCGCGAGCACGGCGGGCACCAGCTCCGCCACGGGGACGGGGCCGCGCGGCGGCGCACCGCCGACGACGACGCAGATCTCCCCGCGCAGGTGCTCCCCCGCCGCCCGGGCCGCCAGCCCGCCGAGCGTCCCGCGCAGGACCTCCTCGTAGGTCTTCGTCAGCTCGCGGGCGACGGCGGCCGGGCGGTCGGTCCCGAAGGCGTCGGCCATCGCCGCGAGCGCCTCCGCGACGCGGTGCGGCGCCTCGAAGAACACGAGCGTGCGCGGCTCGTCGGCCAGCGCGGACAGCGTCCGCGCCCGGTCGCCCGCCTTGCGCGGCAGGAAGCCCTCGAAGCAGAAGCGGTCCGTCGGCAGGCCCGAGAGCGCGAGCGCCGTCAGGACGGCGCTCGGTCCGGGGGCGGCCGTCACCGGCACCCCGCGCTCGACCGCGCGGGCCACCACGCGGAAACCGGGGTCCGACACGGCGGGCATCCCGGCGTCCGACACCACGAGCACGGTCGCGCCGTCCTCGACGGCGTCGAGGAGGTCGTCCGCGCGCTCGCTCTCGTTGTGCTCGTGGAAGCTCATGACGCGCCCGGTGATCTCGACGTCGAGCCGTCCGGCGAGCGCCCGCAGGCGGCGCGTGTCCTCGGCCGCGACGACGTCCGCCGTCGCGAGCAGCCGCCGCAGCCGCGGGCTCGCGTCCTCGACGTTGCCGATGGGCGTCCCGGCGAGCACGAGCCGACCGGACTCGGCGGGGCGGGCGTCGTCGGGCACGGGGGCGCTGCTCATGCGCCCAGCGTTCCACAGCCGGGCGCCCCGGCCGACCGCCTACCATGGCGGGCGTGCTGCCCCACCCGCCCGCCGACGCGCAGCCCGGTCAGGCCGTGACGCCGGCCGTGGCCGCGGAGCCGGTGGACGCCGACGACGCCTCGGCCCTCACGCACCGCGAGCGTCTCCTGCTCGCCCTGCTCGGCCCGCGCCGGCTCACCCTGGGGGCCACGGCGCACGACCGCCTGTGGGGCTGGCTCGGCGTCGGGATCGTCGCCGCCGTCGCGGCCGTGCTGCGGCTGTGGGACCTGGGCCGTCCGGGCACGCTCGTGTTCGACGAGACGTACTACGTCAAGCAGGCGTGGACGCTGCTGCAGGTGGGCTACGAGGCGGACTGGCCCGAGGAGCCGAACCCGGCGTTCGAGGCCGGGGACGTCGACACGTACCTCCCGACGGCCGACTACGTGGTGCACCCGCCGCTCGGCAAGTGGATGATCGCGCTCGGCATGAAGGCGCTCGGCGGTGCGGAGAGCCCGTGGTCGTGGCGGATCGCCTCGGCGGTGGTGGGCGTGGTCGCCGTGGTGCTCGTCGCGCGCATCGCCCGGCGGCTGTTCGCCTCGACGGCGATGGGGATCGTCGCGGGAGCGCTCCTGGCGGTCGACGGCGCGGCGATCGTGCACGCGCGCACCGGCCTGCTCGACAACATGCTCATGCTGTGGGTGCTCGTCGCGTTCGGGTGCCTGCTGCTCGACCGGGAGCAGGCACGGCGACGTCTCGCGGAGCGCTGCGGCGCGATCCTCGACGCGGGCGGGACGATCGGACGCTACGGGCCGTCGCTGGGCTGGCGCTGGTGGCGCGTCGCCGCCGCCGTCTCCCTCGGCCTCGCGTGCGGGGTCAAGTGGTCGGGGCTGTACTTCCTCGCCGTCCTCGCCGTCCTGTCGGTGCTGTGGGACGCGACGGCGCGCCGCACCGCGGGCGTGCGCCGCTGGTGGGAGGACGCGCTGCTGGTCGACGCGATCCCCGCCGCGCTCGTCATGCTGCCCACGGCCGCGCTCGCCTACCTGGCGACGTGGACGTCGTGGTTCGCCTCCCCCGGCGCCTACCTGCGCCGGTGGGCGGTGGAGAACCCCGGCGAGGGCGTCTCGTGGCTCCCGCCGGCCCTGCGCTCGCTCGTGGAGTACCACGCGCGCATGTGGGAGTTCCACACCGGCCTGACGTCCGAGCACCCCTACGAGGCGCACCCGCTGGGCTGGATCGTGCAGTGGCGCCCGACGTCGTTCTACTGGCGCTCGTACGACGCCGGCGAGGCGGGGTGCGAGGTCGAGCGGTGCGCGCGCGCCATCACGTCGATCGGCAACCCGGTGCTGTGGTGGACGGCCGCGCTCGCGGTCGTCGTCACGGTCGTGCTGCTGGTGCGGCTGCGAGACTGGCGCGCGCTCGCGGTGCTCAGCGGGCTCCTCGCCGGCTGGGCGCCGTGGTTCGTGTACGCCGAGCGGACGATCTTCACCTTCTACTCGATCGTCTTCACGCCGTGGGTCGTGCTGACGCTCGTGTACGTCCTGACCGTCGGTCTGGAACGCACCGAGCACCGGCCGCGGGCACGTGGACGCGTCCGCACGGCCGCGGCGGCGCTGCTCGCGCTGATCGGTGTCGTGAGCGTGTTCTTCTACCCGGTGTGGACCGGGTGGCAGGTCCCGTACTGGTTCTGGAACATGCACATGTGGCTGCCCAGCTGGGTGTGACGCGTCACTGGTAGCTGACGAAGTCCGGGGTCGGCTGGACGGCCCACGTCTGCTCGGGCGTGAGCATCGGGGAGTCCTCGTCGTAGAAGTTCTTCCAGCCCCAGAACACCCCGGGCGGCGCGTCCGCGCGCAGCGTCGCCCAGGTCGAAGCCTTCGCGCCCTGGCCGCCCTGGCCGTCGGCGTGGATGACGACGGCGAGCTCCGGGTGGGCCGTGTCGAGGCGCGGGCGGTCGGCGATCATCGACGTGCGGAACTGGTGGAGCAGGAAGATCTTCTGCGGCAGGTCGCGGTCGCGCACGAGGCCCGCGAGGTAGTCGCCGACGGCGTTGACCTCGTCGATCCCGACGGAGCCGATCTGGGCGAGGTGCACCTGGTCGGGGCCGAGCCGCCACTCCGGGTCGAGGGCGACGCCGACGTGCGGCTGCGCGACCAGGTCCTCGTACGCCCGCACCTGGGTGAGGAAGTCGGTGCGGCCCGGCTGGAAGTCCAGCACGACGTACACGCCCGCCTCGCGCGCGGCGTCGACGAGCGGGCGGATCAGGTCGGCCGACCGCTCGTTGGAGTAGTTGCCGTCGCTCCCGGCCGAGCCGGACGCGACGGTCGTGATGATCTCGAGCGTCGGCACCACGGGCTCGCCGGTGAGCGCCTGGTACCAGGACGCGTGCTCCTGGGCCCGGGCGATCGTCGCGGGGACGTCCTGCTCGCCGAGCACGCCGAGCACCGGGGCCTGCGGGGAGCCGTAGAGCGCGACGTACCGCTTGCCCGGCAGCGCGACCTGCCCGCCGCCCGGCAGCTCGACGCCCGTCGCCGCGCTCTCCAGGCGCCACGTGAGGTCCTCCGCGCCGCCGAACGAGGGGCCGATGCCGACGGTCGCCGTCGTGCCGGCCTCCCGCGCGTCGTGCACCGCCTGGACCGTGGCCGACGTCGCGCGCGGGTCGCCGCCGGGCACGTCGAGGACGCTCGCCCCCGCGGCCCGTGCCGTCGCCCCGGCGAGCGCCGAGGCCGGGGTCGTGGCCACGTCCGTGAGCGCGAGCACGTCCGCCGACGCCTCGGCCTGCCCCGTGGCGGGCAGCTCGTCGAGCGCGTCCTCGACGGCGGCCTCGAGCGCGTCCTCGTCGACCGTCCCGTCGTCCGCGACGACGTCGGCCGGCTCGATCCGCGCCGTCGGGAGGTCGGGGAGCGCGGCGCCGGCCGCCGCCGGCTCCTGCTCGCCCGTACCCGGTGACGCGCTCGGCCCGGTGCCCGACGCGTCGTCCGTGCCGTCCTCCTCGGCGTCCGGCGCGCCGGCGCTCTCATCGGGCGCGCCGACGACGACCGCCCCGACCGCGCCGAGCCGTTCGACCTCGTCCGCGACGGCGTCCGCGGCGCCACCGGTGACGAGGACCGGTGCCGTCACGGCCGTCGCGACGGCCGCGGCGACGGCGGGTCCGGTGGACGCGGGCTCGGCGAGCACGACCACGGGCGCGGCCTCGAAGAACGTCCGGCTCGCGGCGAGCGTCAGGGCCGCCGGGTCGGCGTCGGGCAGCGTGACCACGCCCTCGACCGCGGCCGTGCGCGCCGTGGGCGGCGCGGGTTCCGTCGTCGTGCCGTCGGTCCCGGACTCGGTCGGCTCCGACGACCCGCCCGTGCACGCGGCAGCGCCCCACGCGACGGCGAGGGCGGCGCCGGCGGCGAGGGTGCGGCGACGGGCGCGGGCAGAGCGGCGCCGGGAGGACGGGGACGGCACGGAGGTCGGGGCGGAGAAGAACGGCACCCGACGATGCTGTCATGTCCCGCGCGCGCCGCTACTCCAGGGCGGGCTCGCCGACGACGACGTGACGGACCCGACGACGAGCCGTCACCAGTCCACCTGCGCGGACGGGTGGAACGCGACGCCGTCGCGCCGCCACGACCGCGCTTCGTGCGCGACCCGACGACGGTAGTCGTCCCAGTCCTTGCGCTCGGGGGCGCTCCAGGCGACCTCCGCGACCGCGGACAGGCGCGGCAGCAGCATGGTGAACAGCTCGTCGGTGGAGGTGAGTGTCTCCGTCCACACCGCGGCCTCGACGCCCTCGATCGCGCCCGCGGGCAGACCGTCGACGACGTCCTCGGGCTCCCAGTCGTAGGAGTCGCGCAGCTCGACGAACCCGGCCCACTGCAGGCCGAGCGGGAAGCCCTCGACGTACTTCATGTCGAGGTAGACGCGGTTGCCGGGCGACAGCACCACGCGCGCCCCCGCACGCGCCGCCTCGACGAGGTACTCGAGGTCGGTCGCGTTGGTGTCCCAGTACTGGACGACCGTGCCGGGACGGAGCGGGGCCTTGGCACCCTCCTGCCACACGACGGGGGTCTTGCCCGCGTCGCGGACCACCTGCTCGGCCAGGACCACGAACCGCGCGTACTCGTCGGCGTCCATCGTGTGGACCTCGTCGCCGCCGACGTGCACGTGCTCGCCCACGGTCGCGCGGGCGAGGTCGCCGAGGACGTCACGGACGAAGGGCTCGGTGGCGGGCAGCCCGTAGGCGAGGCGCGAGAAGCCGACCTCGACGCCCTGGTACTCGTCGGTCGGCACGCCGTCGGGCACGAGCTCGCCGTACGCGTGCGTCGCCGCGTTGACGTGACCGGGCAGGTCGATCTCGGGGACCACGCGCACGCCGCGCTCGGCCGCGTACTCCTGGAGCGCGCGGAAGTCGTCGAGGGACAGGTGCCCGCCCGGCCCGCCCGAGACGTCGCTGCCCGACGAGCGCCGCACCAGCTCGGGCCGCGACGGCGACTCGATGCGCCACCCCTGGTCGTCGGTGAGGTGGAGGTGGAGCACGTTGAGCTTGTAGGACGCCATCACGTCGACGACCGCGCGCAGCGCGGACGGGCCGAAGAAGTGCCGCGCCACGTCGACGGACAGACCACGCCACGGGTAGCGGGGCGCGTCGTGCACGACGACGTGCGGCAGCCGCGCGGGCCCCTCGCCCGCGTGCTCCACGAGCTGGCGCAGCGTGCGCGCCGCGTGCAGCAGGCCGGACCGGCCGGGTGCGGCGAGCACCACGCCGTCCGCGTCGGCGACGAGGGAGTAGCGCTCCGCGCTCGTCGAACCCTGCGGCCCGGCCGCCGGGTCGATCCGCAGGACGACCGGCACCCCGCGCGCGCCGTCGTCGGAGCGACCGTCCGGCGTCTCGCCGGCGAGGTCGCCTGCGCCGGAGGCGACCAGTTCGGCGACGAGCCGTTCGAGCGCGGGCGCGTCGCCGCCGAGCCCCTCGGACCGGACGCGCACGCCGTCCAGGAGGAGCTGACCGTCACCGGCGTCGACGTGCAGGGGCTGGGGGACGAGCGCGACCATCGGGACCTCGGTGTCGGTGGCGGGTGGGCGTCGAGCGATTTGCTAGGAGCCCACCCTAAAGGCGTCGGGTCGCGCCGCCAAGAGGCCGTCCAGGCCGCGCGTCAGGACCGGGCGGCCACGTACCGCGGTGCGGGCTCGAGGGCCAGCACGCCCTCGACGTCGAGCGCCGGGTCCGACGAACCCGTGGTCCAGCCGCCCACGGCACCGGCCGGCAGCTGCTCCAGGAGGTCGTCCCACGCGTCGAGCCGGGGCACGTACCCGCCGGCCGCGACCGACTGCACGACGACGGCGACCTCACCGTCCCCGGTGTCGAGGCCCGCCAGGCCCTCGACCGCGTCCACGGCAGGCGCCTGCACCACGACGAGCTTCTGCGGCAGGCCCTCGGAGCGCACGAGACCGGCGACCCGGTCGACCGCGGCCTGGACCTCCCCCGCCTCCACGGCTCCCGGCACGTCCGCCGCGCGCCGCGCGTCGACGTCGAGCGCCACCCCGACACCCGGCACCGCGAGGAGGTCCGCGTACCGGTCGACCTGCTCGGCGAACGTCGCCCGCCCCGGCTCGAGCCGGAGCACGACGTGGACCCCGGCCGTCGACGCGGCCTCGACGAACGGGCGCAGCTCCGCCGACGCGATCTCCGTCGAGTAGTCGCCGTCCTCGCCCGCCCGGGACGACGCCAGCGTCGCGGCGACCTCGAGGACGGGGACCGTGGCCCGGTCGTCCTGGGTGCCGTAGGCGGCCGCCGCCTCGACGGCGCGCGCGATCTCGGCCTCGGCGTCGTCGCCGTCGAGGGCCACGAGGCGCGACGTCACCGCGTCCGCCGTCGTCGTGACGTACCGGGAGTCACCGGCCAGCACGAGCTGCGACCCCGACGGCAGGAGCGCGCCCGTCTCGGCGGCGCGCAACCTCCAGGACAGGTCCTCCGAGGAACCGAAGCCCTCCCCGATGCCGACCACGGCGAGCGCCTTCGCGGCCGCGATCGTCTCCACGACGCGAGGGTCCGAGCGCGGGTCGCCGTCCGTGACCTCGACGGGCAGCGCCCCGGCGGCACGGGCCGTCGCGACGGCGGCGACGTGCGCCTCGCCGGGCTGCACGAGCACGAGGACCTCGGTGAGCACGTCGGCCTCACCCCGAGCCGGGAGCGCGGCGACGACGTCGTCGACGTCGCGCGGGTCGAGCTCTCCCCCGTCCGTCAGGGCGTCGACGTCGAGGTGGACCGTCGTCACGCCGTCGAGCGCGCCGACGGCCGCCGCCGGCGCGACCTGCGCGCCCTCGTCGGCGGCTTCGCCGGGCGGTGGCGCCTCCTCGCTGACCTCGACGACGGCGACCGTCCCGAGGCGCGCGAGCTCCGTGCGCACGCCGTCGTCCGAGATGCCCCCGCCGACGAGCAGGACGGGCGCCGTGAGCCGTGCGGCGGCCGCCGCCGCGGTGGCCTGAGCGGCCGGGTCGTCCGCGGACGCGAGGACCGCCACCGGGGCAGCGGCGAAGAAGGTCTGGCTCGCGGTGAGCGCGAGCTCCGCGGCGTCGGTCGACCCGAGCACGAGCACGCTGTCCGCGGGCTCGGCCGCCTGCGCGGCGAGCCCCGTCTCCCGTGGCGCGCTGTCGGCCTCCGCCGACTCCGTCGCGCAGCCGGCCGCCGCGGACGCGACTCCCACGGCGAGGACGGCGCTCGAGGCGATCGTGACGAATCGGACCTTCCGTAAGTTCACGTGCTCCATCATGGCCCACGGTGCGGGGCCGCACGACCGGCCAGGGTGAGGATCTCGTGAGAGGCGCGGCGCGCTCGCGGGGCACCCGGGCCACCGGCATACTGGCGCACGACCTCCACCGCGACCTCGAGGAGACGTGCATGTCCACCCCCGACCAGCCCGAGCGGCCCCGCGACCCCCAGGATCCGACGCCGTCCGGCCCGCCCGCGTACGGCTCGCAGCAGCCGGACCAGGGCGCGCAGCCGGGTGAGGGGTCGCAGGCGTCGCAGTACGGGCAGAGCCAGCCCCCGCAGCACGGCGGCGGCCAGGCTCCCCAGTACGGCGCGCCGCAGGCGCCCCAGTACGGCGCGCCGCAGGCGCCCCAGTACGGCGCCGGCCAGGACCCGCAGTACGGCGGCCCGCAGTCCTCGCAGTACGGCTCGGCCGGCTACTCGGCGCCGGGCGAGAACCCGGGCAAGACCATGGGCATCATCGGCCTCGTGCTGTCGTTCCTCGGCTGCCTGTCGATCGTCGGCATCATCCTCAGCATCGTGGCGCTGAACAAGTCCCGGAAGGCCGGCTACAGCAACGGCATCGCCGTCGCCGGCATCATCGTGGGCGCCATCGTGCTGATCGGCACGATCATCGGTGGCGTCGTGCTGTGGCAGGGCTTCGAGGCGGTCTCCGACGCGTGCGTCGGCGTGCCGTCCGGCGGCACCACGCAGCTCGACGGCGTGACCATCACCTGCCCCTGAGCACACCGCAGCATCCGACACGAGAGCCCCGGACCGGCGCGGTCCGGGGCTCTCGCGCGTCCGGCTCCGACGCCGTCAGGACCCGCGGCCGCGCAGCGCCAGCACGGGCGCGGAGAAGAGCGCGATCCCGAGGACGAACCCGACGTCGTACCAGTTCCCGTTGTTGTCGACCTCGTAGACGCTCACCGTGTCGGTGAAGAGCGACACGACGAACGTGACGGGCAGGATCGCGCCCTGCCACAGGCCCCACCAGAACCCGTAGCCGCCAGGGCTCTGTGCGACGTTCGGGCCGGCGGCGCACGCCCCGAGGAGCAGCAGACCTGCGACGACCAGGGCGACAGCGGTCCCGCGTCTCGTCGATACGGACATGTCCCTCACCTCCGCCACCAGTGAACCGCGGGCGCGCTCGCGCATCGAGGGATCGGCGGGCGGGACGAGAGAGGCCGCCGATCCGCACTGTCGTGCGGATCGACGGCCTCTCGAGGGTGGAGCTAGGGGGATTCGAACCCCCGACCTTCTCATTGCGAACGAGACGCGCTACCAACTGCGCCATAGCCCCTTGAGCGGTGTACAGAATAGCACCCCCCGGGCCGGGTCCCGCAAACCGGCCGGCGCGGGCGCCGTCGGCGGGCGGCCGCCCCCGCGCGGGCTACTGCCCGGCCGCGCGCCGCCGGGCGAGGATCTCGTTGAGGTCGAGCCCCAGCGTCTCGGTCCTCGGCTTCTGCACGTCGCCCTCCGCCCGCTCGGGCGTCACGGGAGCGGTGACGACAGGTGCAGCGGCCGCCGCCGGCTCGTCCTGCGGCAGCGGCGCCGGCTCACGGCGCGGAGCCGAGGGCTTCATCGTGTACGTCGGTCGGGGGACGGGGACCGGGTCCCACGCGCGACCCGACGGGACGTGGTCCTCGACGCGACGGCCGTCCTTCTCCCTCGCGTCGCGGTCGGCGGCAGGCCGCTCGGTCGCCGCCTCGCCGGTGACGGGCCGGCCCTCCGCGGCGACGGCCTCCGCGCCGGACGCCTCCGCGCCGGACGCCTCGGTGCCGGCCGTGGCCGTCGCGGTCGGAGCGGTCGTGCTGGTGGTGGGGGTCGCGCTTGTCGTGGCGGTCCGTGCCGACGGGGCCGAGGAGCCCTCCGCGGCGTCGTCCGACGTGTCCGCGCGTCCCGCCGTCGCGCGGCCCTCGGAACCGCCCGACGTCGACGCGCCGACCGGCTCCCGCACGCCGACCCGCGGGATCATCTGGGTGCTGAGCTGGGACGCGTGCACGGCGTGACCGGTCACGCGCGGGCGCCCTGCCCGCGGGGCGGGCGGAGCGCCTGCGACGGGGCCGCGCACGGCACGGCTCTCCGCGCGACGCTCGGCGAGCCAGGCGGCGTCGGCGCGCTGCGCGGCGAGCACCGCACGGCGTCCGAGCACGAGCACGAGGGCGAGCAGCGCCGTCGGGACCACCCCGGCCCACCACGGAGCCACGCCCAGCCCGACGACCACCCAGGTGGCAGCGGCGGCGACCACGAGGACGACGGTCAGCGTGAGACGACGACGTGCCGCGGCGGCCCGGCGCTCGAGCATCGCGAGGCGCGACGGCGACGCGCGGGGCACGCTGACGGGAGAGGTGACCGGCGCGCGCGGGGTGGCACCCCGCCGGGGCGCCGCGCTGTCTGTGCCATCCATGGCGTGCTCTCCCTCCTGGTGCGCCCGGTCGTCCGACCGGACCCGCTGTACCGCTCCCCCCGGCTCTCCCGGCCTGCCGGACCCTCCTGGTCCGGGGCCGAGGAGCGCCCGGGGCGCCCCCGCGGGGCCGGCGGCGACCGCCGCGACCCCTCCACCTACCGCACCCAGCCGTCCCGTCGCAAGCGTCGGGGCGGCCACGGCCGGGCCGACGACGGCGAGGACGCGCAGCGCTCCCGAGAAGCGGTCCTCGGTGCGCGCGTCCACCAGCTGCTGCCGGTGACGCACCCGGTGCGGCACGTAGGAGCCGAACCACAGCAGGAACACCGCGAGCGCGACGATCCCCGAGGCCGATTCCACGTCACGACGGTAGGCGAGGCGGGGGGCGGCGGTCCGCACGCTCCACGGCGTGTCGGGTCGTCATCCGGCCTCCCGACGTGTTTCCTGCCAACGAGCGAGCAGCCCGCCGGGCACCTCCTCGGTCGTGATCGCGAACGTCCGGTGGTCGCGCCACTCCCCCTGGATGTGCAGGAACCGCTCGCGCACGCCCTCGTCGCGCAGCCCGAGCTTCTCCACGACGCGCAGGCTCGGGACGTTCTCCGGGCGGATGTTGATCTCGATGCGGTGCAGGCCCAGCACGCCGAAGCAGTAGTCCGTCGCCATCGCCACGGCCGTCGGGATGATGCCGCGCCCCGCCACGTGCTCGCTCACCCAGTACCCGATGCTCGCCCCGCACAACGACCCGTAGGTGATGGACGAGACCGTGAGCTGGCCGACGAGCTCGCCGTCGAACTCCACCGCGAACGGCAGCGACGAACCGTTGCGGGCCTGGGCCGACAGCGTGCGGACGTACTCCGCGAACGTCGGGGGGCCGCCCGGCCCGCGGCGCGGGGACGTGGCCTCCCACCGCTCGAGCCAGTCGGCGTTGCGGGCGCGCAGCATCATCCACGACTGCCCGTCGCGACGCCGCAGCGGCCTCAGCACGACCGACCCGTCGATCGCGTCCTCGCGCAGCGTCACCGGCCAGGGCTTCGAGACGGCCCACGCGCGTGCCGCCTTTCCCGTCATCGCGGCGCCCCTCGTACGACGTCCACCCGCGGCCCTCCTCGCCCGTGCCGAAGCACGGTCGGTCCGGCCTCGCTGACAGGGTGTACCACGGACACGGCGGGCGCCACCAGCCGTGCGCCGCACGGTGCGGCGGACCCCCGGCCCGGGTGACAATAGGGACATGAGTGGCCCGGTCCAGCCGTACCCCCTGCACGGAAGCATCGAAGCCGAGGACGCGAAGGAGATCCTCCGCAAGGCCATCCGGACGAACCGGCAGTCCCGGTCCGAGCGGCTCCGCAAGGAGGCGGCGCTCGCCCTGGCCGAGGTCGTCGAGACCATCCCCGACGTCGCGGCCGCCTCGTGCGTCGCGACCTACGCCGCCCGGCCGTCGGAGCCCGGGACGCTCGCGGTGCTCGAGCGGCTCTCCTCGCGCGGCGCGCGGATCCTGCTGCCCGTGCTCGGTGCGGGCCTCCAGCGCGACTGGGCCGAGTACGCCGGGCCCGCGGACCTCCAGGTCCGGGCACCCGGCCGCCCCCCGGAGCCCGGCACGCCCACGCTGGGCCCGGACGCGCTCGCGCACGCCGACGTCGTCATCGCCCCGGCGCTCGCGGTGGACACCCGCGGCGTGCGCCTCGGGCAGGGCGGCGGCTGGTACGACCGCGCGCTCGAGCACACCCGGCCCGGGGCCAAGGTCGTCGCCCTCGTGTACCCGGAGGAGGTCTACGACGCCGCGGACCGTCCCCTGCCCGTCGAGCCCCACGACCGGCCGGTCGACGCCGTCGCGACGCCGCTCGGGTGGCGCTGGCTGCCCTGAGCCCTCGACGACCCCGAGGGGTCAGGGCACGAGCGTGAGCTCGTCCCGCCCGGCCTCGTCGACGGCGCCGCGGCTGAACGGCCACGGGAACGTCTCGCCGGCCGCCCACGCGGTAAGCTGGTCGTCGTAGTGCGGGGACGCCGGGTGCCCCGAGACGCCCGTGACCGTCACCCACGTGGAGCGGTCGAGGTCGCCGAGGTCGACGACCATGCGCATCGACGGCCCTGCCGTCACCTCGAACGAGCCCGAGGAGGCGTCCCACGACGTCGCGTTGACGATCGACGATCCGCCGGGCATGCCCACCGGGGACGGGTTGACGTACTCGCGCACGGGCGCGGGGATCGACGCGCCGCCGAGCACCGGGTGCTCCAGGGCGAGCACGTGGAGCTCGCCCCACGCCCAGTCCTCGGGCACCTTGCTCTGCTCGACGGTGAGGTCGAGACGGGCGGACACGAGCGCCTGGGTGAGCACCTCGTCGCGCGTCTCGACCACGCTGACCGTCTGCCGGTCGTCCCAGTACGGGTCGGTCGGGTCCTCGACGAGGCCCTGCACCACGGTCAGCCACCGGCTGCCGCCGTCGGGCCGCGCGGACTCGGGCAGGTCGTCCCAGAACGTCAGCTGGAGCAGGTTGCGCCAGACCGCGGCGAAGTACGCGGCGGCGGCCGAGTCCGCGTCCGTCCGGTAGTCCCAGTCCGCGAGCAGCGCCTGCCCCTGCGCGGCGAAGTCGTCGTCGATCTCCTGGTCGAGCAGGATCGGCACGAGCGCCTCCGCGAACGGGCTGCGGTCGTCGACCTGGATCGTGGTCATCGTGTCCACGTCGATCGGGCGCCCGGCGGCGATCTCCTCCTCCAGCAGGTGGCGGATGCGCTGGGAGCGGTAGCCGTAGTCCCAGTCGCTCGTGAGGAACGGTGCGACGCCGGCCGGCAGGACCGCCTGGTTCGCCGCCACGACGAAGCCCTCCGCCGGGTCCAGGACCCGCGGCATCTGCTCGCTCGGCACGTACCCGGTCCAGTCGTACCGCTCGTCCCAGCCGGGCCGCGGCCACGTGCCGTCGGACGGCACCGGGCCGGGGACCTGCTGCCGCACCGGGATCCTCCCGGGGGCCTGGTAGCCGATGTGCCCGTCCGTCGTCGCGAACACGATGTTCTGCGCCGGGACCTCGAACAGCGCCGCGGCGGCCTGCATGTCCGCGGCGTCCGCGGCCAGGTTGAACGCGAACACGGCGTCCGCCGTGCGCCCCGGCTCGAGGGCCGTCCACTGGAGCGCGACGGCGTACTCCCCCAGCCGCGTCCCGTCCACAGGAGACTCCGTGACGGCGTCCGTGCCGTCGAGCACGGTCGAGACGATCGGGCCGTGCACGGTGGACCGGACCTCGAGCTCGACGTCCTCGCCGCCCGCGACGCGCAGCGTCTCCGTGCGGGTCTCCAGCGGCTCCCACCGGTCGCCGCGCAGGTAGGTGTCGTCGCGCACGCGCTCGATGAAGAAGTCGGTGACGTCCGCACCCATGTTCGTCAGGCCCCAGGCGAGGTCGGCGTTGTGCCCGATGACCACGCCGGGGAACCCGGCGAAGGAGAAGCCTGCGACGTCGAACGCGCAGTCCGGCCCGACGTCGGTGCAGTGCAGCCCCACCTGCGCCCAGATGCCCGGGGCCCCGAGGCTCAGGTGCGGGTCGTTGGCGAGGACGGGGCTGCCGCTGGCGGTGTGCTCGCCCGACACGACCCACGAGTTGGAGCCGGTGCCCTCGCCGCGGGCGACGAGCACGGGGACGGCGTCGAGCGCCCGCTCCGCGGCGTCGACCGCGGCCTGCAGACGGTCCGAGGAGAGGGTGCGTGCGCCCTCCGGCGTGAGCTCGTTCTCGACGCGCTGCGGGTTCTCGAGCTCCGCGGGCTGCAGGATCGTCGCGTTGACGTCGGCGGGGTACGCCGGGAAGAGCTCGGCGACGCGGGCCGGGTCCTGCACCGTCCCGTAGGCCAGGGCGCGCTCGAGCTCGTCCCCGTAGTTGCCGCGCAGGTCCCAGGCCATCGCCTTGAGCCACGCGAGCGAGTCGACCGGGTCCCACGGCTCGGGCTCGGCGACCTCGACCTGGAGCCCGAGCACCGTGTACTCGAGCGCGATCTCCCCCGGGCTGCGGTTCTCCAGGTAGGCGTTCACACCCTCGGCGTACGCCTGGAGGTACGCGCGCGTCTCGGGTGTGACGAGATCCCACTCCTGCTCCGCGACGCGGCGCCACCCGAAGGTGCGCGTGACCGCGTCGGCGGCGATCGCGTCGGGGTTGTCGCCGACGAGCTCGGCGAGCCGTCCGGCGGTGACGTGGCGGCGGTAGTCCATCTCGAAGAAGCGGTCCTGCGCCTGCACGTACCCCTGGGCGCGGAACAGGTCCTCGGAGGTGTCGGCGTAGATCTGCGGCACGCCGCGCTCGTCGCGGACCACGGTCACCTGCGCGCCGAGCCCGGGCAGCGACACCTCACCGGCGGCCTCGGGCAGAGGACGGCGCACGGTCACGACGCCGAGCGCGAACCCGGCCACGAGGACCACGACCAGGAGCGCGGCGACCCCGACCAGCACCCGGCGTCTCGTCCTGCGGCGCCGTGGCGGCGCAGCGGCGTCCGTCGGGCTCTCGGCCGTCGTGCCGGCTGGGTTCTCGGCGGGTTCGTGCGCAGACACGGGTGCGAGACTACCCCGGCACGGCTGCCGGGCCGCCCGCGTATGATTAGCACTCGGAAGTTTCGAGTGCCAGCGACTGTTGACCTGACGCCGGCCCTGCCGCGGCCGCCCCACCGTCACGTGAACGAGGAGATCCCGTGCCCACCTACGCGTACACCTGCACCGCCTGCGGTCACGCCTTCGACATCCACCAGGCCTTCACCGACGACGCGCTCACGGTCTGCCCCGAGTGCTCCGGCCGCCTGCGCAAGGTGTTCTCCTCCGTCGGCGTGACGTTCAAGGGATCCGGGTTCTACCGCACCGACTCGCGCGCGGGGTCGACGTCCGGGTCGTCGTCGAAGAGCTCCACGAGCAGCTCCGGCACCGGCTCGTCGTCGAGCACGTCGGGCTCCTCCGGCTCGGGCTCGTCCAGCTCCTCCGGCTCGTCCAGCTCCTCGACGGGCGCCAAGGCCGCCTCGTCCTGACCCGGCGCTCGTCCTGACCGCGGCGCTCTCCTGACCCCGGCGCTCTCCTGAGCGCGGCGCGGGCGGCGCGCCCGGCGCGACGCCCGACCACAGGCCTCTCGCCTCGCTCCGGCGGACGACGGGACGTCGGGTCCGTCCACAGGCGGTAGGACCGGGCGCACGGCGCCCCGGCTACGGTCACCCGCCATGACGTCCTCCTCCGGCCGCGCCCCGACGCGGCCCGACGACGCCCGCTCGCGTGCGCGGTCGGCCCGCCGGCGCGCGGGCGTGCTGTGGTGGCGGCTGCGCTTCGTCGTCGCGGCGGCGTGCTGCGGGCTCGCCGCCACCGCGGTCGTCTCGGCCGCGAGGCCTGCTCCCCCGGAGACGGTGCCCGTCGCCGTGACGACGCGCGAGGTGCCCGCCGGTGCCGCCCTGTCCGCCGCCGACGTCGAGGTGCGGCACGTGGCGGCGGAGCTCGCCCCCGAGGCGCTGCGCACGGTCGACGACGCGGCCGGGCGCACGGCATCCGTGCGGCTCGCCCCCGGCACCACGCTCCAGGAGTCGCTCGTCGCGGCGGGAGAGCTCGTCTCCGCCGCACCCGCCGGGACGGTCGTCGCGGCCGTGCGGCTCGACCCGGCCGTGGCGGGCCTGCTGGCCGCCGGGGACCGGGTGGACCTGCTGGTCGCGTCCGGCGCGACGGAGGC
Source organism: Cellulosimicrobium sp. NPDC057127 (assembly GCF_042670945.1). NCBI lineage: Bacteria > Bacillati > Actinomycetota > Actinomycetes > Micrococcales > Promicromonosporaceae > Cellulosimicrobium > Cellulosimicrobium sp. NPDC057127. The sequence continues at coordinate 96,332 of NZ_JBHUUP010000010.1, forward strand.
CGCGGTCGTCGACCCGGCGGACCCGGCACCGGACCCGTACCTCGCGCGCGGTGCGGTCGTGGTCCCCGGCCGCGCCCCGGAGACGTCGGACGGCCTGCTCGGCTCCGGCGCGAGCGCCCCGGAGGACGTCACGCTCGTCGCGGTGCGGCCCGAGGAGGCGGAGCGGCTCGCCGCCGTCGCCGGCTGGGGCACCGTCACCGCCGTTCTCGTGCCGTAGCCCGGCTCTCGTTGCCGACCTGCGCCGTCGTTGGCAGGATCACGGTGCTCCGTCGTGGCGTCGATGCCCGCGACGTCACCGACGCGAAAGGGATGTCCATGAAGGGCGTGCTCACCGGGTTCAAGGACTTCGTGCTCCGCGGCAACGCGATCGACCTGGCGGTCGGCGTCGTGATCGGCGCCGCGTTCACCTCGATCGTCACCGCGCTCGTCGACGACTTCCTCAACCCGCTCATCGGCGCGGTCTTCGGCAAGCCCGACCTGTCCGGCCTCTGGGACATCACGCTGCGCGAGGGCGACCCGGCACGTGACCTGGAGGCGTCGGTGATCTCCGTCGGCGGCGTGCTCAACGCGATCCTGCAGTTCCTGCTCGTCGCGATCGCCCTGTACTTCCTGCTCGTGCTGCCGATGAACAAGCTCGCGGAGCGGCGCAAGAAGGACGAGGTCGCCGAGCCCGAGGCCCCCGCCGAGGACGTGCGGGTGCTCCAGGAGATCCGCGACCTCCTCGCCGCGCAGTCGGGCGCGGGCGGCGCCTCGGGCGCGGGCGGCGCCGGCGGCAGCACCGGGGGCGGCGCGCCGGGTCCCGACGGGCGCCCGCACGGGGTCTGACGGCGGGCTAGTGCCGTCCGTAGTGCGGCGGGACGTCGCCCAGCAGACGGTCGTCGTTCCCGCCGCCCGTGCCCGGCCCGGCGGGCCGCTCGTCGCCCCACCCGGCGGCGCGCTCGTCGGCGCTCGCACCGGGCACGGAGGCCTGCTCGGTCCCGCGCCGCACGGCCCGTCGCGGCCGCCGACCCTGTCGCCCGCCGTCGGGACCACCGGCCGCGGCGGGCGGCGTCGCGGCCGGGTCGGTGTCGTCGTGGGAGGTGCTGCTCACGGCCCCATCGTCGCACCGGTCGTGCGGGGCGTCCGCCCGCGGTTCGTGCCGGCTCACAGCCCGGGGTCGCCGTGGACGGCGTCGTCGTCCAGCACCGGCACGACGACGATCTTGTCGCCGCCGCCCGTCTGGGCGACGCCGCCGATCTCCGGGAGACGGTCGTCGCGCACCGCCTGCACGACGCGGCGGATCCGCTCGGCCTCCTTCGCCGGGTCGAGGAACGCGGCGGCCGACCACACCTGCGCGACGGTCCACCCGAGCCGCTCGAGCCGCTCGGCGACCTGCCGGTCGCGCACGCGCACGCTGCGCTCGGCGACGTAGGCCGCGTCGTCGGTGAGGACGGCGACGAGCAGCTGGCCCGGCAGGTCCGGGTGCCCGACGACGAGCGGGATCCGGTCGCCGTCGCCGATGCCGTAGTCCGTCTCGACGACGAGGCCGGCGCGCCACAGGCGCTCCGCGAGGTCGAGCACGAGCCGGTCGGGGCTGCCGCCGACGTCGACGCCGTTGCCGAGAGCCACCTGGTCGGCCGCGCCGCTGCGGCGCTCGGCGAGCTCGAGCACCTCGGCGAGGAGTCGGGCACCCGCGCCGCGCAGACGCTCGGGGTCGAGGTCGGCCGCCGTGAAGCAGGACACGACGTGGAGCCGGCGGCGCGCGGCCCCGACGGTGTCGAGCAGCATCGCCTCGGCCCCGGGCGTGTTGAGCACGCCGAACCGGTGGAGCACGCGGCGGTGGGGCGTGCGGCCGAAGCCGACGGACAGCAGGATCGTGTCGCGCACCAGGCCCGCGACCCCGGAGACGTCGGCGACGACGACCGGCTCGGCGCGGCTCGTCGAGAAGAAGCCGGACAGCGCGGGGTTCTCCCGGACCTCACCGAGCAGCGCCTCACGGATCCGGTCGGCGTGCAGCGGGGTGACGGTGACGATCGCGAGCGACTCCTCGGGCCGCGTGAGCGCGTGCTCGATCGCGGCCTCGACGACGCGGTCCACCTCGGCCTGCGTGCTCTCGACCGCGCCCGACTCCTGGTCGGGCATGCCCGTGCCGTCGACGAGGTCGAAGCGCACGAGCTCCTCGGGGCGCGGCAGCGGCGAGGGGCGCAGCACGCCGGCGTAGCCATGCCGGGCGAGGAACGTCGTGACGAAGGGGTCGCGGCGCGAGCCATCGGCGAGCAGCGGCACGGACGGCAGCAGCTCCGCGAGGTCGCCCACGGTCGAGGCGGACGAGGCCCGGACGTCGCCCACGGCCACGACCTGGCGGCCGCGCGCGAGCGCCGCGAGCACGATCTCGACGGGCGTGTGCTCGATGGCGTCGAGCACCACGAGGTCGACCGTGCGCGTCGGGGGCAGCAGGTGCGGGACGAGCGTCGGCGTCGCGACGAGCACGGGCCGGAGCCTCGGGAGCACCGCCGGGTGCTGCTCCGCGGCCTCGCGGAGGCTGACGAGGCGGCCGGCCAGCAGCTCCGTGAAGAGCGCCTCGGCCTCGTCGCGGTGGTCGCGCATCGCGGTGGCCAGGTGCTCGCGGACGGCGGCGCGCACCGGCACGGAGAGCGAGTCGACGTGCGCACGGTCCAGCTCGCGGAAGCGGCGGGCGAGGGCGTCGAGCCCGGCCCCGTCCTGCCCGGCGAGCGCCTGGTCCTGGGCGAGGATCTGCTCGAACACCGAGCTCCACCACGCGAGGTCGAGCTCCGCGCCGACGAGGTCGGCCTCGACGCGTCGTGCCATGAGGTCCTCGAGGAGGTCGGACAGGCCGAGGGCGGTGAGGCGCCGGAGCACCGCGGTCCGTCCCGGGAGCCGTTCGAGCGACTCGGTGTCCTCGGCGAGGGCCTGCAGCCGCGCGGCGAGCTCGTCGAGCGGCACGTCGAGCAGGCCACCGCCGGAGCGGGTGGTCGCGAGCACCGGCTCGAGCTCCTCGACGTCGATCCGCACGGCTTCATGCGTGTCCTCGATCGTCGCCAGCCCCTCGGGCAGCCGGGGCCAGCCACCGCCGGGGGCGTGCGCCTGCCACACGGCACGCTGCGCCTGGACCTCGACGAGCGCGGCGTGCAGGTCGGGGACGCGCACGCCCGGTCGGACCATGTCCTTGGCCTGGCGGCGCAGCCGGCGCCGCGCGAACCAGCCCATCTCGACGCCGTGCTCCGCGCGCCACTGCTTGCTCGCGGTCGCCTCGACCATGTCCTGCGCGGTGCGCTCGAAGATCATGGGCTGGAACACGTCGAGCGTGCCGCGCATGCCGCCGAGCATGGTGAGCTGGTCGCCCCACTGGCGCAGCGTCGTCGCGGGCGTGAGTCCCGTGACCTCGGCGACGGTCGCCACCTGCGCGCGCAGCTGCGGCAGCGTGTGGGCGCGCACGCGCTCGACGCGCACGAGGGCGTCCTGCGCCTCCTGGCGCGTGCTGAGGTCGGCGCCGTACCAGGGGGTCGCCGCGGCGAGCGCGGTGAAGGCCCCGAGGTCGGCGGCGTCGCGCAGGTCCGCGGCGACGTGCGCCCGCTGCGGTCCGACGGCGACCACGACCTCCGGCGCGAGCCGCACCCGCGTGTCGGGGGCGGGCCGCTCGGCGACGATGCGGGCGAGCGCCTGCAGCGCGTCGTATGCGGACACGTGCCACGGCTCGCGCACGAGGTGCAGCGCCTCGATGTACCCGGCCAGGCGGGCCCGGGCGCCGAGCAGCGCGTCGCGCGTGCGCACGACGTCGTCGCCCTCGGCGGCGTCCGGCTCCCCCGCCATCGCGGACAGCAGGCGGTGGGTGACGCTCGTGCGCCACGTCGGCTCGGGTGCGACGTCGAGCACGAGACCGCCGAGCCCGAGCTCCTCGAGCCGGGCGACGAGGTGGTCGGCGGCACGACGGTGGCCGGAGACGTAGAGGACCTGACGACCGCTCGCGGCGGCCTCGGCCACGACGGCGGCGAGCGTGCCCGCGACGTCGGCGCCCGCGGGCGCGTCGACGAACAGGTGGGACCCGGTGGCGAGCGCGTCGACGACGTAGCGCTGCGACGGGTCGAGGTCGCCGACGCCGCGCTCGAGCTCCGGGTCGGCGTCCCCGACGCGGGGCGCGGGGAGCTCGCGGTGGATCGCCTCGGCCGAGCCGGCGTCACCGGCGAGCGCGGCGACGATCTCGTGCTCGCCGATGCTCGGGCCGTGCTCGTCGAGGTCGTCGACGAGCGCCTGCCCGGGGTGGACGAACGCGCCGGCGAGCACGCGGTGCGTGAGCTCGAAGTCGCCGAGCACCGCACGGCCGAGGGCGGCGATGCGCGTCGTCGCGTCGCCGGGGTCGAAGCCGGCGCCGGTGAACGTGCTGCGCGCGAGGGTCACGGGGTCGAGCAGAGCGCCGTGCGCCCGCAGCGTGCGGGCGAGCAGCGGGTTGATCTCCGCGGTCGGCTCGAGCGTGAGCTCGTAGTCGGTCTCGCCGTCGCCGCGCGGGGTGACGGTGAGCGGCCGCAGGAGCACGGGGGCCCGCACGGTGCGGGTGCGCGGCGTGTCCGGCGCGGTGCCGGCGTCCGGCTGCGCGAGGTCCGGCTCGCCGTCGGGCGCGGCGGTGATCTGCTGGAGCTCGGGCTCGACCTCGAGCGTCGTGGACAGGCGGCCGGCGACGCGTGCGAGCGCGGCGACGTCGTCCTCGCGGACGGTCGGTGCGGGGTCCGCCTCGGTCCAGGTGGCGACACCGATCGCCAGGTACGTGGGCGCGACGCCGAACCGCTGGGCGTGCTCGGTGGCCTGCACGACGACGGCGCGGGCGCGGCGGCGCGCGGCGGGCAGCGACCCGCCCTCGCGGAACAGGTTGGACAGGCGCGTCGGGCGGCCGGCGAACAGCTGGGCGACGCCGGAGGGGTGCGCGGCGGTGAGGTCGATGACGGCGTCGCCGAGCAGGGAGATGTCGGCGAGCGAGGAGCCCCCGGCGAGGCGGACGAGGCCCGCGCGCCAGTGGCCGACGGCGGTCTCGACGAGCTCGGCGGTGGTCGGCTCGGGCACGAGGACGGGTCGCTGCGACGGGTCGCCGTTCGCCGCGCCGGACCGCGGTCCGTCCGGGTCGGCGGGCAGCCGGACAGGATCGGCCACGTCCGGGGCGGCAGAGCTGGTGCGGGCTGCGGCATTCACGCTCCGACGCTAACGGTGACGGGCCCGGTGCGGGCAGAGGCACGCCGGGGTGGTCACGCCCCGGCGCGTGCGGGCGTGGGCCGCGCTCCCCCGTCGGGCGGCGCGCCGCCGTGGCAGGTCGGGCGTTCAGACGGCGGTGCGGCACACCGGTCGCAGAGGGTCCCGACCCGGGGCGATATCGCGCACGGACAGGTGTCAGAGTCGAAAAGCCAAGGAGCCCTGGACCGGTGGTCCAGGGCTCCTGCTTCCGGCATGTCGCCGGGACGTTTGAAACGACGCGCACCGCGCAGGGGGCAGGCGATGCGCGTCGTCGGGCTCTAGTGTGCACGTCGCTCCCGTGCACGTCAACTCGCGCGCGCCACCCTCTGCGCGCCGGGCCCGCGGAGGGCCGGGCGGCAGCGCATTCCACCTGGACAGACGTCCACGAGAGCGCTGGAAGAATGCTGAGAGAAATGGCGCACGAGGATGCCGAGAAGAGCCCAGTCGCCGTCAGAACCGCACGACGGCGCGGCCGCGCAGCGTGCCGTCCCACAGCTTCCCGTAGGCCTCGGGCGCCTGGTCGACGGAGAACGTCTCGGTGTGCACGGTGAGGCGTCCCTGCTGGGCCAGGTGGATCACCTCGAACAACTCCTGACGGTAGCCCCAGTACGGGACGAGGAAGGACGCCTCGTACGGAGACTGGAAGAACCCCACCTTCGCGGTGGGCGTGCCGTGGCCGATCCCGACGAGCGAGAAGTCCCCGCCGACGCCGAGCACCTTCTGCCCGAGGTCGATGGTCGGCTGGATGCCGGCGAAGTCGACGACGAGGTCGGCGCCGCGCCCGTGGGTGAGGTCGCGCACGGCCTCGACGGCCGACTCGTCCGACATCAGCGCATGGTCGGCCCCGACCTCGCGGGCGAGGGTGAGCTTGTCGTCCGACACGTCGAGCGCGACGACCTGCGCCCCGCTCAGGGCCTTGAGGATCTGGATGCCGACGTGGCCGAGGCCCCCGACGCCGAGCACGACCGCCGTCGTGCCGCCCACGAGCTTCGGCAGCGAGCGCTTGATCGCGTGGTACGGCGTGAGGCCGGCGTCGGTGAGGGGTGCCGCCTGGACGGGGTCGAGGTCGCCGATGGGCACGAGGTGGCGCGGCGAGTCGACGATCATGTACTCGGCCATCGAGCCGGGCGACCCGAGACCGGGCGGCGTGATGCCGAGCTCGGCCGCGCGCAGGCAGTAGTTCTCCTGCCCGGCGGCGCAGCGCTCGCAGATGCCGCAGCCCCACGGGCCGTAGACCGCCATGGCCTGCCCGACGAGGCTCGTGTCGACGCCCTCGCCGACCGCCTCGACCACACCGGTGCCCTCGTGGCCGAGGGTCAGCGGGAGGCCGTAGGTGTACTGGTCCTCGGGCAGCTCCATGATGAAGACGTCGGAGTGGCACAGCCCCGCGGCGGTGACCTTGAGGAGCACCTCCCCCGGCTTCGGCTCGGGGGTGTCGATCTCCACGACCTCGGGTCGTGCGCCGATCTCGCGGTACTGGACGGCCTTCATGACGGCTCCTCTCGGTGCTGCGTGCGGTGACCGGGCGGCCCGCCGAGGGGAACGGCGACCGGGTGCCCGGCTCCTCTCGACCGTAGGCACAGAGCTCACCTGGACGCGCGTCCGGCCCGGCGAGGTCTCGGTCACAGGCGGGCGCTCACAGGATCTCCGCGACCCCTCACCGCGGGGAGCACCGGCGCCCGCGCGGCCGTGCACATGCGCCGGTTAGCGTGGTCGAGGCCCGCACCCGACGCCGGACTGCGGCGCGCCGGAAGTTGCCGGCCGGGCACCGCGGGCAACGACGACACCCGACCCGACGGACCGGACGAATCCCCGACGTGACCGCATCTCCCGCCTCCCGCCGCGCCTCCAGCACCCCCTCCCCCGACCCCGTGGCTCCCGCCGACGACGCGGCCGACGCCCCGGAGGAGAAGCCCGCCGCACCGGCGCTCTCGCTCACCCAGGTGGTGGCGAGCGCGCTCGCCGCCGTGAGCGCGACCGTGCTGCTGTCGTACTTCGGCATCGCGGGCACGATCATCGGCGCCGGCGCGGCGAGCGTCATCTCGGTGCTGGGCAACTACGCGTACACGCGGTCGATCCAGAAGACGCGCGAGCAGCTCAAGCCGGTCATGACGCAGCTCGTGCAGGCGGGCGCGGTCGCAAGCCGCCCGCGCGGGTCGACGACGGCGACGCTCCCGACGGTCCCGCGCGACGGCGGCACGCAGCCGCTGACCGCGGTGCGCGCGGGCTCCACGCAGCCGCTCACGACGGTGCGCACGGGCGCCGCCGTGCCGGGCGACGGCCCGGACGTCGGGCGAGACGACGGGCGCGACGGGTTCCAGGAGCCGGCGCGCCCGGGCCCGTGGTTCCGGCTCATCGACCGCCACGGCAGGGCGAAGGTGCTCGCGGTGTCGGCGGTCGCGCTGTTCGTCGTGGTCATGGGCGTCGTGCTGGTCGCCGAGCTCGTCATCGGCAAGCCGATCTCCGACGCGGTGCGCGGCCAGGAGGGCTCCGGGACCACGCTGAGCCGGACGACGACCGACGACGGCACGCAGGACGTCGTCCCGTCGCAGGAGCAGCCGGGCGTCGGCACGACCCCGGCGCCGGAGCCGGAGCCGTCGACCGTGCCGGACGAGGAGGCTCCGTCGGCTCCCGCGGACGAGCCGCGGCCGGCGCCGTCGCCGACCGACGAGCCGACGGACGACCCCACGGGCACGCCGTCCCCCGAGCCCACCGACCCGGCGACGCCCGGCACGGGCGAGGACGGGACCGGCGGCACCGGCGGCACCGACGGCTCGGGAACCGGGACGGACGGGTCAGCGACGGACGACGGAACCGGTTCGGGCACCGGCGCGGCCGCAGGCCCGAGCACCGGCGGCTCGTCGTCGGGCACCACGGAGACGGGGCAGTCCTCGGGCGGCACCGCCCAGCCCGCGCCGGTGGCGCCGGTCGCGCCCGGGACCTGACGCGCCGCTGCTACTGTCCGCGGGTGGCTGCCGACGAGTACCTGGACGTCAACCGCACGAACTGGGACGCGCGCGCGACCGTCCACGCGCAGGCGTACGGGTTCGAGCGGCTCCTCGCCGACCCGCACCGCCTGTCGGACGTCGTCGCGTTCGACCGCCCGCGGCTCGGTGAGGTCAGCGGTCTCGACGTCGTCCACCTGCAGTGCCACCTCGGCACCGACACCCTGAGCCTCGCCCGCCTGGGTGCGCGCGTCACGGGCGTCGACCTGTCAGGCACGTCCCTCGACGAGGCTCGGCGCCTCGCGGAGCGTGCGGGCGCGGACGTCGAGTACGTGCAGTCCGACGTGTACTCCGCGCCGGAGGCGCTGGACGGGCGGCAGTTCGACGTCGTCTACACGGGGATCGGCGCGATCTGCTGGCTGCCGAGCATCCGCCGGTGGGCGCAGACGGTGGCCGCGCTGCTGCGGCCGGGCGGGCGGCTGTTCCTGCGCGACGGCCACCCCGTGCTGCTGTCGACGCTCGCGATGACGGTCGGCGACGAGCACGACGACCGCGCGCAGCAGTCGTGGATCAGCGGGCCGGGCGCGCTGACGCCCGCGCTCGAGCTCCCGTACTTCGAGCAGCCTGAACCTCTCGTCTGGGAGGACGAGCTCAGCTATGCCGGTGCCGAGAAGCTCGCGCAGCCGCGCTCCATGGAGTGGAACCACGGCCTCGGCGAGATCGTCACGGCCGTGCTCGACGCCGGTCTGGAGCTGACGTCGCTGACCGAGCACGACAGCGTCCCGTGGGACGCGCTCCCCGGCCTGATGGTCGAGGACGAGACCACCGGGGAGCACCGCTTGCGCGACCGCCCGGAGCGCCTGCCGGCGTCGTTCACCCTCACGGCGCGTCGCCGCTGACGGCCGGGAGCATCGGCCAGTCGGCCGGCGGGTCCTCGCCCACGCGACCGTCGATCGCCTCGCGCAGCAGGTCCATGTGCCCGGTGTGCCGGCCGTACTCCTCGACCAGGTCGTGCAGGTGCCGCCGCACGGTCGGCCGGGCGTCGCCGAACTCGAGGTGACCGGGCTGGTCGAGGCCGCCGTCTGCCAGGAGCGCGCTCAGCGTGGCGCGGGACCGCCCGACGGCGCCCTCCCACAGCGCGTAGACGCCCTCGGCCGTCTCGTCGGGGTCGACGGTGAACTGCCAGCGCGCGAGGTCGTCCTCCGGCACCGCCGTCATGCTCACCGGCTGCTGCCCCGCCATCCGCCAGGAGAACACGTCGTCCTCGACCACGGCGAGGTGCTTGAGCAGGCCGCCGACGGTGAGCTCCGACGTCGGCACCGCGCGCAGCCGCAGCTGGTCGACGTCGAGCCCGTCAGCCTTCCAGCGGAACGTCGCGCGGAGCCGTTCGAGCGTGCCGACGAGGTGCTCGACGTCGGTACCGGCGAGCGGTGGCTCCCAGGGCGGGTCGGTCATGGCGGCATCCTCCGGCTCGGCGATGTGACGCCCATCACCGTACGCGCGGCCACCGACGGTGTCGGCACCCGACGCACCGGGGCCGCGGACGCCGCCGACTGGTCAGCGGCGGGTGCCGGGGTCGGCCGCTCCGGACGTGCCGGTGGAGCCGCCGCGGTGGGTGAACCTGCCCAGCAGCTCCTTGGCCTTGCGCTGGTTCTCCGGCTTCGACATCTCCCGCTGGGCGACGCGAGCCGCCTTCGCCGCGATCCCGCTCTTCATCGCCTTCTTCAGGAATCCCATGCCTGCCTCCTTCGTCGCGGTACTCGTCAGAGCGTATGGCGGGGTCCGCGGCCACGCGCGAGGACACCGTCGGGCAGGAGGTCTAGCGTGGTGTCGAGACCATGGACGGCACGGACGCGCTCGCCGCGGGACGCGCGGCGTATGGCCGGGGCGACTGGCAGGGCGCCTACGGGGCGCTGACGCGGGCGCGCGAGACGGCGGAGCTCGAGGCGCCGGACCTCGCGCTCCTGGGCAGCGCGGCGTGGTGGGTCGGGAGGTTGCACGAGTCGCTCGAGCTCACCGAGCTCGCGTTCCGCGTGCTGGAGGTCCAGGGCGACGTCGAGGGCGCGGCCCGCCGGGCGCTCGACCTCGCGGTGCTGTGGGGCAACCGGGGCGACGTCGTCGTGGCGTCGGGCTGGCTCAGCCGCGCCCGGCGTCTGCTCGCCGACCGCCCGGAGGGCGCCACGCACGGCTACCTCTTCTACGTGGAGGGCGCGCTGGCGCTCGCCCGGTGGGACCTCGACGGCCTGCAGCGCGCGGCGGACGACACGGCACGCGTCGCGGAGCGCACCCACAACCTCGCCGTCACCGCCCTGAGCCTGGTCCTGGCCGGGCTGAGCGACCTGCGGAGCGGTCGCACGGCCACGGGGTTCGGTCAGCTCGACGAGGCGATGCTGCCCGTCCTGGCGGGGCGGCTCGACCCGGAGTGGGCCGGGGAGATCTACTGCACGGTGATCCACGCGTGCCACCAGCTCGGCGACCTGGACCGCATGCGCGCCTGGACGCGGGCGACCGAGCGGTGGTGCGAGCAGTTCCAGGGCGAGGTCGTGTTCTCGGGGATCTGCCGGGTCCACCGCCTGCAGCTGCTCTGCGCGGAGGGCGGCTGGGCCGCGGCCGAGGAGCGGATCGAGCGGAGCGGGACCGAGCTGGAGGGCCGCAGCGACTGGGCGGCCGCCGAGGCCTTCTACCAGCTCGGCGAGATCCGGCGGCTGCGCGGCGACCAGGACGGCGCCCGCACGGTGTACGACCGGGCGCGCACGCTCGGGGTCGACCCGCAGCCGGGTGAGGCCCTGCTCCTGCACGCCGCCGGTGAGGGCGACGTCGCGTGGTCGAGGCTGTCAGCCGCGCTCGCCGGCAGGGACCGGCTCGCGAGCGCGGCGCTGCTCGCGCCGGGGGTGCGGATCGCCCTGGACCTCGGCCTCGTCGAGGAGGCGGACGCGTGGTGCGCGCGGCTGGAGGAGACGGCGGAGCAGTTCGACAGCCCGGGCCTTCGCGCCTGGGCGGCGCACGCGCGGGGCGCCGTGCAGATCGCCCGCGCGACTCCCGAGGACGCGGTGCGCTCCCTCGAGACCGCGGCGCAGAAGTATCGCGGGCTGCGGTGCCGTCACGAGACGGCGCAGGTGTACGAGCTGCTCGCGCAGGCCCACCGCGCCATGGGGCGGGCGGCCGCCGCGGACGCGGACCGGGCGACCGCCCTGGCGATCTACCGCCAACTCGGGGCCGTGCCGGACGTGCGGCGCCTCGACCAGTCGGAGGCGCCCGGCGGGCTCACCGACCGCGAGCGCGAGGTGCTGTCCTGCGTCGCGTCGGGGATGACGAACCGTCAGGTGGCCCGCGAGCTGTTCATTAGCGAGAAGACGGTGGGGCGGCACCTGGCCAACATCTTCACCAAGATCGGTGTGCCGTCGCGGACCGCGGCGGCGGCGTGGGCCCACGAGCACGGCGTCCCCCGGCGACGCTCGGCCTGAGGCGACAGGCGCCACCTGGAGGTGCCGCACCGCCGTCGGGCAGCGTGCGCAGTTCTGCCCACCCCGGGTGGCCGGGCTGCGTCGAAGGACCGACGCGCCGCGGCACCCCGTCCGCCTAGCGTCGGGAACGTCCGGTGCTCGCGTGGACGACACGGAAGGAGGCGGGCGGCATGGTGGCCGACGTGGCGCTCGTCGCCGGTGGTGTCTCGACGGTGGTCTTCGCGAGCAGCATGCTCCCGATGGTGGTGAAGGCCGTGCGCACCCGGGACCTGGAGTCGTACAGCCTGCCGAACCTGCTGATGACCAACGCCGGCAACGCGGTGCACTCGCTGTACGTCTTCGCCCTGCCGGCGGGGCCCATCTGGGCGTTGCACGGCTTCTACGTGGTGACGAGCGCGCTCATGCTGGTCCTGTTCCTGCGCCACCAGCCTCGGCCGGCCGGTGTGCACTGTCCGCCCCACGCCCTCCCCCACCGGACGCATCGTTCGCCCGATGAGGCGCGCAACCTGCGCTGCCTAGCGTCGAAGGACGCCGGCCACCCGGGCGCGGCAGACAGGGAGGACGACCATGAGCACGACGACACCGGCCTCGCGCAGCACGGGCACCGCCGCGGCGGGCACCGGGACGGTGGTCGCACCGCCGTTCGACGCGGCGGCCGCCGAGGCGTTCGCGGGGCGGATGCTGGGCGTCCTCGACGACGCCGCGCTCGCCGTCCTGACGAGCACGGGTCACCAGACGGGCCTGTTCGAGACGCTGGCGGCCCTGCCGCCGGCGACGAGCGACCAGGTCGCCGACGCCTCCGGGCTGCACGAGCGCTACGTCCGTGAGTGGCTGGGCGGCATGACGACCGCGGGCGTCGTGCGGTACGACCCCGCGTCGGCCACGTACGTCCTGCCGGCGGAGCACGCGGCCGTGCTCACCGGCGCCCCCGGCCCGAACAACGTCGCGGTGCTCATGCAGCACGTCGCGATGATGGGCGAGGTCGAGCAGCGCACGATCGAGCGGTTCCGGCACGGCGGCGGGCTGTCGTACGCGGACTTCCCGCAGTTCCACCGCACCATGGCCGAGACGAGCGCCGCGGTGCACGACGACGCGCTGGTCGACGCGATCCTGCCGCTCGCCGCCATGACCGACGGGCTCCGCGACGGCATCGACGTGGCCGACGTCGGGTGCGGGCGCGGGCACGCGATCAACCTCATGGCGCAGGTCTTCCCGGCCAGCCGGTTCGTGGGGTACGACTTCTCGGACGTCGCGATCGACGCGGCACGCGAGGAGGCACGGACGCTCGGGGTGACGAACGCGTCGTTCGAGGTGCTCGACGTCGCCGAGCTCTCCGTGGACTCGGGGTTCGACCTCGTGACGGCGTTCGACGCCGTCCACGACCAGGCGCACCCGGCCGCGGTGCTCGCGAACGTGCACCGTGCCCTGCGCCCGGGCGGGACGTTCCTCATGGTCGACATCAAGGCGTCGAGCCGGCTGGAGAAGAACGTGGGCCTGCCGTGGGGCACCTACCTGTACGCGATCTCGACGTACCACTGCATGAGCGTCTCCCTGGGCCTCGACGGCGACGGGCTCGGCACGGTGTGGGGCGTCGAGCGCGCCGCGGCGATGCTCGCCGAGGCGGGGTTCGGCCACGTGGAGGAGAAGGAGGTCGAGTCCGACCCGTTCAACGCGTACTTCGTCGCGCGGCGGTGAGGTGCCCGGCCGGGGTGGACCCGGCCGGGCACGCTCGCCCCCTCAGGCGGCGTCGGTGGTGAGTGCGTCCGTGAGCAGGGTGACCAGGGCCTCGAGCTGCACGTCGGTGGAGGACGGGACGTCTTCTTCGGACGCGCCGTCGAGGGCCCGAGCCGCGAGCCCGGACTTGCTGTCGATGAGCGCGGCGATCGTGGCGTCGATGGTCTGCGCGGCGATGATGCGCCACGCGGTGACGGGCTCGGACTGGCCGATCCGGTGGATGCGGTCGATGGCCTGGGTCTGCTCGGCGTCGGTCCAGGACAGCTCGGCGAGCACGAGGTTGGACGCGACCTGGAGGTTGAGCCCCACGCCCGCGGCCGTCAGGGAGCACACGACGATCTCGACGTCCGGGTCCTGCGTGAACGCGGTGATGTTCTGCTCGCGCACCTTGGGCGTCTGGTCGCCGCGGATCGAGGCGTAGCGGATGCCGCGGTCGGCGAACGTCTGCTCGGCCTGGTCCATGACGTCGACGTGCTTGGCGAAGAACACGACCTTGCCGACGTTGCGGGCGAGCTGCGCGGCATAGTCGGCGGCGAGACCGGCCTTGGCCTGACCGATGCGGCGCACCATCGTGAAGACGTTCTCGCCCTTCGCCTTGGAGCTGGAGTCCTTGAGCTCGGCGGCCGCGACGCGGCGCGCGAGCGCGTGGTCGACGCCGTCCACGACCTCGCCCTCCATGCGCGCCTCCACGGCGGCCCGGTAACGCTGGACCAGCCGGTTCGTGAGCGCCTCCTCGGACGCGCGGATCGAGCGTCCGGCGGCGTCGTCGAGCTCGACCGGCAGGTCCGCGACGCGGCGGGCCGGGATGTCGGCGACGACGTCGACCTTGCGGCGGCGCACGATGCCCATGTCGACGACGCTCGTGCGCGCGGCCGAGTAGAAGCCCGGGTCGGCGGGGGTGAGCCCGGTGTCCTCGAGTGAGGTCATGAGCTTGCCGAGCGGCTTCTCGTCGTCGATCCAGCCGAGGAACTGCCAGATCGCGCGGAAGTCCTCGATGTCGTTGATGAGCGGCGTGCCGGTGAGTGCCATCATCAGCGGCCGGGCGGTGCGGGTGCGGATCCGGTCGGAGATCTCGAGCACGTTCTGCGAGCGCTGCGACGTCTTGTTCTTGATGAAGTGCGCCTCGTCGACGATCATCCCGCGGAATCCGTGGTCGCCGAGCCAGCCGGCGTGACGGTCGAGGATCTCGTAATTGACGATGACGACGTCCGCGAACGCGTCGACCCTGTCGCCGTCGCCGTGGACCACAGTGGCGCGACGCAGCGGCGTCCACAGCCCGACCTCGTGCGCCCAGTTCGTCTTCACCACGTTGGGGACGACGACGAGCAGCGGGAACGCGTCGGCCGCCTGTGCCGCGAGCAGTGCCTGGGCGGTCTTGCCGAGCCCGGGCTCGTCTGCGAGGAGGAAGGTCCGGTGGCCGCGGGCCGTGGCGGCGACGACGCGCGCCTGGTGCGGCATGAGGTCGCGGCCCTGCGGGACGGGGACGTGCCGCGGCTCGGGCAGGTCCATGCACGCGGGGGCGCCGGGCGCGTCGCGCTCGAAGGACCGGAAGAGCGGCTCGAGCAGCTCCCAGCCGGCGAGGCGGCGCGGCTTCGCGGCGCGTTCGGCAGCGGCCTCGAAGTTCGGGGCGAGGAACGGGTTGGCCATCTGGCGCGAGATGACCGACTGCGGGACCACGCGCTTCTCGGCGCGCTTCTCCGTGCGCTTATCGGTTGCCTGCGTCGGTGCGACAGGTGCTGGTCGCTCGGGCTCCTCGGGTGGCTCGATACCGCCGGCGCGCATCACGGAGGCCTTGTACTCGCGGGCGGCGTCGGAGACGCGGGCGTCCTCGGCGAGCAGCGCGAGCAGCGACGTGTCCCGGGCGGCGATCTTCGCGAGGAGCGTCGCGACGCCGTCGAGCCGCTTGAGCTCGTGGTCACGCTTGGCGGGAGTCAGCGCAGTGTCCGCCTTGACCCGGGCGCGCTCCTCGCGGACGAGGAGCGCGGCGACCTGGAACTGCGTCCGCACGGCCGGACGGACCGGCGGACGCCGCACCGCGTTCTCCACCTCGCGCGTGATGTCCGCGAGCACGGGGATGAGCCCCTCCTCGTCGCGGCGAGGAGCGCGACGGCGCTGCACCCCTGCCGGGCGCTGCGCACCGGACTGGCGCTTGCCGCCCCCCTGACGCTGCCCACCCGACTGGCGCTGCCCGCCGGACTTCGGCTGAGCGCCCGCCTCCGAGCGCGCAGGGCCAGACCTGCGTCGGCCTGATCGAGCCACATGTCCTCCTTCTGCGACGTGCACGTCGCAACGGCGGCGCGGTGCGCCGCCAACGCTGCCCGAGGACGTGTCGCCCCGGGCATGACGGGCGTCAGCCGCCGACGGGTTCCGTCGACGGCGTGAGCCGGGCGCGCGCACGTGGCGCCGGTCACCGCACAGCGTCCCGGCCCGAACGGCCGTCGAACCTCTGCAACACCGACGGCGACACACCGCCGGGCGCTTCCCCGTACCTATGGCACGGGCGGGATCTGCTGGCTGCGGCCCCAATCGAGCCCGCAAGTCCCTACAGCGTACCGTCGCGGCGGGGCATCGAGAATCGCGGCGCGCGAGACAGCACCAGCCGCTGCGATCCGGTGTCCACTCCGCCCGTTCTAGAGCTGGCTCCCGTGTCGGGTGCAGCAGGGACGTCGCGTTCGAAAGGATGAGGAGACGCCGTCAAAGGACCACGCGTACGTTCCCAACGAACGGCTTTGCTCGCTCACCACTGGTGATGCCCTCGGCGTCGATCCAACTCTCCCCGTCAATCCAGAGGGGGTTCTCGGTCGCGGCGATTCGCATCCAGATATGCCTTCGACGGTGATGTGGATGAGATGCCAGCGCCTCGGTGATCGAACGGACATCACGGAACATCGCCGGAACCGCCTCTCACCTCTGCTCAGCCACGCTCAACTCCCAAGGCGCGGCCCGCACGGCGGGCCGGCGGGGCACAGCGCCCGAGCCGGACACCGATTTCGGCCGGACGCGCCGAACCATCGCATTCCGACCCGCGGAGCGCGGCATCGTGGTCCTGGCATAGGCGGCGGGCACCGCAGGTGAGACCCGAGCGCCGCGGACTGCCGGGAAGCACTTGCTTGCGACGCCGGGCCCATGGCCACCTGTCGCGTGTCACGGTACTGAGCGTGCAGTCTGGGTAGACACGGACCACGCTAGTTCGACGCGGGTGAGGAACTCTTCACCGCGCAGGGTTGTGGCGGCACTGATCGAGAACGCGAGGAGGAGGGCAGCTCGCGCATGTGGCTTACCTAGCAGATTCAATCGATCCAGCACCGCGTGGTAGGCAACTGGGAGTGGCTTGGTCCTCTTCACGATCTCCTCCACACAGAAGCGTTCCAATTCCCTGCGGACGTCCGCTCCTGGTCGCAACCGTTGAGCACGCCGTGCCACGGTGCGAACCATGTAGTCCCTCTGAGATTCACTGAAGACCGCGGCCAAGTCGGAACGTACGGCTTCAAAGATCGTCTCAGGCGCCGCGGATGCGCGCTGCCGCCAAGCATCACTCAGCCGTGCGTCTCTGCGAACACAGCTGCTCACATGCGCCAGCTCGTCGATCGCTTCCCGCAGCGACCTCGCGAACGCGTCAGCAGACTCCTGCCAGTTCGCGTGACTGTCGACCCATGCAGCGGCGTAGGCATCGGCATTGGGGTTGTCACCATGCTGGCGTGCCGTTCGCAGGTTGTACAGGAGCTCTTTGAAGGCGGCCACGGCGCTGCAATCTTTGACAGCCGCGAGAAACGCGACATCATCCGCGATAGCTTCGTGAAAGAACTTGTAGTACTCGGTCACAAGATCGTAGAACGCCCCCGATGAGTCAAGCGACGGCACGAGCTCAGGGGCGGCGCCGTAGGTGAGCCCTACACCGGTACAGGCCCGCTTGTTAAGGTCCAAGGTCGAAAGGGAGTTCATCGGCGAACCTGCACGTCTCTGAACATCGTGCGGGGTTCGGCTACGGCCCCGCGTGTCAACTTGAACCCGATAATGAGCGCTGGAAGGCGTTGGTTGACTGCGAGGTCCTGAGTAGCGCTGAAGAGTCGCGGTTCGAACCAAACACTTGTCGCCAGCTCCTCGACACGCACCCTTCCCCAACTTCCGCTTACCGACTCAACCCTACCTGTGTAAACCAATGGCTTTCCGGCGCTGTCGGTCAGGGTGAGAAGCGTATGAATGCGCCGCGCCTGCTGGCGGGTGAGGTCTTCCAGTTCGCGGAACGTCCTCCGCGCGTCTTCATAGTCCTCTAGGGCGAACTGGGCGAGGCCGCGCACGAAGACGAGCTTGTAGCGATCGGGGAGCTCTGCGTCCTGCAGTGTCGCCGCAAGGCGGAGGAGCGTCTCTACGTTCTCGTGCGAAAAATGGATCGGAACGCGCTCTCCCCTAAGTAGGCGGTCTCCAGCGATACCCTTCCAAGTCAGCTCCAAGAGCAAGTGCGCACAGCGCCAGTCTCGCTGAGTGTCGGGGGGCGCTGCCCATAGCCGCGCAAGCGCAGCGCGCTCCCCAGCGGGACCTGCCTCGGCCTCAAACTTCGCCAAGAAGTATGTCGCCGCAGGATCGCTATTCGCCTCCAGGTCGCGAAGTCGCTCCCAAACCGCATCGTCGTTTCCGAGGAGCTCCTGGAGCTGTTTAAGTCGCATGTCAATCTGTGCCCGTTGCCGCTCAGCGAGCGCGGCTCGGTCCAGTGACTCCAGAATTGCGACCGCGTCTGCGAGCCGATCAAGTCGCTCTCCTGGCTCAAGGAGTCCGGTCTGAATGGCGTCACGTGTCGACCACGCTAAGACGTCAACGGGGTGGAGGTTGCCGGGATCGATCGCTCGTGCGTCGAGCACGGCCCTCAGGACGTCGTCGAGGCGACTCGCGAGGTTCCTCGAGCGAGTGGGGGAGCCGCCCTCCTTGATCTCATGGAGGATCGCGCCGAGCGTCGACGCTTGCTCGACTGTCAGCGACAGTCGCATCATCCCCCGCAGGTCGCCATCTGCCAGCGCCTCGGAGAGCAGGTCACTGTTGTACTCGAGGTCGGCGATCCGTTGAGCCGCCAAGCCTTGCTGCGTCTCTTGCTGCCAATGAACATAGCCACGCGAGAACGTCGACTCCTGTAGGACCAGTCTGGGGTGCGCGCGGCCCACATCCTCGCGACGGTCGCGCAATGCATCCGCGATCGCACGAAAATACTGACGATACCGACCGGTGCCTGAGTTCGGGCCAATTCGCTCCAGCAAGGACACCATGAATTGCACTTCGTCTGTGCCGCTGGAAAAGCCGTACGCCAGACGGACGTTTCTTATCGCCTCGGTGATCACCTCGACCTCAAGCTCCGTCGAGATCTCGTACTGCGCCAACAACTCGGCTTCGAGATGCGAGCGGACCGAAAGAAAGTACTCCCCGTTATCGTCGTCGACCTCGCGGATAATGTCGAACGCATTGACGGCGTCGCGGATGCTCTGCGAGCCTTCCCGCCCGAGTATGCGGAGCGCGAGATCAATGGGCACAGGGACCCCGTGGCGCCCAGCGACAAGAATCAACGTCGTGACTCGCTGGATTGGACTACGCTCGGAGAACGACTGCTCGGTCAATGGCTTCGTCGTCTCGGGGGTGTCTGGAAGGAGGTCGAGGACGGACAGTCCCGCAGCCTGGAATGCGGCCGCCATCGCCGTCATACGAGATTCTTGGGTCGCTTCGACGCCGCGCTCTCGAACGAATTGTGCCATCCCCTTTTCGGCCGCCCGCATCTCGAGCGACAAGCCATGGCGAAGCACGTGCTCCGTCTCGGGAAGCGTATGATACAGAAACGCGAGAAAGCTGGCGTCAAGTGCAGCCCTCGGCGCGGCGACCTCAATACGGTATGACTTGAGCAGCGCCACAAGGCGGCCGGACTCAGCCCTACTAAGTTCGGCGGGAGCCTTGACGATTAACGAGGACTCGCTGTCGGTGGGATAGGCCGAACCGACGATGAGCACCTTTCGACCTCGGCTGTGGAGTTGGCGAGCGAGGGCCTCGTACTCCCCGGGATTCACCATCCCATCCCAAACGAAAACGAGCCCCTTTGAGCCATGCTGCTCTGACCAAGCGGCATACATGTCGAGGTCGTCCACCGACGGCCGAACCGTGCGGCGCGACTGATGAAGAACGGCGAACTCGCCAGTTCGGGCGAACTCCATCGCGAGGGAGGCCAATGCGATTGTCTTCCCGGTGGCGGTTTGTCCCGCGACGACGACAGGGCGGGGCAGTTCTCGCTCGCGCAGCATCTCAGCGACTTGGCGCGCAACCCGCTCCTCGAAATCGCGGCGGACGTTCATCCCGGCCGCGATGCCCCGCCAGCGCGGGGAGCCCTCGGGCGCCCCAGTGAAATTGCGGAACTCCTGGTAGCGCGCGGCCTCCGAACTGAACACCGGCGGCGTGAGCAGTTCCAGGTCAACCGGCCGAGCCGTCCTCCTCACCTGGTTCCACGTATGGATGTCGATATCGGTGAAGCCGTCACCGAGGGCTATGACATGGTGCGCCTCGCGCCCGCCAGACGACGGAGCTTCAAGCCTGACGCTGCCGACCTGGGCGAGGGCCTGCAACAACTCGTCCGCGGACTCTTCATGCAGGATCAACTGGCCCGCCTGCGCCAGGCTCGCGACGAAGGCGTCTTGCGCCCACAGTCCGCACGAGAATAGGTGAGCCTGGCCAGGGCCGAGGGCGCGCAGTGCGGGCACCAGAACTTCCGCGGCGAGCAGGTCGCCCGGTGCCCACCCGTCGATGAGGACCGTTCCCTTCGGCGTGACCGTCTCAGCGGCCAGCCGGGAGAGTTCCTGGGTGGCGCGGATACGGGCGTCCGCTTCGCCCAGCGCATCCGTTGCTGGCTGCTCTCCGGGCGGCAGATGTCCGCCTCCGAAGAGGAAACACACCTGTAGGTCGTTTCGGTCCCGCGAGGCCGTTGAGGACATCGCGCCCACCGAGCTGACTGTCCGCCAGTCGGTGCGGAAGAGGTCGGCGGCCGCCCTCGTGGATCTTGTCGTGTATACGCCGCTCCAGGGATACTGCGCGACCGCCGACTTCTCCGAGACGTCGGCGCTAGATCCGAGCAACAGGAACGCAGGACCGCTAGCTAGCCTCGCCGCGAGCTGCTGGGACCCATTCGGTCTGACTTGCATGGCGCTCCTCCGGCTCGCATCAACTCCGCCAGCGATCAACCTAATGCGCACGACCATCGTTCGAAGGAATTTCAGGGCTCCCGATTGGCATCGCGTGGCCCCGTTTCACCCACTCGGGCAGGCTGTACCTCACGTGAGCGACGGTGACACTCCCCCTGTCGCGACCGCTGGTGCCCGCGCGGACGCATCCATGCAAGATCAGTCGCGGCCGTCATCAACCTCCGTCGCTGCGCCAGCGCCTGTCGCACGCAGCGGAACCTCGTCCCGCAGATGGAGTGTCAGCCGTTCTTGCCGCAGTCCCGTGCTCGGCGCGCCGGCGCCGCCCGCCCGGCTCGATAAGCCCCGCCCAGCGCAACGCCTGGTACGCACCCGGACTTCCAGACGCTCACCCCGCGCCGGCCCAGCTCGAACGCGATCCGCCGCGCACCCCACCCCGGATGCGCCCGACGCGCCTCCAGGACCTCGACCTCCACACCCGGGTCCACCTGATGCGGACAGCTGACCGGCGGTGCGAGCGATCCACCAGGCCCTCCAGCCCGCCCGCTTCCCACCGCGTCAACGACGTAGGAGCGTCTGACGCGCGATGCCCGACGACGCCGCGACCTCGGTGACCGAACGGCCATCACGGATGACCGCCAGCACCGCCTTGTACCTCTGCTCAGTCACGCTCAACTCCCTCATGAGCGAGCGTCAAGCATTAGCCGAAGTTGGTGTCAACCATCACCCGCAACACCGTCAACCGTCAGCCGAAACTCAAGCATCAGGCGGAGCCATACACGGCACCGGTGCGCCTGGGCAGATTCGAACTGCCGACACCCGCTTTAGGAGAGCGGTGCTCTATCCCCTGAGCTACAGGCGCATGGCCCCGGGGCAGGGCCGGAGCACAGCCTAGCCGCCGCGGGCCTCCGGATGCGAAGCGCGCCACGCGTCGTCGGGCACGGGCCTTAATCACGGACTGCCGGGCGTTGCCGCACGCGCGAGGATGGCGGGGTGCTCACCGGTGCCCCTCCGCTCCCCCGCAAGATCGTCCTCGACTGCGACCCCGGCCACGACGACGCTGTCGCCATGCTGCTCGCGCACGGCTCCCCCGCGATCGATCTCGTCGCGGTCACGACCGTCGCCGGCAACCAGACGCTCGAGAAGGTCACGCGCAACGCGCTCGCCGTCGCGGAGGTCGCGCGGATCGACGTCCCGATCGCGGCGGGCTGCGACCGCCCGCTCGTCCGGCCGCGGATCGTCGCGCCGGACATCCACGGCGACACCGGGATGGACGGCCCGGTCCTCCCGTCGCCGCGCGGCGTCGTCGACGACCGCCACGCCGTCGACCTCATCGTCGAGACGGTGCTCGACTCCGAGCCGGGCGAGATCACGCTCGTCCCAGTGGGGCCGCTGACGAACATCGCGATGGCGGCCCGCAAGGAGCCGCGCATCGTCCCGCGCGTGCGGGACGTCGTCATGATGGGCGGCGCGTTCCACGGCGGGAACCGCACCCCCACCGCGGAGTTCAACGTCCTCGCCGACCCGGAGGCCGCGCACGTCGTCCTCAACGAGGCGTGGCCGGTGACGATGGTCGGCCTCGACGTCACGCACCAGGCCGTAGCCACGCCCGACGTCCGCGACCGCATCGCCGCGCTCGACACCGCACCGGCGCGCTTCGTCGGTGAGCTGCTCGACTTCTACGGCAGCACCTACCGCTCAGCGCAGGCCTTCCCGCACCCGCCGGTGCACGACCCGTGCGCCGTCGCCTACGTCGCCGACCAGGCAGTCATGACGACACGCCGCGCCCCCATCGACGTCGAGCTCACCGGCACCCTCACGACAGGCATGACCGTCGTCGACCTCCGCGGCGACGAGCCCGCCGAGTGCCGCACCCAGGTCGGCATCACCCTCGACCACGACCGCTTCTGGACCCAGGTCCTCGGCGCCCTCCACCGCATCGGCGACCCGGCCTGACGCCGCGAAAGCCCGCCCGCCGCCGACTGCCAACGTTTGTGCACGCACCTGTGGCCCGCCCGGAGTATCGGACGGGCCACAGCGGTGCTGTCGACGATGCAGTGAGCGGCCGACGGTGGAGCGAGGGGTGGGGCGGGTCGTGGCGGGTCTGGCGGGAGCCGCGAGGAACGAGCGGCGGATGCTAGACCCGCCCCGCCCCTCGCGGAACCGTCGGCCGCGGAACCGACCACGACCCGACGAACGTCAGCCCAACACAGCCTTCAAGAACTCCTGCGTGCGTTCGTGCGTCGGGTTGGTGAACATCGTCTCGGGGTGAGCCTCCTCGATGATCCGTCCGTGGTCGAACATGAGCACGCGGTTCGACACCTCGCGGGCGAACTGCATCTCGTGCGTCACAAGGAGCATGGTGATGTCCGTGTTCTCGGCAACATCCCTCAGCACCCCGAGGACGTCGGCGACGATCTCGGGGTCGAGCGCTGAGGTGACCTCGTCGAGCAGCAGGATCTCGGGGTCCATGGCGAGCGCTCGCGCGATGGCGACGCGCTGCTGCTGACCGCCGGAGAGCTCGGTGGTCTTGGCGTCGCGCTTCTCGGCCATGCCGACCTGCTCGAGCAGCTCCTCGGCGCGAGCGGTGGCCTGCTTCCGGTTGAGCCCGAGCACGTGCATGGGCGCCTCGATGATGTTCTCCAGCACGGTCATGTTGGGGAACAGGTTGAACTGCTGGAACACCATGCCCACGCGCTTGCGCACGGTGCGCCGGCGCTTCTCGGGGATCTCGACCCACTTCTGCCCGCGGTACTCGTGGGTGTAGGGGTCGCCGTCGATGAGGATGAGCCCGCCGTCGGCCTCCTCGAGCGTCATGAGGAGGCGCAGGATCGTCGTCTTGCCGGAGCCGGACGGGCCGATGAGCGTGACGCGGTCGCCCTTGGCGACGCTGAAGCTCAGCCCGTCGAGCACGACGTTGTCGCCGAAGCGCTTGATGACGTCGCGGAACTCGATGGCGGGGGTGGTGTCCGGCGTGGTCGACACGCTGTCCTCCGGGTGACTGGCTGGGTTGGTCGCGGGGTCGATCACGTCAGGCAAGGCGGGTCTCCATCCGTCGCACGAGGAGCGAGGTCGGGTAGCTCACCAGCAGGAAGAGCAGACCCACCATCGTCAGCGGCTCGATGTAGGAGAACGTGCGGGCGCCGTACTCCTGGGCCTTCGTGAACATCTCGACGACCGAGATGACGAAGAGGAACGGCGTCTCCTTAAACATTGAGATCGCGTAGTTGCCGAGGCCGGGCAGGGTCTTGCGGATCGCCTGCGGCAGCACGACGTCGCGCCACGTGCGCGAGCGCGGCAGGTTGAGCGCGGTGGCGGCTTCCCACTGCCCGCGGGGCACGGCCTCGATCCCGGCGCGGTAGACCTCGGACATGTACGTCGAGTAGTGCACGCCGAGGACGGTGCAACCGATCACGAGAGACGGCACCGACGGGAGCAGCAACCAGATGAAGACGAGCTGCACTGGTAGCGGAGTCATCCGGATGAAGTCTGAGACCAGGCGCAGCGGCGCGGTGACCCACCGACTGGGCGCCCGCATCGCGAGCGCGATGACCAATCCGAGGATCGAGGCGATGACCATGCCGACGACCGTCGCCAGGACCGTGATCCGCAGACCTTCGAGCAATTCCGGTAGGACGTCCCAGGCGCGGTCCCAGCGCCAGATGGTGTCGTCGTTCATGCCGCGCCTCCCTTCCCGGTGATGACCTCAGGACGGACGTCGGGCTTGACGCGCAGGGCCTCGCGGACCGAGGGCCGCTTGGTGCCACGTCCGAGCCGACGCTTCGCGCGCTCTTCGAGGTAGTTCATGCCCCAGGTGAGCAGGTAAGCGATCGCGAAATACCCGAGCAGGCCGACCGTGTAGCTGAAGAAGACATCGTTGGTCGACCGTCGCAGCTGGTCCGTCCAGTAGTTCAAATCGTGCAACGTGATGTAGTACGCCAGCGCCGAGCCCTTAAGCAGCTGGATGAGCAGGTTGGCCAGCATGGGGATCATCAGAGCCCACGCCTGCGGGAAGATCACTCGGCGCACCCGGTGCAGCCAGCTCAGGTTCAACGCCGTGGCGGCTTCCCACTGCCCCTTGGGCACGGACTCGATCGAGCCGCGCACGACCTCGGAGCCGTACGCGCCGTAGTTGAGACCGAGCGCGACGATGCCGACGGCGAGCGCCTGCATCTCGTACCCGAACACGGGCAGCACGTAGAAGATCCAGAAGAGCTGGACGACGAGGGAGGTGCCGCGGAAGAACTCCACGACCGCCCGGGACGGCCCGCGCACCCAGAGGGACTGAGCGCGCGAGCCGAACCCGAGGAGGAAGGCGACGACGGCGGCGAGCAGAGCACCGCCGATCGTCAGCTCCAGTGTGACGACGAGGGCCTCCCCGAGGCGAGGAAGCCGGTCGACGAGTGTCTGGATGTCGTCGGACATCAGGTCAGGAGTCCAGCCCCAGCTCCGGGCCGATCTCGTCCGCGATCGCCTCGAGGTCACCCTCGCAGAGCATCTCCGCGGTCAGGCCCGACGGCGGACGCTCAGCCTCGGTGAACCCGAACGGGCCGAGAACCTCGGCGTAGCGGTCGGGGTCGGAGATGATCTCCTGGGCCTGCTCGTTGTAGGCCTCGAGCAGCTCGGTGTCGCCCTGACGGAAGACCGTCGAGCCGGCACCAATCTGCGGGACGCCGTCGACGACCGCGACGAACGCGTCGGTCGCCTCGACGGCGGCGTCGGTGTTCTCCGCCAGCGCGCGCAGCGAGATGCCGGTGAGCGCGAACGCGTCCGCACGGCCGGACACGACGGCGTCGAGGCCGTCCTGCGGGCTGCCGACGCTCAGCGTCGACACGTCGGTCTCCTCGGCGTAGCCCGCCTCGATCGCGCCCGACATCACGGCGAGAGTGATGTCCGCGTCGACGGCCGACTGCCAGTCGGTGAGGTTCTGCGGGTTCCCCTCGGGCACGAGGAAGGCTGTGGTGTACATGATCTCGGGCTCGCTGAAGGCGGCCTCCTCGCAGCGCTCGGGCAGGATGGACATCCCAGCGCTGATCGAGTCGACACGACCCGCGGTGAGGTTCGGGATGAGCGAACCCCACTCGGTGAGCGTGCCCTCGACCGTGTCGATGCCGAGCTCGGCGTACACGGCCTCGTTGAGGGCGACGGCCGCGCCGGTGAGCTCACCGCTGTCGTCCTGGAAGCTGTAGGGCTCCTCGCCGGCGAAGCCGACGGTGATGGTGCCGGAGTCCTGGAGCTGCGCCAGGGTGCCACCGTCGGTGTCGCCACCGGAACCGTTCTCGCCGCCGTCGTCGACGCTCGAGCAGGCGGTGGTCACGGCGAGCAGCCCGACGGCGCTCGCCGCCAGGAGCGCGCGACGCCGGTTCGGGGTGGTTCGCGTGGAAGTCATGATTCCCTTCGTGCCCGTCGACGCGAGCGGTCGCGGACGGTCGTGGGTCGTTGGACGTTCCACGACGTTAACCGGTCGTCGACCATTCAACAATGCGACCGTCCTACCGTCCGATTGTCTACAATCAGACAACAGGCGGGCCGTGGCGACCCGTCGCACCGGGAGACGACGGCGCGCGACACCCGCTCTGACCAGGGCAGACGCTCGACGGACGCCGACACGGCCCGCAGACAGAAGATCGCGTCCCCGGGGGACGCACCACGCCGTCGGCAGGGGATGATGTGATACCGGATCGTGACCTCGACCAGCGCACGACCACCACGGGAAGGGAGAGCCGATGAGCCCGGCCTCGCGGGCGCCGCTCGGCGCCGCGCCGTTCCTCTCACCGGTGACGCGACCGTCGACGGTCGACCTCATCGCGCGAGAGCTCCGCGACGCGATCTACTCCGGCGCGCTGCGCGTCGGCTCGCCGATCCGTGAGGTC
This sequence comes from Cellulosimicrobium sp. NPDC057127, assembly GCF_042670945.1. Classification (NCBI taxonomy): domain Bacteria; kingdom Bacillati; phylum Actinomycetota; class Actinomycetes; order Micrococcales; family Promicromonosporaceae; genus Cellulosimicrobium; species Cellulosimicrobium sp. NPDC057127. The sequence goes on from NZ_JBHUUP010000010.1 coordinate 122,725, forward strand.
GAGATCGCGAACCAGCTCGGCGTGAGCCGCGGCCCGTTCCGCGAGGCCGCGCAGCGGCTCGTCCAGGAGGGCCTGCTCAGCGCCACGCCCGGGCGCGGCCTGAGCGTCATGACGATCGGGCGTGACCGCATCCCCGCCCTGTACGCCGCGCGCGCGAGCGTCGAGACGACGGCGGCGCGGATCGCCGTCGTCTCGGCCGGCGAGGCCGAGACCGCCGCTGTCCGCACCGCCTACGAGGCACTCGTCGCCGCGGGTCGGTCCGAGGACGCCCGGCGCATCGGCGACGCCGACCTCACGCTGCACTGGACCCTCGTCGCCGCCGCCCGCAACCCTTGGCTGCTGCGGTGGATGAGCACGCTCATCGTCGAGGTGCGCATCGCGAGCTTCACCGTCAGCGACGAGTACGCGGTGCGGCGCGACTCCGCCGTGTCGCACGCCGACCTCGTCGAGCGGTTCGAGGCGCGCGACGCCGACGGGCTCGTCGCCGCCCTCACCGCGAACCTCGACGCCGCCGTCGAGCGCCTCACGGCGCCGCTCGACACGCACGTCGAGACGCTCGAGGAGCCGCACCCCGTGCCGCCGCCGCGCCTGGAACCGATCGAGCCGACCGGCCTCTGACCGGCACCCGGGGCCCCCGCCGGGTCAGCGCCTCTCGAACGCCCGGGCCATGGCGCGCTGGCTCTCCAGGACCTCGCTCATGCGCTGCTGCACCTCGTCGATGCGCCCGATCGTCGCGTTGATCGCCTCGATCCCCCGGGCCACGGTCGCGGTGTTGGTCTGGATGTCGGCGACCTGCTGACCGACCTTGCTCGTCGCGGTCGTCGTGCCGCCCGCCAGCTCCTTGACCTCGGTGGCCACGACCGCGAACCCGCGACCCGCCTGACCCGCACGGGCCGCCTCGATCGTGGCGTTCAGCGCCAGCAGGTTCGTCTGGTCGGCGATGGTCGAGATGATCTTGATGACCTCGTCGATGGCCGCCGAGGACTCGCTCAGCGCGCGCACCTCGTCCGCGATCTCCGACGCCTGCGCCACCGCCCCGGCAGCCACCGTCCCCGCCTCGGCGGCGCTCGCGGAGAGCTGCTCCACGCTGCCCAGCAGCGCGGCGGCCGCCTCCGCGTCACGCGCGGCGCGACGCAGGATGTCGAGCCGCTGCGACACCAGACGGCCCACGTTCCGCAGCGCGTCGGCACGGCTCTCCGACAGCTCGATCGTCTCGGTGGTGAAGAAGTCCATCGTGCCGATCACCTGACCGTCGATGACGATCGGCAGGCACACCCCCGAACGCACCCCCGCGCGCTGCGCTGCCGGTGCCCGCACGCAGTCCGTCAGCTCGCCGAGCTCCGGCACGAACACCAGGTCGCGCGCCTTCCACGCCCTCCCCGACAGCCCCACACCCTCCGCAAAGCTCGCCGCGAGCGTGACCTGCCGGAACTCCTCGCCGGCCGTCCCGGACTCGACCACGAACCGCAGCACCCGCGCGTCCTCGTCGAGCCGCCAGAACGACCCGTACGCCCATCCGAACTCCCTGCGCACCGAGTCGAGGGCCGTTCGCACCGCCGACTCCTCGTCGACGCACGAACCCACTTCGGCGACGACGGCGGTGACCGCCTGCTGGTCGCGCACCGCGTCCCGCACCTGCCCGCTCGCGTGCATCGCCGAGAGCGACTGGGACACCGCGCGGGACAGCGCGTCGAGGACGTACGCCCGCGTGGGGCTCGGCGTGCCGAGCCGCGGGGAGAGGAAGTCGAGCATCATGACGATCCTGCCGTCACGCCGGACGGGGATCGCCATGGCGCCCCGCGCGCCGGCGCGCAGGCTCGCCTCGCCGCGCGCACAGTTGGCCGGGTACGCCGCCAGGTCGACGAGGTCCACGATCTGCCCGCGCTCCAGGGCGACCCCGCACAGGCCGTACCCCCGGGTCATCCGGTGGGTGCGCGTCATCTCGGTGAGCTCGGTGCCGAGCGAACCCGTCTGCGCGACGAGCTCGAGGTCGTCCGAACCGTCGCGCACCGCCCACGCCGAGGCGTAGTCGAACCCGAACGCCCGGCGTGCGCCGTCGAGCACCGCCTCGACGCCGGCGTGCACGGAGGTGGCGCACGCCACCTCGCCCAGCCGCTCCATGACCTGGTCCAGCGCCTGGATCTCGGCCGTCATGACCTGCTGCTGGTCGGCCACCACGTCGCCGTGTCCGCGACGTCCCGTCAGTACACCCACTGCACGCCCCCCTGCTCGTCCGCCCCCAGTGGTTGCCCGGGGCAGAGGTCTCTATCGACCGGGGGCGACCCGGCGTGCGCGTCGCACCGGGTGGTTTACGCGGGCAGGGCGTCAGCGCCTCTCGAAGGCGCGGGCCATGGCGCGCTGGCTCTCCAGCACGTCGCTCATGCGCTGCTGGACCTCGTCGATGCGCCCGATGGTCGCGTAGATCGCCTCGATCCCGCGCGCGACGGTCGCGGTGTTGGTCTGGATGTCGGCGACCTGCTGGCCCACCTTGCTCGTGGCCGTCGTCGTGCCGCCCGCGAGCTCCTTGACCTCGGTGGCCACGACGGCGAACCCGCGACCCGCCTGGCCGGCGCGCGCCGCCTCGATCGTGGCGTTCAGCGCCAGCAGGTTCGTCTGGTCGGCGATGGTCGAGATGATCTTGATGACGTCCTCGATGGCCGTCGAGGAGTCGCTGAGCGCGCGTACCTCGTCCGCGATCTCGGACGCCTGGGCCACCGCCCCGGCGGCCACGGTCCCTGCCTCCGTCGCGCTGGCGGAGAGCTGCTCGACGCTGCCGAGCAGCGCGGTGGCCGCCTCCGCGTCGCGGGTGGCGCGACGCAGGATGTCGAGCCGCTGCGACACGAGGCGCCCCACGTTGCGCAAGGCGTCGGCACGGCTCTCCGACAGCTCGATGGTCTCGGTGGTGAAGAAGTCCATCGTGCCGATGACGTCGCCGTCGATGACGACGGGCAGGCACACCCCCGAACGCACTCCCGCCCGCTGCGCAGCGGGCGCCCGGACGCAGTCCGTGAGCTCGCCGAGGTCGGGCACGAACACCAGGTCGCGCGCCTTCCAGGCACGGCCCGACAGCCCGACGCCCTCGGCGAAGCTCGCCGCGAGCGTGACCTGCCGGAACTCCTCGCCGGCGGTCCCGGACTCGACCGCGAAGCGCAGCACCTGCGCGTCCTCGTCGAGGCTCCAGAACGACCCGTACGCCCACCCGAACTCCGTGCGCACCGAGTCGAGCGCGGTCCGGACCGCCGACTCCTCGTCGACGCACGAGCCCACCTCGGCGACGACGGTGGTGACCGCCTGCTGGTCACCGACGGAGTCCCGCACCCGGCCCGCCGCGTGCAGCGTGGTCAGCGACTGCGACGCCGCGCGGCACAGCGCGTCGAGGACGTACGCCCGTGTGGGGCTCGGCGTGCCGAGGTCCGTGGTGACGAAGTCGAGGACCAGGACGATCTCGCCGTCGCGCCGGAGCGGGAGCGACATCCCCGCCCGGGCCCCCGCCGCGAGGGCCGCCACACCGCGGGAGCAGTTGGGGGCGTGCTCGGTCAGGTCGGGGACGTCGACCACGCGTCCGCGTTCCCACGCGATGCCGCACAGCCCGTACCCCTTGCCCGGCCGGTGCGACGGCGTCATCGCGTCGAGCTCCGGGCCGAACGTGCCCACCTGCGCGACGAACTCGAGGTGGTCCGAACCCTCCCGCACGGCCCACGCGGAGGCGTAGTCGAAGCCGAACGCCCGCCGGGTCGCGTCGAGCACCGCCTCGATGCCCGCGCCCACGGAGTCCGCGCCGGACACGTCACCCAGTCGCTCCATGACCTGAGCCAGCGCCTGGATCTCGGCCGTCATGACCTGCTGCTGGTCGGCCACCACGTCGTCCTGCGCACGACGTCTCGTCAGTACACCCACGCCACAGCTCCCTCATTCATGACCAGGACGATCGTCCAGGCGCAATGACCTATCGGCCGTCCAACAGAGGTCGTGAATGTCGAGCACCGATATCGCCCGGCCGGGCGTCGTCGTCGACCTGCGGTGACCTGGGAGAAGGCCTACGCGAGCCACCAGAGCAGCACGCCGACGACGAGCGTCCAGGCGGGCACGAGGAGCGCCGCGACCAGCCCGACGCGGCGGCTCTGACGCCGGCGGCGCGTGGCGGTGCCGACGTCCTGCAGGGGGGCGAGCACCGGGTCGTCGGCGTCGGGACGCCGCGCGCGTGACAGGTCGACGGCGACGCCCGCGACGAGGAGCGCGACGCCGACGGCGCCCGTCGCGGCGGCAGGCAGCGTGACGAGCACCCCGCGCAGGAGCAGGAGCGGGACGACGAGGGCCGCAGACGCCGCACCGAACGCGACGGTCCCCAGGACGGGCCTGCGCACGAGCGCGCGCAGCACCGGCTCGGAGCGCCACGCGAGCAGCAGGAGCCCGGCGACGAGGACCGCGCCGGCGAGCACCTGGCCGACCGTGATCTCCACCGCGTCGCCCGCGGCCAGCGCGGGGACGGACCAGAGCGTGAGGAACATGCCCGCGAGCTGGACCACCGTCGGCAGCACCGTGCGGACGATCGCCGCCGAGCCCTGGTCGGGGCTGCGCGGCAGCTCGAGCGACCTCGCGTAGGCGACGGGGTCGCCGAAGGCCTCGTAGGCGTCCTCCCCGCTCTCGGCGCAGTGGGAGTCGACCTCACCGAGCGCCTCGCCGATCCGGTCGCCCGCGACGCCCTCGATACGGAGCTCGAGCAGGGCGGCCTCGGCCCACCGCGGGTCGACGTGCGGGGCGAGCTCGCGCTCCATCGCGTACCGACGAGCCTCTCGGCGCTCTCGCGCGCTGGTGCTGGTCATGCGGTCTCCTCCTCGGCGGGTGCCGACGTGCCGTCGGCGACGATCCGGCGGGTCGTCACGGTGAACGCGTCCCAGCGGGCGGCCGACCGGCGCAGCTCGCCGGCCCCCTCGTCGGTCAGCGCGTAGTACTTGCGCCCCGGCCCGCCCTCGCCCGGGCGCCACTCGGTGACGACCCAGCCGGCGTCCTCCAGACGCTTGAGCAGCGGGTAGAGCGTCCCGCCCTTGAGCGGCCCGAGGCCGCTGTCGGCGAGCGAGGACGCGATGGCGTACCCGTAGGTGGGCCCGTCGGCGAGGACGCGCAGCACGCACAGGCCGAGCACGCCGCGCAGCCACTCGCTGGGCCACTCCTCGTTCGCGGTCACGACTAGACCGTATCCCCGACTAGATAGGCAGTCAACATAGGGAGGGAGAGCGGTGCCCCGCCACCACCACGGGGTCGACCGCCGGCGGTGTCAGGCGCGGCGGTACGTGACCATGCGGAACCGCAGGCCGGTGGACGACGTCGCCCACTCCCCCGCGTCCGCCCGCCACCCGGCAGGGACGGCAGGCGCGAACGTGTCGCCCTCGACCTCGGCGTCGATCTCCGTGACGACGCACCGGTCGGCGTGCCCGACCGCGGCCGCGTAGAGCTGCGCGCCGCCGATGACCCACACCTCGCCGTCCGGCCCGGCGGCCGTGCGCGCGAGCGCGAAGGCGGCGTCCACGGACCCGGCCACGCGCACCGGCGCGCGGCCCTCCTCGGCCGCGCGACCGCCGTCGGGCACCCAGCCCTCCTGGCGCGTCACGACGACGTTCGTGCGGCCGGGCAGCGGCCGGAACCGGGTCGGGAGCGAGTCCCACGTGCGCCGACCCATGACAACGGGGTGGCCGGACGTGACGCGGCGGAAGTGCGCGAGGTCCTCGGGCAGGTGCCAGGGCATCGTGCCGCCCGCGCCGATGACGGGGCGGCCGGCGGCGTCGCGGGCCTGGGCCCAGATCAGTCCGAGCATCAGCGGGCCACGCGCGTCATACCGCGATCGGCGCCTTGATCGTGGGGTGGTGCTGGTACCCGACGACCTCGATGTCCTCGAACTCGTACGCGTCGATCGAGTCGCGCGGCGCGAGGCGCAGCGTGGGGTACGGGTACGGCGCGCGCGTGAGCTGCTCGCGCACCTGGTCGACGTGGTTGTCGTAGATGTGCACGTCGCCGCCCGTCCACACGAAGTCCCCGACCTCGAGGCCGGTCTGCGCCGCGACCATGTGCACGAGCAGCGCGTACGACGCGATGTTGAACGGCACGCCCAGGAAGAGGTCGGCCGAGCGCTGGTAGAGCTGGCACGAGAGCCGGCCGTCGGCGACGTAGAACTGGAACAGCGCATGGCACGGCGGCAGCGCCATGTTCGTGATCTCCCCGACGTTCCACGCCGAGACGATGTGCCGGCGCGAGTCCGGGTTGCTGCGGATCTGCTCGATCACCTGGGCGACCTGGTCCACGTGGCGGCCGTCCGGCGTCGGCCAGGAGCGCCACTGCACGCCGTAGACCGGGCCGAGCTCGCCGTCGGCGCCCGCCCACTCGTCCCAGATGCTCACGCCGCGCTCCTGGAGCCAGCGCACGTTCGACTCGCCGCGCAGGAACCACAGCAGCTCGTACGCGACCGACTTCAGGTGCACGCGCTTCGTCGTGACCAGCGGGAAACCCTGCGACAGGTCGAACCGGATCTGCCGGCCGAACACGCTGCGCGTGCCCGTCCCCGTCCGGTCGCCCTTCGGGGTCCCGTTCTCCAGGACGTCGCGCAGGAGGTCCTCATAGGGCGTGGGGATGCCGGTCGAGTCGATGGCCACGGCCGCCAGTGTAGGCGCGCGCCGACCGGCGGCGCCGAGCACGCGCCCGACGCCGCCGATCGCGCTGGTCAGCGGCTCAGGCCGCGGTTCCGCTCACCGCGCGGACGGCCTCGAGGACCACCTGCGCGACGGCGTCCGGCCGCGAGACCGCGAGCGCGTGGGACGCGCCGGGCACCTCGGTGGTGCTGCGCGAGCCGGCGCGCTCGGCCATGTACCGCAGCGCCTCGGCCGGGATGTTGCGGTCCTCCGCGCCGTGCACGAACCACGACGGGAGGGTGCGCCAGGCCGGGTCGACGGTCCCGAGCGGCTCGTTGAGCGCCGCGAGGGTGACGGGTCGCTGCGCCACGGCCATGAGCGCGGCGGTGGACTCGTCGACGTCGGCGACGAACTGCTGGTGGAAGGCGTCCTGGCGGATGGTGAGCTCCTGCCCGCCGTCCGCGAGGGGCGTGGGCGCCACGGCGTCCCCGAGCGTGCTGCCGGGGAACTTCGCCGAGAGCTCGAACGCGCTCTCGCCGGTGTCGGGCGCGAACGCGCCGACGTAGACGAGGCCGACGACGTTCGGCGCCCCCGCGGCGCCCTGGGTGGCGACCATGCCGCCGTAGGAGTGCGCGACGACGAGGACGGGGCCCTCGATCGACGCGAGGACGTCGCGCAGGTAGGCGGCGTCACCGGACAGCGAGCGCAGCGGATTGGCGTTCGCGACGGCGGGCACGCGGGCGTCGCGGAGGTGCTCGACGACGCCGTTCCAGCTCGTGGAGTCGGCGAACGCCCCGTGGACGAGGACGACGGTGGGTGTGGACATGGGTTTCTCCAAGAGTGTGCAGCGGGTGCGGTGCGGGGTTCGCGGGCAGGCGGTGCGCTCAGCGGGTGCCGAGCGCGGTGCGCAGCGTGTCGATCGCCTGGGCGACGGCGCCGCTCGCGGCGGCGGTCGGGCGGATCGGGTTGAGCATCATGAAGTCGTGCAGCACGTTGTTGTAGCGCGTGCTGGTGACGCGGACCCCGGCCTCGACGAGGCGGCGCGCGTACGCCTCGCCCTCGTCGCGCAGGACGTCGTTCTCGTCGACGATCACGAGCGCGGGCGGCAGTCCCGCGAGGTCGTCGAGGCTCGCGCGCAGCGGTGAGGCGGTGAGGTCGGCGCGCTTGTCGACGTCGGGCTGGTAGCAGTCCCAGAACCACGCCATGGCCTTGGCCGTGAGGAACGGGCCGTCGGCGAACTCGCGGTAGGAGGCGGTGTCCTGGCCCGCGTCGGTGACCGGGTAGTACAGCGACTGGTGGACGAACGTCACGTCGCCGCGCTGCTTCGCGAGGATGGCGAGGACGGCAGCCATGTTGCCGCCGACGGAGTCGCCCGCAACGGCGAGGCGGGAGGCGTCCAGCCCGTGCGCCGCACCCTCGGCGGTGATCCACCGCGCCGCCGCGTACCCCTGCTCGACGGCGACGGGGTGCTGCGCCTCGGGCGAGCGGTCGTACTCGACGAACACGACGGCCGCGCGCGCCCCGACGGCGAGCTCGCGCACGAGGCGGTCGTGGGTGCCCGCGTTCCCGAGGACCCAGCCGCCACCGTGCATGTAGAGGACGACGGGCAGCGTGCCGGTCGAGCCGGCGGGCCGGACGATCCGCACCGCGACGTCGCCGACGTCGGCCGGGACGGTGCGCCACTCCTCCGCGACGTCGAGCAGGTCGACGGGGGCGGACTGGACGTCGTCGAGCACCTTGCGGGCCCCCTCGGGGCCCAGCTCGTAGAGGAACGGCGGCTTCGAGGTCGCCTCGGCGAACTCCTGGGCCTGCGGTTCGAGGACGTGTTCGCTCATGCTCGTGCTCCTTGCTCGAAGGACGGTCCACGAGGGGCCGGGCGGCCGGCGACGGCCGGCCGCCACAGGTCATGACCGAGGCCGTGACCGGTCTGTGACACCACCACGCGCCCGTCTCGCATCGCGAGCCCGGCGCACGCCGCCCCGCCGTCAGCGGTCGTGGCCGTCGGGCACCGGCGCGTAGTCCCGGTGCCCGGCCACCTCTGCCGCGGGGACGGCGTCGGCGAGGCGCCGCAGCTCGTCGGTCGTGAGCCGCACGTGCGCGGCCGCGGCGTTCTCCTCCAGCCGCTCCCGCCGGCGCGTGCCGGGGATGGGCACGGCGCCCTGCGCCACGACCCACGCGAGCGCGACCTGCGCCCCGGTGACTCCCTTCTCGGCGGCGATCTCGCGCACGCGGTCCGCGAGGCGCAGGTTCGCGGCGAACGCCTCGGGCCGGAACCGCGGCAGGCCGCGACGCGCGTCGTCGGGCGCGAGGTCGTCGAGGCTGCGGACGCTGCTCGTCAGGACGCCGCGCCCGAGCGGGGAGAACGCGACGAACCCGATCCCCAGCTCGTCCATGACGGCCTTCTCGCCGTTGTGCAGCACGTCCGGGGAGAACAGCGACAGCTCCGACTGCACCGCGGCGAGCGGGTGCACGGCGTGGGCGCGGCGGATCGTCCCGGCCGAGACCTCCGAGAGCCCGATGTGGCGCACCTTGCCCGCCGTCACGAGCTCGGCCATCGCCCCGACCGACTCCTCGATCGGCACGGCCGGGTCGGCGCGGTGCAGGTAGTACAGGTCGATCACGTCGGTGCCGAGGTGGCGCAGCGAGCGGTCGGCGGCGCGACGGATGTACTCGGGCGTGCCGTTGCGGCCGTGGATCGTCCCGTCGTCGTCGGTCTCGGCCGACGCCTTCGTGGCGAGCACGATCTTGTCGCGCCGGTCGCCGAGCGCGCGCCCGACGAGCTTCTCGTTCTCGAACGGGCCGTACGCCTCCGCGGTGTCGACGAACGTCACGCCCAGGTCGACGGCGCGGCGCAGGGTCGCGACCGCCTCCGCCTCGTCGGTCGGGCCGTAGTACGCGCTCATGCCCATGGCGCCGAGGCCGATCGCCGGGACGCGCAGGCCGTCGCCCAGCGGGACCGTCGGGAAGGTCGTGGTCGTGGTCGTGCTCGTGGTGCTGGTGTCGTGAGTCATCGGGTTCCTTCGTCCTGAGGGTGCTGGTCGTCGTCGGACGTGCCGGTCACCGCGCGGTACGACGCGATCTTGGTGTCGAGCGCGGCGAGGTGGCGGCGCGTGCGCTCCATCTCCGCGACGACGCGCTCGCGGTGCCGCTCGAGCACGACGAGCCGTTCGGCCTCCGTGCCCGCGCGCCGGCTGAGGTCCGCCATGACGCGCACGTCGGCGATCGACATGCCCGTCTCGCGGAGCATCACGAGCCCCGCGAGCCACGCGAGGTCGTGCTCGCCGTAGCGGCGCCGACCGCCGCCGTCGCGCGGCGCCGGGTCGAGGAGCAGTCCCTCCTTCTCGTAGTAGCGCAGCGTGTCGACGCTCAGGCCGACGGCGCGCGCGGCGTCGCCGATGGACAGGCCCTCGGGCGGCACCGCGACGGGCGGGGCGGGGATCAGGACGTCCGACATGACCCGAGCATGCGACCTGGAGCGTGCTCCAGGTCAAGCCCTCGCCTCGGACGACGCCCGGCGCAACACAGGTGTCACGGATCGCCGTGCTGCGCGGTCGAGAGGGTGAGCGCGCAGAGAGCGCGCCGCACAGGAGGCGGTCATGGAACGCATCGTCATCGTCGGCGGGGGCTACGCCGGGTTCACCGTGGCTCGGGAGCTCGAGAAGCACCTGCGGCGCGAGCTGCGCCGCGGCGAGGTCGAGCTCGCGCTCGTCGACCCCCGCCCGTACATGACCTACCAGCCGTTCCTGCCCGAGGTCGTCGCGGGCTCGGTCGAGGCGCGCCACGCGGCCGTCGCGCACCGGCGGCACCTGCACCGCACGCGCCTCGTGGACGGCACCGTCACCCGCGTCGACCACGCCGACCGCTCGGTCGTCGTCCGGCCGCGCTCGGGCTCCGAGTACCGGCTGTCGTACGACACGGTGGTCGTCACCGCCGGAGCCGTGACGCGCGTGTTCCCCGTGCCGGGCGTCGCTGAGCACGCGATCGGCATGAAGCACGTCGAGGAGGCCGTCGCGATCCGCGACCGCCTGCTCACGTCGTTCGACCGCGCCGCGAGCCTGCCCGCGGGCCCGGAGCGCGAGCGCCTGCTCACCGTGACGTTCGTCGGCGGCGGGTTCTCGGGCGTCGAGGGTTTCGCCGAGCTGCTGTCGCTCGCGCACGACCTGCTGCGCCTCTACCCGGAGATCGACGCGCCCGAGGTGCGGTTCCACCTCGTCGAGCGCAACCAGCGCATCCTGCCCGAGGTCACCGAGCGCCCGGGGCGCTGGGTGGTCGAGCAGCTCGAGCGCCGGGGAGCGCACGTGCACCTGGGCGCCGGGCTCGAGTCGGCAGAGGGCGGCGTCGTCCGCCTCTCGACCGGCGAGGAGTTCGCCTCGGGCCTGCTCGTGTGGACGGCGGGCAACGCGGCGAACCCCGTCGTGGCCACCCACACGGACCTGCCGGTTGACGCGCGGGGCTACGTCGTCGTCCGGCCCGACCTGCGGGTCGGGACCGACGACGCCCCGGTCGACGACGCGTGGGCCGCGGGCGACGGCGCCGCCGTCCCCGACCTCGCCGTCCCCCGCCCCGGCGCGCTCACCGTGCCGAACGCGCAGCACGCCGTGCGGCAGGGGCGGCGCCTCGCGCGCAACCTCGTAGCGGCCCGCCGCGGCCGGCCGACCCACCCGTACGCGCACGGCAGCCTCGGCGTCGTCGCGACGCTCGGCATCGGCTCGGGCGTGTTCGAGTACCGCCGGCTCGTCGTGCGCGGCGCGCTCGCGTGGCTCATGCACCGCGGATACCACGTGCTCGCGATCCCGACGTGGGAGCGCAAGGTCCGCGTCCTCGCGGTGTGGTTCACCGCCGCGCTGTTCGGACGCGACGTCGTCTCCCTCACGGCCGTGCAACGCCCCCGCGAGGCGTTCGTGGCAGGCGTGCCACGGGCCGACGCCGCTGCCGAGTTGAGCACCGCCGTCGGGCAGGACGACGCGGGGACGACCGCGGAGGCCACCCGCACGCGCGTCGCGTGAGCGGGTCCCGGCTCAGCGGGCGGCGACGAGGGCCCCCGCGACGCGGCGGGCCGTGCGCGTCGTCTCGGCGGGGGCGCGCAGCCGCATCGCGAGGTAGCCGGAGACGACGAGCAGGAGCTCGTCGGCGAGCTCGTCGCCACGGCCCGGGGCCACCACGGCGGCGAGCTCGGCGAGGCGGGCGCGCATGGTCTCGGTGTCGGTGCGGATCGCCTGCTCGACCTCCGCGGGCGGGTCGGCGTACTCGGCCGCGGAGCCGAGGAACGCGCACCACCGCGACCCGAGCGGCCGGGAGCGGAACGCGTCGAGCGCGTCGAAGACGGCGAGCAGCCGCCCCTCGTCGGTGCGCTGGGCGGCGACCGCCGCGTCCCAGGTGTCGAGCCACTCGCGGTGGCGCCGGTCGAGCACGGCCGCGAGCAGCGCCTCCTTGCTCGCGTAGCCGCGGTACAGGGTCGCCGCGGACACGCCGGCGCGCTCGAGCACCGCGTCGACGGGGGTCGCCGCGATGCCGCGGGAGAAGAACAGCTCGTCGGCGGCGTCGAGGAGCTTCGCCTCGGTCGTCGCGCGGATCGCCATGTCAGCACCTTAGACTCGTCAACATGAAACGCTCGTTTTCGTTTCAGGGTACCTCCGCCATGCCGCTCCTCGTCGCGGGGACGGCCCTGATCGCCGCCACGTACGGGCTCGTCCGCTTCGCGTACGGGCTCTACCTGCCCGACGTCGAGCACGACCTCGGTCTCGACGTCGCGGCGGCGGGCCTCGTCTCCGGGGGCGCCTCGGTCGTCTACTGCGTCGGCGCGCTCGTCGGGTTCCTCGCGGCCGGGCGGCACGCGCGGGCGCTCGTCGTCGCGGCGGCGCTCGGCGCCGCCGTGGGCGCGCTCGGGATGGCGCTCGCACCGAGCGCCGGGGCGTTCGCGGTGTTCGCCGTCGCGAGCTCGTCCGGGGCAGGCCTCGCCTCCCCCGCGCTCGTCGCCGTGCTGCAGCGCGACCCGAGGACGCGCGGCCGACCCCGCGCGCAGACGGTCGTCAACTCCGGCACCGGACCGGGCGTGGTCGCGGCCGGCGTGCTGGCCCTCGTGCTCCTCCCGCACTGGCGGGCGGCCTGGGTCGTCGCGGCGGCGGTCGCCCTGGTCGCCGGGGTCCTGGTCCTCGTCACGGCGCACGCGCGCGGCACCGCTCCTTCCCGTGCGTCGCTGCCGCCGAGACCGTGGTTCGCAGCCCACGGCAGGGTGCTGCTCGCCGCCCTGCTCCTGGGCGGCGGGTCGGCCGCGGTGTGGAACTACGGACGCGCGCTCCTCGTCGCGTCCGGCACCGGTGAGACCGTCTCCGTCGCGGCATGGCTCGCGCTCGGGACGGGCGGGGCCGCCGCGGCCGCCACGGCGGGCTGGGCCGAGCGGCGGGGACCACGCACGTCGTGGCTCCTGACGACGAGCACCGTCGCGGGGGCCTCCGCCGCGCTCGCCGTCGCCCCCGGCAGCACGCCGCTCGCCCTGGTCGCGTGCGCCGCGTTCGGCTGGGGCTACACCGCCGGCACCGGGGCGCTCATCGCCTGGACGGCCCGGATCGACCCGCCGCGAGCGCCGTCGGGGACCGCGCTGCTCTTCGTCACGCTCGTCCTCGGCCAGGCGCTCGGCGCGGCCGCCGTCGGGGCGCTCGTGCCGACGGCCGGCTACCCGGTCGCGTTCCTCGTCGCGGCGGCGACGGCCGCCGTCGGCGCCCTCATGGCCCTGGGCCGGACGGCGGCCGGTCAGCCGGCCGCGCGGGCGGCGTCCACGTAGCCACCCAGCTTGTCCGGGTTCACCTGGACGTACACGTGCTCGATGCCGGCCGGGGTGACGTCGAGCGCCACGAGCGCGAACGGGGCGCCGTCGCGCACCACGAGCATGGCCGGCAGCCCGTTCGCCTCGACGGCGCGCACCTGCGCGTCGGCCCAGTACTTGCGCCACACGTTGTCGAAGAACAGCGACACGCGCGCGACCCCGACGAGCTCCTTGCGGGACGCGTGCACCTTCCCGCCGCCGTCGGGACGGGCGACGACGTCGTCGGCGAGGAACCGCTCGAACCGCGCCAGGTCGCCGTCGTGCGCCGCGGCGACGAACTCCTCGAACAGGCGGCGGTGCTCGCCCGGGTCGACCGGCACCGCCGGGCGCGTGCCGATCCGGTCGCGGGCACGGCGTGCGAGCTGGCGGGCGTTCGCCTCGGTCATGTCGAGGATCTCGGCGACCCGGCGGTGCGGGTACCCGAACGCCTCGCGCAGCACGTACACGGCTCGCTCGACCGGGGTGAGCCGCTCGAGGAGCACGAGGGTCGCGAGCTCGAGGGCTTCCGCACGCTCGGCCCCGAGGGCCGGGTCGTCGCTCGTGTCGACGGGCTCCGGCAGCCACGGGCCGACGTACGTCTCACGGCGCGCCCGCGCCGAGGTCGCGGCGTTGATGGCCAGCCGCGTGGTCGTCGTCGTGAGGAACGCCGCGGGGTTCTCGACGCGGGAGCGGTCCGTCCCCTGCCAGCGCACCCACGCGTCCTGCACGACGTCCTCCGCCTCCGCGACGCTGCCGAGCATGCGGTATGCGAGGCCGAAGAGCCGCGGCCGGACCGCGAGGAACGCGTCGAGCGCCCCGGGGTCCTCGAGGACCCCGGGACGCTCGGTCGCCGTCGGGTGCGACGTCATGCGGCCACGGTACGCCGCGGGGTGGCGCGGCGTCTGCCCCCGTGCGGCCCGTCGGTGCTCAGGCGGAGGCGAACTGCGCGTAGGTGACCTCGCCCGTCGCCGACGTGCCCTGCGGCACGATCGAGTCGTCGGCGAGGTGCGCCCCGAAGTAGGTGGCGTCCGGGTCGCCCACGACCTCGCGGGTGTCCCCCGTCGCGGCGAGCGCGTCGCGGATGAACGCGTCGAAGCGCACGCGCTCCGGGCCGGCGATCTCGACGACGCCGTCCCGCGGCTCGCCCGTCGCGACGTCCGCGACCGCGCGCGCCACGTCGGCCGAGGCGATGGGCTGGAACGCGACCGGCGGGACGTGCACCACGCCGTCGACCGTCGAGCCGTCCGCGATGGACTTCGCGAACTCGAAGAACTGCGTCGCGCGCACCACGGACCAGCCGCGGCCCGACCCGCGGACCAGCTCCTCCTGCGCGACCTTGGCGCGCATGTACCCGGCGTCGGTGCGGTCGACCCCGACGATGGACAGGATCACGTGATGACGCACGCCCGCCCGCGCCTCGGCGTCGAGCAGCGTCCGCGTGGACGTGGTGAAGAAGCGCATCACGTCGTCGTCCGCGAACGACGGCGAGTTCGACACGTCCACCACGACGTCGGCGCCCGCGAGCGCGTCGTCGACGCCCGCCCCGGTGAGCGTGTCCACGCCCGTGCTCGGCGCGGCCACGACGGCGTCGTGCCCCTGCTCCTGCAGTCGTGCGACCACCTGGCGTCCGATCAGCCCGGTGCCGCCGACGACGACGATCCTCATGAGGTCCTCCTGTGCTGCGTGGAGCGGCGCGCGGCCGCCTGTCACCCGTTCGACCGCGCAGCGCGGCCGGACGTGACACCGACCGTCCGCACCGGGGACGGCGGTCACGCGCGCGCGGCGCGGGTGCGAGGATCGACGCATGACGACCGAGCCTGCCGAGACCACCCTGAGCCCCGCCGCCGAGGCCGACCTCGACGTGCCCCCGGCGTCGCCCGCCCCCACGGACGCGCTGTGGGTCGAGCGCACCGGGAACCGCACGTACAGCGGGCACTCCGCGCGCGGCGCCCACGTGCTCATCGGGCCGGCCAGCGAGGGCGCGGTGTTCACGCCCGGCGAGCTGCTGAAGATCGCGCTCGCCGCGTGCGCCGGCATGAGCACGGACCGCACGTTCGCGCGCCGGCTGGGCGACGACTACCAGGTGACGATCCGCGTCGAGGGCGACAAGCTCGTCGAGGAGGACCGCTACCCGAGGATCACGGGCACGTACGACATCGACCTGTCGGCGCTCGACGACGGCCAGCGCGAGCGCCTCGTCACGGTCGCCGAGCGAGCGATCGACAAGGCGTGCACGGTAGGACGGACGGTCAAGGCCGGCGCGGAGGTCGAGTACCTCTTCCAGCCGGAGGGCGCGGGCCCGGTGCTCGAGTCCGACGTGTGACACCGACGGGAGGCGCGATGGCGCACGAGCAGGGCTCCACGGGGAGCGGGCAGGCACGACCGGAGGGCATGCCGGCGTACGGCACGCCCCCGCCCGGCGGGGTGCCGACCGACGTCACGACGCGCGACGCCGCGACCCGTGACGCGACCGACTGGACCGCGTACCGGCCCACGCCGCTGCTCGACGCCGCGCTCGACAAGGCGGTGACGATCCCGTCGCAGGTGATCCGCGCGCACGTCGACTCGGTGCGGCGCCGCAACCCCGAGGCCGGCCCGGCCGAGGTCATCCGGCTCCTCGAGCGCGAGTACCTGCTCGTCGTGCAGGCCGCGGGCGGCGCGGTCGGCGCGGCCGCGGCCTTCCCGTCGGTGGGCACGGGCGTGGGCATCGCGCTCACGTCGAGCGACATCGCGACGTTCTTCGCGTCGTCGGCGGCCTTCTCCCTCGCGGTGGCGGACGTGCACGGGATCGCCGTGGACGACGTCGGGCGCCGCCGCGCCCTGCTCCTCGCCTCCGTCCTCGGCGAGAAGGGGGCGCGCGACGTCGAGCGGGCCGCGCAGGGATCCGGCACGGCCTGGGGCAAGGTGCTGCTGACGCGCATGCCGTCGGGCACCCTGACGAAGGTCAACAAGGCGCTCGCCAACCGCTTCCTGCGCACCCAGCTCGCGAAGCAGTCGGGGCTCGCGCTCGGTCGCCTCGTGCCGTTCGGGATCGGGGCGGTCGTCGGCGTCGCGGGCGGCCGCGCGCTGGGGCAGGGCGTCGTCGCGCAGTCGCGCCGCGCATTCGGCCCACCGCCGTCGGTGTTCGGCCGCGTGCTCGAGGTCGTGGAGGCCGCCACCGAGGACGCCCGCCCGGTGCTCGTCCCCGTGCCCGAGGACGCGGCGCCCCGGGAGCGCCGCCGCCTCCTGCCGGGCCGCCGGCGGCGCGGCAGCACGCGGGACGCGGACGGGTGAGCGCGAAGGACCACCGCGTCGCGGTCGGGCGCGAGCTGCCCGTCGACGCCTCCGTCGCGTTCGCGTGGGTCGCGGACCCCCGCACCCACCCGCGGTTCATCCCGCTCACCCGGATGGCGACGCCCGCGGTGCGCGGGCCCGACGTCGGCGACCGGTTCACGATGGTGAGCGGCCCGTTCGTCGGGCGCGGCGCGCCGGGCTTCCCCGACCGGATGGTCGTCGACTCCCTCGAGCGCCCCTCGACGGCGACGGGACGCGTCGGGAGCACCACCGTGCGCAAGCTCGGCCCCGTGCTGCTCGGCGACGCCGGGTTCGACGTCGAGCCGCTCGGCCCGGGTCGGTGCCGCGTCGTGTGGTGGGAGGACGCGTACCTCGCCGGCCCGCTCCCCCGCCGCGTCACCGCCCCGCTGGTCGGCCTCGCGCTGCGCGGCATGATGCACGTCTCGCTGGGCCGCCTCGCCGAGCGTCTCGCGCACCGCACGGCCTGAGCGCCCCGCCCCGCCGAGCCCGGGGTTGTGAGGCCGCCCGGCGCGCCGAACCCCGGGTTGTGCGCCACCCATGGTCCTGAGTGGCGCACAAACCGGGGTTCGGCACCCGTCCGCTCAGTGCTCCGCAGGCGCGTCCTCCACCGGGCCGTCCTCCACCGGGCCGTCCTCGACGGGCGCGTCCTCGACGGGGGCGTCGTCCGTCGCGGTGCCCGACGACGGCGCGGCGCCCCCGGTGCCGCCGTCCGCCGTTGGCGAGGGGCCGGCGAGGACGAGGTAGAGCTCGCGACGCGTGCGCTCCAACAGCTCGGCGGCAGCCGTCGCCTGCTCGTCGGTGCCGGTCCGCGCGACCTGGTGCACCGCCGCGGCGACCGCCTCGACGCCGGCCCGCAGCGCGTGCCGCGAGCGCCCGCCGCGCCCTGCGGCCTCGGCGAACGGGTCCCCGAGCCGGTCGGCGTGCTCCGCGACCTCGGTGCGGCCGGCCTCCGTGAGCGACGCGAGCCGTCGCCCGCCCTCCGACGAGAGCTCGACGAGCCCCTCGTCCTGGAGCAGGTTGAGGGCCGGGTACACCGCGCCGGGGCTCGGGCGCCACTGGCCCTCGCTGCGCTCCGCGATCTCCTGGATGAGCTGGTAGCCGTGCATCGGCTGCTCGGCGAGGAGCAGCAGGATCGCGGCGCGGACGTCGCCGCGGCCCGCGCGGCGGGGCCCGCGGCCGCCGTGGCGCCAGCCGCCACGGCCGCCCGGCCCGAAGCCCGGCCCGAAGCCGGGACCGCCCCGGCCCTCGGGGCCCGGGCCGAAGCCCCGGCCGCCGTCTCCAGGGCCGCCGAAGCCGCCACGGCCGGGGCCGCGCGCGGCGCCGCGGCCGCCGGGTCCGCCGGGGCGGCGTGCGGAGGGGCCGTCGCCGCGGAACCAGCCCGCGTCGTCGGGCACGGGCGGGAAACCACCCCGGCGGCGGGGCGCCGCGGAGCGGGGGAAGTAGGGGTCGGACGCGTGGCCGTGGCCACCGTGGTCGTGTGCGCGATTCATGGTCGATCTCCTGCGTGGTCGTGCGGGTGCGTCCTCGAGGACGCACCGGGGGACGTGGGCCCGGGCCGTGCCTCGGGCGGTGCAGCGGGCCGGGGGTCCGGCGGGCTGTGGTGCGGCGTGCGGGGCCGGTCTCTCGCGGGCGGCCCGCCGTGCCGTGGTGGGCGTCGCGCCGGGAGGAGCGGGGCTCCTCCTGTCGACGACACGCTAACGATATATCGCTGATCTATCGTCGTCAACGATCGCCGTCGTCCGACGTCCGCGCCCGCGTCACCGAGACCGGCGCGCGTGGCGGACGTACGCTGGCGTCCAGCACGCCGCCCGGCGGACACCCGTCGCCCGGGCGACGCCCGGCACCGCACCACCCGCGCGGGCCGACGAGATCGGAGGCGACGATGCACCCCAGGCACTACCTCATGTGCCGGCCGACGTACTTCACCGTCAGCTACGAGATCAACCCCTGGATGGACCGCAGCAGGCCGGTCGACACGCCCCTCGCCGTCGCCCAGTGGGAGCGCCTGCGCGACACGTTCCGCGACCTCGGGCACACCGTCGACACCATCGACCCCGTGCCGGGGCTCCCGGACATGGTCTACGCGGCGAACGGTGCGACCGTCGTCGACGGGCTCGTCTACTCCGCCCGGTTCCACCACGCCGAGCGCGGCCCCGAGGGGCCGGCCTACCTCAAGTGGTTCGCCGACCACGGGTACGTGACCCACCTCGCGGAGCACGTCAACGAGGGCGAGGGCGACCTGCTCGTCGCCGGGGACGTCGTGCTCGCCGGCACCGGCTTCCGCACGACCCGCGCGGCGCACGCCGAGGCCGCCGCCCTGTGGGGGCGCGAGGTCGTCACGCTCGAGCTCGTCGACCCGCGCTTCTACCACCTCGACACCGCGCTCACGGTCCTGCGCGGCAACGACGGAGGACCCGCTGCGGGGACCGGCACGACGTCCGCCCGCAGCACCCCGGCGGACGCGCACGCGGGCGAGGCGCTCGGCGCTGGCGTCGACGTCGTGTACTACCCGGCGGCGTTCTCGCCGGCGTCGCAGGAGGTGCTGCGCGAGCGGTTCCCGGACGCGCTGCACGCGAAGGAGGAGGACGCCGTCGTCCTCGGCCTCAACGCGGTGAGCGACGGGCACCACGTGGTGCTCAACCCGCGCGCCGAGCACGTCGCGGGCGCGCTGCGCGAGCGCGGCTACGAGCCCGTGCCGGTCGAGACGTCCGAGCTCCTGCGCGGCGGTGGCGGCGCGAAGTGCTGCACGCTCGAGATCCGCCCGTCCGCGCACCGCCGGCCATGACCACCCAGGAGCTGCGCTCCCCCGGGGCGCCGCGCACCGACAGCCTGGCGCACAACTACCACCCGCTGCCCGTCACGGTCGCGACCGCCGAGGGCGCGTGGGTGACCGACGTCGCGGGCCGCCGCTACCTCGACCTGCTCGCCGGGTACTCCGCGCTGAACTTCGGGCACCGCCATCCCGCGCTCGTCGACGCGGCCACCCGCCAGCTCGGGCGGGTGACCCTGACGTCGCGGGCGTTCGACCACGACCTGCTGCACCCGTTCGCCGACGCCCTCGCCGGCCTGGTCGGGCCGCTGACCGCGGCCGGCGGGCCCGACGGCCGCGGCGCGATGGTCCTGCCCATGAACACCGGCGCCGAGGCGGTGGAGACCGCGATCAAGACGGCGCGCAAGTGGGGCTACGACGTGCGCGGCGTCGCCCCCGGGAAGGCGACGATCGTCGTCGCGTCCGGCAACTTCCACGGCCGGACGACGACGATCGTGTCGTTCTCCGACGACCCCGACGCGCGCCGCGGCTTCGACCCGTACACGCCCGGGTTCCGGGTGGTGCCGTACGGCGACGTCGACGCGGTCGCCGCCGCGATCGACGACACGACCGTCGCGGTGCTCATGGAGCCGGTCCAGGGCGAGTCGGGCGTCGTCGTGCCGCCGGACGGGTTCTGGCCCGCGCTGCGCCGGCTCACGGCCGAGCGCGACGTGCTGCTCGTCGCGGACGAGATCCAGTCCGGCCTCGGGCGCACCGGCACGACGCTCGCGTGCGAGCTGTGGGACGTGCGGCCCGACCTCGTGACGCTCGGCAAGGCGCTCGGCGGCGGCATCCTGCCCGTGTCCGCGGTCGTCGGGCGCCGCGACGTGCTCGAGGTCCTCACGCCGGGCACGCACGGCAGCACGTTCGGCGGCAACCCGCTGGCGTGCGCCGTCGGGCTCGCCGTCGTGGACCTGCTGGCCTCCGGCGAGCCGCAGGCCCGTGCGCGTCTGCTCGGCGAGCGGTTCCACGACCGGCTCGCCGGCCTCGTCGGGCGCGGGCTCCTCGAGAGGGCGCGCGGCGTCGGGCTGTGGGCAGGCCTCGACCTGGCGCCGGACCGCGGGACCGGGCGCGACCTGTGCGAGGCGCTGCTCGCGCGCGGCGTCCTCGCGAAGGACACCCACGGGTCGACGATCCGGCTCGCCCCGCCGCTGACCGTCTCGGCCGACGACCTCGACGTCGGGCTGTCCGCGCTCGAGGACGCCCTGACGTGGCTGGCGGGTGCTCGGTAGAGTCCTGGGGGTGACCACCGCGCAGCCGTCCGAGCCCCACGTCCCCGCCGCCGCGCCGAGCGGGACGAGCGAGCGCACCGAGCTCGCCGCGTCCCTCGACGACCTGCGCCGCGCCTACGCCGAGCTGCAGTCCCTCGGTCTGCGTCTCGACCTCACGCGCGGCAAGCCGTCGGCCGAGCAGCTCGACCTGTCCGAGGCGCTGCTCGCCCTCCCGGGCGAGGGCGTGCACACCGACGACACCGGCACCGACGTGCGCAACTACGGCGGGCTCGACGGCCTGCCGCAGCTGCGTCGCATCTTCGCCGAGCTGCTGGGGCTGCCTGCCGACCAGCTCCTCGCGGGCGGCAACGCGAGCCTCACCCTCATGTACGACACGCTCGTCTACGCGACGCTCTTCGGCGTCCCCGGCTCCGAGCGCCCGTGGGGCCGCGAGGAGCGCGTGCGCTGGATCTGCCCCGTGCCCGGCTACGACCGCCACTTCACCGTGTGCGAGGAGCTGGGCATCGAGATGGTGTCCGTCCCGATGACCCCGGACGGCCCGGACGCCGAGGCGATCGCCGCGCTCGTCGCCGACGACCCGAGCATCAAGGGCATGTGGGTCGTGCCCACGTACGCCAACCCGGACGGCTCCGTCGTCAGCGAGGACGTCGCCCGGCGCCTCGTGTCGATGCCGACGGCCGCGCCGGACTTCCGGATCCTGTGGGACAACGCGTACGCGCTGCACCACCTCACCGAGGAGGAGGTGACGAGCGCCGACGCGATCCGCATGGCGGCAGACGCCGGCCACCCGGACCGCGTCGTGCTCTTCGCCTCGACGTCGAAGATCACCTTCGCCGGCGCCGGCGTCGCGTTCCTCGGCTCCTCCCCCGCGAACGTCGCGTGGTTCCGCAAGCACCTGTCCGCGCAGTCCATCGGGCCGGACAAGGTCAACCAGCTGCGCCACGCCCTCTTCTTCGGCGACGCCGACGGCGTCCGCGCCCACATGCGCGAGCACCGCCGCATCCTCGCCCCGAAGTTCCAGGCCGTCACCGACACCCTCGCCGAACGCCTCGGCCCCTGGGACGTCGCCACATGGAACACCCCGCGCGGTGGCTACTTCGTGAGCCTCGTCGTGCCGTCCGGCACGGCGTCACGCGTCGTCGAGCTCGCGAAGGCCGCCGGCATCGTCCTGACGCCCGCGGGCGCCGCCTACCCGTACGGCAAGGACCCCGAGGACAAGGTGCTGCGCCTCGCCCCGTCCCTGCCCCCGCTCGAGGACGTCCGGGTCGCGATGGACGGCGTCGCGACGTGCGTGCTGCTCGCCGCGGCGGAGCAGGCCGCCGCGAGGTAGCGCCCGCCCCTCGAGGGCGCTGACGAAACTCACTGGTCCCGTGTCACCCCCGGGGAGCACGATGGAGTGCGAGCACCCGATGAGTTCGCGGCCCCGCCACGGTCGGAGCGTGGGTGTGACCACCCGAGAGCGCGACGACCCGCGCTCCGCGACCAGAGGAGGGGACATGAGCTCATCGTCGAGCAGCGGCCTGGCGATCGAGGCGCGCGGGCTCGTCAAGCACTTCACGTCCGGCAAGTCCGTCACCAAGGCCGTCGACGGCGTCGACCTGGCCGTCCCCGAGGGCACGGTCCTCGGGGTGCTCGGACCGAACGGCGCGGGGAAGACGACGGCCGTCCGCATGCTCGCGACGCTGCTGCAGCCCGATGCGGGGACCGCGACCGTGCTCGGCCACGACGTGGTGCACGACGCCGACAAGGTGCGCTCCGTCGTCGGGCTCACGGGCCAGTACGCGTCCGTGGACGAGGACCTCACCGGCACCGAGAACCTCGTGATGCTCGCCCGCCTGTACGGGTTCCTCGGCGGGACGGCGCGGCGGCGCTCGCAGGAACTGCTGGAGGCGTTCGGCCTGGGCGACGCGGGCGGCCGGCAGGTCAAGACCTACTCCGGCGGCATGCGGCGGCGGATCGACCTCGCGGCGAGCCTCGTCATGAGCCCCCGCGTGCTGTTCCTCGACGAGCCCACCACCGGTCTCGACCCGCGCAGCCGCAACCAGGTCTGGGACATCGTGCGCGTGCTCGTCGCCGACGGCGCCACCGTGCTGCTGACGACGCAGTACCTCGAGGAGGCGGACCAGCTCGCGGACAAGATCGCGGTCATCGACCACGGCAAGGTCATCGCGGAGGGCACCGCGACCGAGCTCAAGCGGTCCGTCGGCGAGGGATCGGTGCAGCTGCGGCTCGCCGACTCCGCCCAGCGTGCCCGCGCCGCGGAGGTCGTGGGCGTGCTGCTGGGCACCGAGGTGTCGCTGGCGAACGACCCGTACGCGTTCTCCGCCCGCGTGCCCGACGACGGCGGCCCGGCCGTCGCACGCATCCTCCCCGCCCTCGGGGACGAGGGCATCACCGTCCCCGAGTTCACGCTCGGCCAGCCGAGCCTCGACGAGGTCTTCCTCGCCCTGACCGGCCAGCCCGTCGACGACGCCGACGAGACGATCGAGGAGGTGGCCTGATGGCGACCGAACCCACCACCACGGCCGAGCTGCGCGCGCCCGAGGCGAGCGCGCTGCGCGAGGCCGTCGCGCTCGAGACCCGCCCGAGCCGGCCCTCGCCGGTCTCCGCGACGCTCACCTACACCTGGCGCGCCCTGCTGAAGATCAAGCACGTGCCCGAGCAGCTGTTCGACGTCACCGTGTCGCCGATCATCTTCACGCTGATGTTCACGTACCTGTTCGGCGGGGCGCTGGCCGGCGACGTGCAGAGCTACCTGCAGTTCCTCTTGCCCGGCATCCTCGTGCAGGCGGTGCTCTTCACGACGATCTACACCGGCTACACGATGAACACCGACATCTCCAAGGGGGTGTTCGACCGCTTCCGCTCGCTGCCCGTGTGGCGGCCCGCACCCATCGTCGGCGCCCTGTTCGGCGACACCGTGCGCTACACGATCGCCTCGCTCGTGACCCTCGCGCTCGGCCTGGTGCTGGGCTTCCGTCCGCCGGGCGGCGTCGTGGGCGTGGCGCTCGGCATCGTGCTGCTGCTCGTGTTCGCGTTCGCGCTGAGCTGGGTCTTCACGGCGCTCGGGCTCGTCCTGCGCTCGCCCAACGCCGTGATGGGCACGTCGATGCTCGTGCTCATGCCGCTGACGTTCGCGTCGAACATCTTCGTCGACCCGTCGACGATGCCGGTCGTGCTGCAGCGCTTCGTCGACGTCAACCCGGTCACGCACCTCGTGACGGCGGTCCGCAGCCTCATGGGCGGCGACCCGGACCTCACCGGCATCATGTGGGTCCTCGTCGCGTCCGTGGTGCTCACGGCCGTGCTCGCCCCCATCACGATGCGCCTGTACCGCAACCGCAGCTGACCGCGGGGAGGGCCGGCGCGGGCTTCAGTCGCCCTGCGCCGGCTCCTCCTCGTCGCACTTCTTGGTCACGACCATCACCGGGCACGACGAGTGGTGCAGCACGGCCTGGCTCGTCGACCCGAGCAGGAGGCCGCGGAACCCGCCGCGTCCGCGCGACCCGACGACGATGAGGTCGGACGCGGACGAGAACTCCGTGAGGAGCTCGGCGCCCGTCCCGTCGAGCACGATCCGCTTGATCGACAGACCGGGGTTCTCCGCCTCGTGCCGGTCGATGATCACGTTGAGCCCTTCGGTGATGTCGGCGAGGACCTGCTCGTGGTCGATGGACGCGGGCAGCCACGCGAGCAGACCGGCTCCCGCCCCGACGGGCACGCCCGCGACCGCGACGAGCTCGGCCTCCCACGCCTGCGCCTGCCGGATGGCGTGCCGCAGGGCGATCTCCGCGGACGGTGAGCCGTCGACGCCGACCACGATGCGTCGCAGCGGCCGGACGGGCGGCAGCTCACCGGCCCCGGCACCCTCCCCGCGGTACGGCACGACCACGGTCGGGCAGTGGGCGTGCGCGGGCAGGGCGGACGAGACCGTGCCGAGCAGCCGCTCGGTGAACCCGCCGCGTCCGCGCGTCCCGACCACGACCAGCGCGTGCTCACGGGACATCTCCACGAGCACCCCGGCGGCGTCGCCGGTGGTGACGGTCGCCGTCGTCCGCACGCCGGACGCCTCGGCCCGCGCACGCGCCTCCTCGAGGACCGCGCGAGCACCCTCCTGGATCGCCGAATCGTCGAGCGCGGCGTACCCGCCGTCCAGGGACGCCGCCGTGAAGGACGGCAGCGAGTACGTGCACACGACGTGCAGCGGCCACCCGACCCGCCGGGCGTAGGCGGCCGCCCAGTCGAGAGCGTGAAGGCTCGGCGCCGATCCATCCACGCCGACAAGGACCGTTTCCGTGCGGGTCATCGATGACTCTCCTCTCGACGGCAGGGTTCCCATCCGGCGGCCAACCCTGCCGAGGTGACCTGGACCCTAACGCCCAGGGCAGGTCACGAACAAGTCAAGAATGCCACGAACCCCGCCCACCCGCGACAAGGTCGCGCGGTGGACGGGGTTCGGTGGACCGCCGCCGTCAGGTCGAGCCGGCCGACGGGAGAGGTCGAGAATCAGGCGACGCGGATGAACGTCGGGTTCGACTGCCAGATCTGACGGAACTGGATGGTCTTGCCCGGACGCGGCGCGTCGATCTGCATGTTGTCGCCGGCGTAGATGGCGATGTGGCCGGGGGTCCAGATCAGGTCACCGGGCTGCGCCTGCGAGCGCGGGACCTTCGTGCCGACCGAGCCCTGCGCACCGGAGGTGCGCGGCAGGTTGATGCCGACCTGGGCGTAGACGTAACTCGTGAAGCCAGAGCAGTCGAAGCCGTCCGGCGTGGTGCCGCCGTAGACGTACGGGACGCCCACGTAGCGCGCGGCGATCGAGACGATCGTGCTGCCGTACGCCGAGGCGGGGACGGAGACAGCCGCCTCCTCCTGCGCGGGCGCCTCGGCCTGCTCGACCGACTGGCGCTCCTGCGTGCGGCTGGTGCTCTCGGCCCGCTCGACGACGGGCTCCGGCTCCGGCTCGGGCTCCGGCTCGGGCGCCGGGGTGACCGTCACGGGGGCGGCCTCGATCGTGAAGGCGGCGTCCGCGGCGACCGTCACGGCCGGTGCGGCCTCGAGCGCCTGGCGCGCCTGCGCGGTCACGGCGCTGAGGTCGACGGAGTTGAGCTTGTTGTTCTCGTTGTCGACGGGGGCGGCGCTGGCCGGGGCGGCCGCACCGATCATCGAGACGACGAGGCCGGAGGACGCGGCGACGACGGCGGTCCGACGACCGACGGTCGACATCTGCTCGGATGCGGCCTGGGCGATGGTGCTGAGTGGCGTCACGGGACGCCGCGCCGCACGGTGGCGGGCGCGAGTCGAGCTCACGGTCACTGTTGCCTCTCCTGGACGCCTACGAAGTCAGCTGTCGGGTTCGGGTGGGAGAAACACCCGGCCCTGCGGATCGAGATCCGCGGGGCTTCACCCCGAGGACGCTGTCTCCAGCGCCCGGAAGTGGGTCCCCCGCCCCTGTCGTCGGGTCGTCGTGAACCTCTTGCGGCGACAGGGTTAGGCGTTCCGCTCGAGGGCTTCGCCGGACGGATGTTCCGGTGGAGCAGCACTGACCGTACATGAGCCCTCGGCAAAAGTCACGTTCCCATCACGGTCGCGCGCCGCGAACGGCATCGCGCCTGGTCAGAGCCGCTTTTCGCCCGGCGGCCCGGCTAACGGCGGGCGACGAAGAGATGACGCGCGACGTCGTCCGGCAGGTCGAGCCCGGCCTCGTCCGGGCCTTCGTCCTGACCCCCGTCCCGAGCCGCGGACCCGGGCTCGCGCACGGCGATCCCGCGCTCGCCACGGCGCACGAGGAGGGTGCGCCCGGGCAGGAGCCCCGCCGCGGCGAACCGTGCGAGGAGCTCGTCGTCCACCTGCACCGGCTCCCCGATGCGGCGCAGGACCACCTCGACCTCGTCGCCCGGCGCGGCGCCGGCGAGGTGCACGGGCAGCGAGACGACCCCGTCCAGGAAGCCGGCGGCACCGCCGGGCTCCCCCAGCTCGGCGAGACCGGGGATGGGGTTGCCGTACGGGTCGTGGTGCGGGTGGTCGAGCAGGCCGACGAGCCGCTCCTCGACCAGCTCGCTCATCACGTGCTCCCACCGGCACGCCTCGTTGTGGACGTGCTCCCAGTCGAGGCGGATCACGTCCGTGAGGAGACGTTCGGCAAGTCGATGCTTGCGCATGACCCGCATCGCCTTGTCGTGCCCCGCGGGCGTGAGCTCGAGGTGCCGGTCCCCCGCGACCACGACGAGCCCGTCGCGCTCCATCCGGGCGACCGTCTGCGACACGGTTGGGCCCGAGTGCCCGAGCCGCTCGGCGATGCGGGCGCGCAACGGGACGATCCCCTCCTCGACGAGCTCGTAGATCGTCTTCAGGTACATCTCGGTGGTGTCGATCAGGTCGGTCACGCCACGCTCCTGTCGTTCGTGGGCCCGGGGCCGCCCACGGCCTGCCCGCACCGGCGCACCGGTGCGCCACGACCAGTCTATGGGGCGCTCCTGACGCGTTCCGGGAGAAGCCGTGCCCGAGCCGACGGTCCCGGCGCGCCGCACGCGGCCCGACCAGGCGGCGGACGCCGCGCCTCGCGCGCGGCGCGCGCGCGTAGGGTGACGGCGTGAGCGAGCCCGTGAACCCGACCCTGGTGACGATCCCGTCCGACCTCCTGCCGTCCGACGGCCGGTTCGGCTCGGGCCCGAGCAAGGTGCGTGCCGCCCAGGTACGCGCCCTCGCCGAGGCCGGCACCTCGCTCCTCGGCACGTCGCACCGGCAGGCGCCCGTGCGCTCGCTCGTGCGCCGCACGCGGGAGGGCCTTGCGGCCCTGTTCGACCTGCCCGACGGCTACGAGGTGGTGCTGGGCAACGGCGGCTCGACCGCGTTCTGGGACGTCGCGACCGCGTGCCTCGTGCGGCGCAAGGCCCAGCACGCCGCGTTCGGCGAGTTCGGCGCGAAGTTCGCCGCCGCGACGACGGCCGCGCCGTTCCTCGAGGACTCGCAGGTGATCACCGCCGCGCCCGGCGCGGTCGCGCACCCGGAGCCCGCGGACGACGTCGACGTCCACGCCTGGCCGCACAACGAGACCTCGACCGGCGCCATGGCCCCCGTCCGACGCGTCCCCGGGTCCCGCGACCGCGGCGCCCTCACGCTCGTCGACGCCACCTCGGGCGCGGGCGCACTGCCGGTCGACGTCGCGGAGACCGACGTCTACTACTTCGCCCCGCAGAAGGTGTTCGGGTCGGACGGGGGCCTGTGGCTCGCGCTGTGCTCGCCCGACGCGCTCGCCCGCGCCGACGAGGTCGGGTCGAGCGGCACGCGCTGGGTGCCGGAGTCGCTGTCGCTGCGCACCGCCGCCGCGAACTCGCGGCAGGACCAGACCCTCAACACCCCCGCCATCGCGACGCTCGTCATGCTCGCCGAGCAGGTCGAGTGGCTCCTCGAGCAGGGCGGCCTGCCGTGGGCGTCGGCCCGCTCGGCGGAGTCCGCCGCCCACCTGTACGCCTGGGCCGAGTCGCGCGAGTGGGCCACGCCGTTCGTCGCCGACCCGGCCGAGCGCTCGACCGTCGTCGGCACCGTCGACCTCGACGCGACCGTCGACGCCACCCAGGTCATCGCTGCCCTGCGCGCGAACGGCATCCGCGACGTCTTCCCCTACCGCAAGCTCGGCCGCAACCAGCTCCGCGTCGCGATGTTCCCGGCGATCGAGCCCGACGACGTCCGCGCCCTCACCGCCTGTGTCGACCACGTGGTCGAGCGCCTGGCCTGAGTCCGCACGCTCCGGGGGGCGGGGTCCGCGCGCGGGGCGCCGTCGGTGCTCGGGCTGCCGCGCCGTCACCTCCCGCGGTCGGCTGTCAGCGACCGCGCGCGGCTCTGACGCCCTTCGCATCCGACGTCGCGTCCCACCCGCTCGTCCGCCACGTCACCACCGCGGCCGAACCCGCTCGACCGTCGTGCTTACCGGCATGGCCCTGCCCGCACGGCCGTCGCGTCGCCCGGCTCGCTGCGCTGCGCTCGCACGGTGACGTCAGCCGGCCTGCTGGACGCCTGCGCGGGTGAGGTGACGTGGGCGGTCGGGGGCGCTTGCGCCGGGTCGTGGCGGGTCTGGCGGGAGCGGCGCGAGGGACGAGCGGCGCGGATGGTAGACCCGGCGCGAGCGTCCCCGACCGCCTCCCGAACCCGCCCGCAGAATCGACGGCTCAGGCCGCGCGCGCGGCGTCCTCCGCGTCGTCGGAGCGGAGTCGGCGTCGGGTCTCGGCGCGCGCCTCGTCCTCGGCCGACGTCCCGGCGTCGAGGTAGCGCACGAGCAGGTGGGGCCGCTAGAGGACGCGGTAGCGCACCTGCAGGTTCCAGCGCCGCACCGCCCACAGCGCGGCACCCACGGCGACGAGCCCGGCGCTGAGGGAGCCGATCCCGATCGCCCAGCGCGGCCCGAGGACCTCGGCGACCCAGCCCACGAGGGGTGAGCCGACGGGCGTCGCGCCGAGGAAGACGATCATGTAGAGGGACATGACGCGCCCGCGCATCACGGGGTCGACGGACATCTGGATGGTGGAGTTCGCGGCGGTCATCATCGTCAGGGACGCGAGCCCCACGGGGATGCACGCGACGGCGAAGCT
This sequence comes from Cellulosimicrobium sp. NPDC057127, assembly GCF_042670945.1. Taxonomy (NCBI): domain Bacteria; kingdom Bacillati; phylum Actinomycetota; class Actinomycetes; order Micrococcales; family Promicromonosporaceae; genus Cellulosimicrobium; species Cellulosimicrobium sp. NPDC057127. Next base: position 152,070 of record NZ_JBHUUP010000010.1, read on the forward strand.
CTCGTAGGTCGGCATGAGCGCCATGACGCCGGTGGTGACGGCGAAGGCGAACGCGGACCCGATGACGAGGCGGACGCGGGGGCGCTCGCGGCGTGCGGCGAGCAGGGCACCGGTGAGCGACCCGATGGCGAGGACGGACCCGAGGATGCCGTACTCCTCCGGGCCCTTGCCGTACTCGACGCGCGCCATCATCGCGGAGGTCAGCTGGAAGTTGAGGCCGAAGGTCGACACGACGCCGACGACGACCATGATGACGACGATGTCCGTGCGCTTGCGCACGTACCGGATGCCCTCGCGGATCTGTCCCTTGCTGCGTGGCGCGCTGGGCATGGCGTGGAGCTCGCGGGCGCGCATGAGGCCGAGCGCGGCGATGGTGGCGGCGAACGTGACGCCGTTGATGACGAAGATCCAGCCGGTGCCGACGACGGCGATGAGCAGGCCGGCGGCTCCGGGGCCGACGAGGCGGGCCGCGTTGAACGACGCGCTGTTGAGCCCGACGGCGTTGGAGAGCCGCTCGGAGGGCACCATCTCGGCGACGAAGGTCTGCCGCACGGGGTTGTCGAACGCCGTGACGACGCCGAGGAGCCCGGCGAACAGGTAGACGTGCCACAGCTGCACGTGCCCGGAGAGCACGAGCGCGCCGAGGCCGAGCGCGAGGAGGCCCATCGCGCCCTGAGTGGCCATGAGAAGGCGGCGGCGCGGGAGCCGGTCGGCGAGCAGGCCCGCCCAGGCGGACAGCGCGAGGACGGGCGCGAACTGCAGCGCGGTGACGATGCCGACGGCGACGCCGGAGTCCTCCGTGAGGTCGGTGAGGACGAGCCAGTCCTGGGCGACGCGCTGCATCCACGTGCCGATGTTGGCGACGAGGGCGGCGCCGAACCAGACGCGGTAGTTGAAGTAGCGGAGGGAGGAGAACGTCGCGCTCATCGGGCGGCGATCCTGATCAACAGCTCGCTGGCGCGGGCCAAGGTCTCTCTCTCGTCGGGGGTCAGGCTGGTCAGCTGCTGGGTGAGCCACGCGTCGCGGCGGCGGCGCGTCTCGGTCACCTCGTCCACGCCCGCGGCGGTGAGCCGGACGACGACCTGACGGCGGTCGGTCTCGTGCTCGACCTTCTCGACGAGGCCGAGCTCGACGAGCCGGTTGACGGCGCGCGTCATGGACGGCGGCCGGACGCGCTCGTGCGCGGCGAGCTCGCCGGGCGACATGGCGCCCTCCTTGTGGAGCACGGTGAGGACGCCGAACTGCCCCTCGGGCAGGTCGGCCTCGCCGCGCTGGGCGCGCAGGCGGCGCGAGATCCGGGTGAGCGCGACGCGCAGCTCGCCGCCGAGCGTCGCGGGCCGGCACTGGTCACGATCAGGCACAGTGGGATCCGCAACGGGCATGATCATTACCCTAACTCATTACCTCGGGTAATGAGCGGTGGGATCACCCGCCGCAGGTGAGGCGGGCCCCGAGCGCGTCTCGCGACCATGGGGCCGAACCGCGGGCCCGCGGCGCGGCACCTGCTGCTCCGGGCGGACGAGGCGGTCCCCGAGCGGGAGGAGCGGCCCCATGAGCACCATGGACCTGCCGGCCGACAGGTCGATCCCCCAGGCCGTGGCCCGGGCGAGGCCGACCACGACGGTCTGGATCTCGTGGATCGCTCTCGCGCTGATGACGACGAGCTCGGTCGCGAGCCTGCGCGCGGCCCCGACGATGGCGGTCTACGGCCTGGCGTGCGTCTTCCTCTACATCGTGCCGGCGATCGTGTTCCTGCTCCCCACCTCGCTCGTCTCCGCCGAGCTCGCCTCGGGCTGGGAGGGCGGGGTCTACAAGTGGGTGTCCCTCGGCATCTCCAACCCCATGGGGTTCCTCGCGATCTGGTGCCAGTTCGCCATGACGATCTTCTACTACCCGAGCCTCCTCGGGTTCGTCGCGAGCACGCTGGCGTACGTGATCAACCCGGCGCTCGCGTCGAGCGGGGTGTGGACGGCGCTCGTCATCGTCGTCGTCTACTGGACCGGCGTCTGGGTCTCCTCACGGGGCACCTCGGGCGTCGCCGGCCTCGCGAGCGCGGGGCTCGTCATCGGGACGCTGATCCCCGGCACCGTGCTCGTCGTGCTCGGCGCCGTGTTCCTCGGCCAGGGCAACCCCTCGGCCGCCCCGATGGACTCCTCGCACATCCTGCCCGCGTGGGCGGGCCTGGCGAGCCTCGTCCTCATCGTCAACAACTTCCTGTCCTACTCCGGCATGGAGATGAACGCCGTCCACGTCGGCTCCCTGCGCGACCCCGCCAAGGAGTTCCCGAGGTCGATGTTCCTGGCGATGGGACTGGTGCTCCTCATCTTCATCCTGCCGGCGCTCGCGATCAGCTGGGTCGTCCCCGCCGAGCACCTCTCCTTGACCGCCGGCGTGATGCAGGCCTTCGACGCCGTGTTCGCCCAGTTCGGCACGCAGTGGCTGACGCCCGTCTTCGGCGTCATGCTCGTCGCGGCCTCGCTCGGCGGCATGCTCACGTGGCTCGCGGGACCGTCCAAGGGCCTGCTGCTCATCTCCCGGCAGGAGGGCTACCTCCCGCCGTTCCTGCAGCGGCTCAACAAGCACGGCGTGCAGCAGAACATCCTCGTGACGCAGGGGGTCGTGACGACCGTCATCGCCCTGGGCTACGCGCTCATCCCGAACGTCTCGAGCGCGTACTGGATCTTCTCCGTGATCACCACGCAGGTGTACCTCATCATGTACCTGCTGATGTTCGTGGCCGCCGTGCGGCTCCGCCGCAGCCACCCGGACCACCCCCGGGGCTACCGGGCGCCGATGCTCGTCGGGCTGTGCGGCGTCGGGTTCGCCGCCTCGCTCGCCGCCTTGCTCGTGGGCTTCGTCCCGCCCTCGCAGTTCGGCGGGAGCAACCCGCTCGTCTACCTGCTGGTCGTCGGCGGCGGGGCGCTGGGGCTGGGGCTGCTCGTGCCGTTCCTCTTCTACAAGCTCCGCAAGCCGTCGTGGAAGCAGCCGGAGACCCCGGCCGGGGAGGTGACGTCGTCATGACGGAGCACGGGACGGAGCGTCCGGACCCCAAGCGCCGGGTCGTCTACGGGGTGGCGCTCGGCCTGCTCGTCGTCCTCACCGTGGTCGCCCTGCTCACCTTCCAGGCGGCCCGGTCGACCGCGCAGGCGCAGGACAAGGCCGACCAGCTCATCGCCGCGCTCGAGGACGCGGGCGTCCGGCCGCCGTCGCAGGAGCAGGTCGTGCGGGTCCTCGGCGAGGACGGCGGGGCGGCGTGCGAGGACCCGGGCAACGCCCTGCGCAAGGCGAACCTGCTCGCCCAGCTGACGAACGGCGCCACGGGTCCGGGGTCGCGGCCCGTGCTCGCGGACGGCCGAGCCGTCCGGGGCGAGCTGCTGATCGTCGAGATCTACTGCCCGGAGGAGCTGCAGGACCTGCAGGACGCGGTGTCCGGCCTCGACCTGAGGGACGTGGTGCAGGGATGACGGCCGAGGACGTCCGCGCACGGGTACGGGCCCTGATGCCGCAGGCCCGGTCGGAGCTCGCCGAGCTGGTCGGCATCCGGTCCGTGGCGGACCCGCGCCAGTTCCCGCCCGAGGAGTGCGCCCGTGCCGCCCGCTGGGTCCTCGACGCCTTCGCCGGGCTGGGCTTCGAGGACGTCGCGCTCCACGAGACCCCCGACGGCAGCCGCGCGGTGGTCGGGTCGCGGCCGGCCGCGGTCCCCGGTGCCCCGACCGTCCTGCTCTACGCGCACTACGACGTCCAGCCGCCGCTGGACGACGCGGCGTGGCGCACTCCGCCGTTCGAGCTCACCGAGGTGGACGGGCGGTGGTACGGGCGCGGGGCGGCCGACTGCAAGGGCAACGTCGTCATGCTGCTCACCGCGCTGCGGGCGCTCGGGGACGACGTCCCGGTGAACCTCCGGCTCGTCGTCGAGGGCTCGGAGGAGCAGGGGACGGGCGGTCTCGAGCAGTTCGTGCCGGGGCACGCGGACCTGCTGCGCGCCGACGCGATCCTCGTCTGCGACACCGGCAACGCCGCGGTCGGCGAGCCGGCCGTGACCGTGAGCCTGCGCGGGATGGTCAACGTCGTCGTCGACGTCGTGGCGCTGCCGTCCGAGCTGCACTCCGGCATGTTCGGCGGGCCGGCCCCGGACGCGCTCGCAGCGCTCGTGTCCGTCCTCGCGTCGCTCCGTGACGACAAGGGCGACACCACCGTGGTGGGCCTGGACCGCTCCCAGACCTGGACGGGTGCGCCGTACGACCCCGAGGCGTTCCGCCGCGACGCGGGCGTGACCCCGGAGGAGTCCCTCCTCGGCTCGGGCACCGTGTCGGACATGCTCTGGGCGCGGCCGGCGCTCACCGTCCTCGGCGTCGACTGCCCCCCGGTCGTCGGGTCGTCGGCCGCGATCGTCCCCCGGGCGAGCGCCCGGCTGAACCTCCGCATCCCGCCGGGGACCCACCCGGACGAGGCGGAGACCGCGCTGACGGACCACCTCCGCAGGGCCGCGCCGTGGGGCGTGGAGGTCGCCGTCCGGACCGAGTCGAAGGGCGCGCCGTTCCGCGCCGGCACCGACGGCCCGGCGCACGCGGCCGTGGCCGCGGCGATGAAGGAGGCGTACGGGCGCGACGTCGTCCGGCTCGGTCAGGGCGGGTCGATCCCCCTGTGCACGGTGTTCGCCGAGACCTACCCGGACGCCGAGCTGATCCTCATGGGCGTGGAGGAGCCGCTCGCTCTCATCCACGCCCCGAACGAGAGCGTCGACCCCAGGGAGATCGAGCGGCTGGCCACGGCGACGGCCCTGTTCCTGCAGCGCTACGCCGGCGTCCGCCGGTAGCGCTCCGACCGGTCCAGCCGCTCGTCGAGCGTGATGGCCGCGTCGACGAGGGCGAGGTGGGTGAACGCCTGCGGGAAGTTGCCGATCTGCTCCCCCGTGAGGGCGATCTCCTCGGAGTACAGCCCGAGGTGGTTCGCGTAGGTGAGCATCTTCTCGAACGTCAGGCGCGCGTCGTCGAGCCGGCCGGCCTTCCCCAGGGCGTCGACGTACATGAACGTGCACAGCGAGAAGGTCCCCTCCGTGCCCAGCAGCCCGTCCGGCGACGCGGCCGGGTCGTAGCGGTAGACGAGGCTGTCGGACACGAGCTCGGCGTCCATCGCGCGCAGGGTCGAGAGCCACATCGGGTCCTGGGGCGCGATGAACCCGACCGTCGGCATGCGCAGGAGCGAGGAGTCGAGCACGTCGCTGCCGTACTCCTGCACGAACGCGCCGCGCTCCGGCCGCCAGCCCCGGCTCATCACCTGCTCGTACGCCGCGTCCCGCGCGCGCACCCAGCGGTCGACCGGCCCCGGCCGGCCCAGCGCCGTCGCGAGCCGGACGGCGCGGTCGAACGCGCACCACGTCATGACGCGGCCGTACGTGAAGTCCTTGCGCCCGCCGCGCGTCTCCCAGATGCCCTCCTCCGGACGGTCCCAGTTCTCGAGCAGCCAGTCGAGCATGTCGCGGACGGCGACCCAGCCGCGGTGGCCGATCGTCAGGCCGCTGCGCTCCGCGAGCCAGAGGCTGTCCATCGCCTCGCCGTAGATGTCGAGCTGGAGCTGGTCCGCCGCGCCGTTGCCGACGCGGACCGGCCGCGACCCCCGGTAGCCCTCCCAGTGCCCAAGCGTCTCCTCGGCGAGGTCGCTCGTCCCGTCGATCCGGTACATGATCCGCAGCGGGCCGCCGGCACCGCCGGCCTTCTCCTCGACGCGGTCGCGCAGCCACCCGGCGAACGCCACCGCCTCGTCGGTGAACCCCATGCGCAGGAGGGCGTAGACGGAGAACGAGGCGTCCCGGATCCAGGTGAACCGGTAGTCCCAGTTCCGCTCGCCGCCGACCTGCTCCGGCAGCGCGGCCGTGGGCGCGGCCACCAGACCACCGGTCGGCGCGTAGGTGAGGAGCTTGAGCGTGATCGCCGACCGGTCGAGCATCTCGCGCCAGCGTCCCGTGTAGGTGGACCGGGCGACCCAGGACCGCCAGTACCGCTCGGTCTCGTCCATGAGCCGCTCCACCTCCGCCACGCGCACCGCGCGGGGCGGGCCGTCGGCGTCCGTCTCGACGACCATCCCGCGCACCTGCCCCGCCTCGAGCGGGAAGGACGCGTGGACGCTGTCGCCGGGGGCGGCGCGCGGGGTGGCGAGCCGGACGTCGTCGGGCTCGCGCACGACGTGCAGCGTCAGGGACGAGCTCCCGCTCCGGAACACCGCGCCGTTCTCGGTCACGGTGAGCTCGTGCGGACGGCGCCCGTAGTCGAAGCGCGGCGAGACGTCGAGGTCGAAGTCCATCCGGCCGCGGACGCACCGGACCAGGCGCACGATGCGGTGCCGCGTGGTGGCGACGGCGCCGGTGACCGGCATGAAGTCGACCACCTCCCCCACGCCCACCTCCGTGAGGAACCGCGTGACGAGGACCGCCGAGTCGGGGAGGTAGAGCTGCTTGGCGCTGAACGCGGCCTGCGACGGCCGGATCGTCAGGTGGCCGCCGCCGCGGCGGTCGAGGAGGGAGCCGAAGATGCTCGGCGAGTCGAACCGGGGCGAGCAGAACCAGTCGATCGAGCCGTCCGTGCTGACCAGCGCGGCCGTCTGGAGGTCGCCGATGAGCCCGTGGTCCGCGATGAGCGGGTAGTCGTCCATGTCGTCCTCGCGTCGTCGGCGGGCCGGTCAGTGGTGGAGGGACAGCTTGAGCGCGATCATCGCGACGCCCAGCAGCCCGGCGCCCGCGGTCGTCAGGACGCGTCGGGCGCCCGTCAGCCCGCCCGCCGAGCTCATGCGCCAGCCGACGACCACGAGGAGGGCCACGTTGACGGTCAGCGCGACGTCGACGGCGAGCGACGGCTCCACCTGCAGCAGGGCCTCCGCGAGCAGGACGAGGACGGGCACCGCGCACGCCGCGACGAGCGGCAGGCCGCCCGCGGCCACCTCGCGACGTTCCACCGGGCTCAGCGCCCGGCCGGCGAGCGTCCGCGCGGCGATGAGGTGCGCGTAGGTCTCGGCGCACCAGTAGACGACGAGCGTCCCGCCGAGGAGCGCCGCGACCCGCACGAGCCCGAGATCGGTGGGCGCGGCCGCGAGGACGGAGCCGGTGATGACGAGGCCGTACAGGTAGGCGGACCGCCGCCGGACGGTCTCGCTCGGCGCGTGGTGCAGCGCGCTGTGGTGGTGGCCGGCGTCCCCGCCCGGTCTCCCCGTCGTCGCCTCCTGCGGTGTGCTCATCGGTTCCTGCGGTGCGCTCATCGCTCACGACCGCCTTCGGGGTCCACCGGGCGCTCGTCGCCCGGCGACGTCGGCGCCGCCGGGAACGAGCGCTCCCACGCGGTGGTGATGAGCCGCGTCAGGTCGGCACCCTCCACCTGCCCCGAGGAGAGCGTCCCGGTGACGGCGCGCCCGTCGCCGACGACCACCTCACGGGCGAGGGAACCGACGGGACCCCGGACGAGGATCGCGACGTCGGGCGGGCCGCCGGTGCGCGCGGTCCGCAGCTCGAGGAGGTCGAGGCCGAGCGCGGAGAGCCGCTGGATCAGCCCGTACAGCGCCGACTGGTCGCGGACCGTCGTCTCGAGCAGCGTGCACTCGACCGTGCGGTGGACACCCATCTCGGCGAGGTCGACGTCGATCCCGTCGACGGCCCCGAGGACCACCAGCTCGACCGCTGTGCCCGTCACGGCCTCCTCCTTCCGGCGGCGAGCCACCGCGTCCCGCGCCTCGCCCCAGCATGCGGGCGGGGACCCGCGGGCAGATCACCCGGCGCGGGTAGCGCGCCGGGCGCGGACCGGCCGCGGCCGACGACTACCCGCGAGGGGTGTGGAGCCGACGGGACGCGGCGTCGACCGTGGAGAGCGTCACGGACGACCGTGACCCGACGTGAGGAGGGCCCGATGGACGGGTTCTGGGACTGGTTCTGGCTCATGGTGTGGTGGTTCTTCCTCATCGCCTACCTCGTCGTGCTGTTCCAGATCGTGGCGGACCTGTTCCGCGACAAGGAGCTGAGCGGCTGGTGGAAGGCCCTGTGGGTCGTCGCCCTCGTGCTCGTGCCCTACCTGTCGGCTCTCGTCTACGTGATCGCCCGGGGCCGCGGGATGGCCGAGCGCCACGCCGTGGAGGAGCGCCGGCGGCGGGAGATCATGGACGACTACGTGCGCGCGACCGCGGGCACCGGCCGGGCCCCCTCGTCCGAGATCGCGGAGGCCAAGGCGCTGTACGACGCCGGGACGATCGACCACACCGAGTTCGTGCGGCTCAAGGCGAAGGCGCTCGCGTAGGCGGGCAGGGCTCCGCGCGTCCCTCGCACGACCCCCACCGCGCGCGTAGCCTACCGGTATGGCCTCGGTCGAGGAGCGTGCCGAGCCGGAGGTGCTCGTCCGCGCGCCGGGCGCCCCGGGGTCCGTCCACGCCCGGACGGCGGTCCCCCGGCTGCGCGGCCCGACGGTCGCCCGTCCTGCGGTGGAGGCACGGCTCGCCGAGGCGCTCGCGCGTCGGCTCACCCTCGTGTCCGCGGGCCCTGGCTGGGGCAAGACCACGGTGGTCGCCCGGTGGGCGCGGTCCACGACGAGCCCGCGGACCGCGTGGCTGACGCTCGAGCCGTCCGACGACCGCCCGGCCGCCTTCTGGGCCGACGTCGTCATGGCGCTCCGGGACGCCGGCGCGGTCCCCGCCGGCCACCCCCTCCAGACGCTCGCCGTCTCCGGCCGCCTCCAGCCCGGCGTGCTGCGCCGCGTCCTCGCGGCGCTCGAGACCCTCCCCGAACCGGTCGTCCTCGTGCTCGACGACTTCCACCACGTGGGCGCGGAGGTCGCCGCGACGATCGACGACCTCCTGCGCTACCCGCTGCCGCTGCACCTCGTCGTGCTCACCCGGTCCGACCCCCTGCTCGGCCTCCAGCGGCTCCGCGGGCAGGGCGAGGTCGCCGAGGTGGGCGCCGCCGAGCTCGCGTTCGACGCCGCCGCGGCGGAGTCCCTCGCCACGTCGCACGGCCGCGCGCTGCACGGCGCGGAGCTCGGCCGGCTGCTCGACGAGACCGGCGGCTGGGCGGTCGGGGTACGGCTCCGGCTCGAGGCCGCCGACCCCCTCGAGCGCGTCCGCGCCGACCGCTCCGCCGCGGAGTTCCTGCTCGCCGAGGTGCTCGACCGGCAGACGCCGGCCGTGCGCCGGTTCCTGCTGCGCACGAGCGTCGTCCCGGCCCTGTGCGCCGAGCTCGCCGCGGAGCTGGACGCCGGCGCGCGCGCGACGCACCTGCTGCCGTCCCTCGCCGCCGCCGACGGGTTCGTGACCAGCTCGGGCGAGGACCGCGTCTGGTACCGGTACCACCCGCTCCTGCGCCAGATGCTGGAGGCCGAGCTCGCCGAGGAGGACCCGGCGGCGCTGCGCGAGGCGCACCGCACGGCGGCCCGGTGGTTCGCGGCCAACGACGATCCCCTGCGGGCGCTCGACCACGCCGCCGCCGCGCGCGACTGGCCCCTCCTCGCCGACGTCTTCGTCGAGGGTGCCGCGGCGCGGCTCGCCGGACCGCATCGGGAGGCGATCGCCGTCGTGCTCGCGACGGTGCCGTACGAGAGCCTCGAGCCCGACGCCCGGCTGCACCTGTGCGCCGGCTCGCTCGCCGTCGTCGACGAGCGGTACGACGCCGCGCGCCGTCACGTCGCGCAGGCGCGGGCGCTCCTCGGCGGGGGCGACCGACGGACCGCCGACGCCGTGCTCCTTGAGCTGCTCGACGCGTCGGTCGCGCGCGCGACGGGCGACGTGCGCAGGCTGGCGACCGCAGCCGCCGCGGCTCTCGCGTCGGCGGACAGGGCCGCGTACCCGTTCCCCGCGCTCGGGGTGTACCGCGCGGTCGCCGCGGCGCACCGCGCGGCGGGGCTCGCCTGGTGCGGCGCCACGACCGCCGAGGCCGCGCACGCCTCGTCCGGTCCGCCCCGGGCCCGCGGCATCGGCGCGGGGACGGCGGCGACCGGCCCCGCGCTCATCGGCCTCGGTGCGCAGGCGGTCGCGGCCCTGCGCTCGGTCGCCGAGGGCCACCTCGGCGAGGGCGCCGCATCGGCCCAGGACGTCGTCGCGCTCGCCGAGGCCCGGGGCTGGGACACGCACGCCCACGCGCGCCCCGCCTACGCAGCCCTCGCCTGGGTGCGGTACCTGCGGGCGGAGGACGAGGGCCTCGACGGACAGCTCGCCCGCGCGCTGGCCGCCGACGCCGGCGGACGCGAGCCCGCCTCCGAGGCCGCCGTGCGCCTCCTGCAGGCGCTGGTCGCCGCGGCGAAGGGCCACCGCGGCACCGCGAGCCAGGCGCTCGCGGCCGCGGACCGCGCGCTGGAGCCGGTCGGGACGCCTCCCCTGCTCGCCGATCTCCGGCTCCGCGCCGCCACCGAGGTGCGGCTGCTCGACGACGCGCTCCCCCTCTCACCCCTGCGCGTGGACCGGGACCTCCTCGGGTCGCCCGCGGCCGCCGCGGTGGGTCACGCCCGGGAGCTGCTCGCGGCCGGGCGCACCGGGGCAGCGCTGCACGCCGTGTCGGGGCTCGCGGAGGCCGGCGACACCGGCGATCTCGTGCGCGTCGAGGCGGCGCTCGTCGAGGCGTCCGCCCTCGCGCGGAGCGGTGCCCGGCGCGCCGGCGTGCTGCTGGCGCGCGCGCTCGACCTCGCCGTCGCGGAACGGCTCGCGCGCCCGTTCCTCACGCTCCCCGTGCCGGAGCTGCGCCCGGTCCTCGCGCGGGCGGTCGCCGCGCGAGGCGACGCGCTCGCGCTCGCGCTGCAGACCCGCCTCGACGGCTCCCGACCCGCGCCCGAGCCCGTACCGCTCGTCGAGCCGCTCACCGAGCGCGAGCTCGCCGTCCTGGGTGCCCTCCCGACCATGGAGAGCAACGTCGAGATCGCCGCGGACCTCTTCGTGTCCGTCAACACGGTCAAGGCGCACCTCAAGTCGGTCTACCGCAAGCTCGGCGTCGGGACGCGGCGCGACGCCGTGCGGCGCGGGCGCGAGCTCGGCCTCCTCCCGTAGCGGGCGGGCCGGGTCAGCCGAGCGGGGGCGCGCCGGCGCCCTGCGGCGGGTCCGGGAGACGGCGCATCCGGAACGCCTGCCCGACGCCGAGCAGCCCGGCGACGAGCGGCACGAGCAGCGCGACCTGGAGCGCCCGGGCGCGCACGTCGTCGTTGATCCGCAGGATCTCCGCGCGCACCTCGGGCGGCTCGTCGGCCAGCAGCGCGCCGAGCTGGGCGTCGCTCATCACCTCGGCGTCGTCCTCGAGGACCTCGCTCACGCGGGCCTTGTCCTCTGGCGGCAGCACGGCGCTGTCCTGCGCGTCGGCCGTGAAGCCCGCCGCGAGCGAGGCGAGCATGACGGCGCCCGCGAGCGCCAGGCCGAACGACAGCCCGAACGACCCGGCCGCGGAGTTCACGCCGGCGGCCTCCCCGACGCGCTCCTCGGCGACGGGCGAGAGCGTGAAGGCGTTGAGCTGGCTGACGAGCAGGCCGAGGCCGCAGCCCGCGACGACGAGGGGCGCGGCGAGGTACCAGCCGGACGTCGCGCGCGGGACCACGGGCAGGAGCAGCAGCACCCCGACGACGAGGAGCGCGAAGCCGGCGAGGACGAGCGTCGCGGGCCGTCGCCGGCCCGCCCGGCGCCCCGCGACGACCGCGGCGGCGAACATGCTGAGCGACAGCGGTGCGAGCGACAGGCCGGCGAGCATGGCGTCGTAGCCGAGCGCCATCTGCAGGTAGACGGGCAGGGCGATCATGGCGCCGCCGAGTGCGACCTGCTGGAGCGTCTGCTGGGAGACCCCGACGCGGAACGCGGGCGAGCGGAACAGGTCCGGCTCGAGGAGCCGCGCGGCGCCCCGGCGCTCGCGCACGACGACCCAGCGCGCGAGCCCGACGAGCGCGACGACGCCGACCGCGATCGTCACGCCCACGGCCTCGCCGCCTTCCTGCCACACGAGGACCCCGAGCACGACGCCGCCCATGCCGAGCACGGACAGCACCGCCCCGACGACGTCGACGGACCGGTCGCCCGTGAACGGGACGTCGCGCACGAGCCGGACGCCCGCGAGCACGACGGCGATCACCGCGGCCTCGAGGCCGAACGCGACGCGCCAGGAGAGGTAGGTGGTGATGAACCCGCCGAGCAGCGGGCCCACGGCCGCGGCGACGGACGCGGAGGCCCCGACGAGCGCGTACACCTTCGTGCGCGCCGTGCCCTCGAAGCTGCCGTGGACGAGGGCCTGCATCGACGGCAGGAGGAGCGCCGCGCCGAGGCCGCCGACGACGGACCAGAGCACGACGACGGCGACGAGGCTCTGCGCGAGCGTCATCGCGACGGCCCCGACGCCGTAGCCGAGCAGCCCGAGCACGTAGCCGCGCCGCCGGCCGACGAGGTCGCTCACTCTGCTGCCGATGAGGATGAACGCCGCGGAGACGAGCGCCTCGAGCGCGATCGCCGTCTGGACGCCGCTCACCGTGGTCCCGAGGTCGTGGACGACCGCCGAGATCGACACGTTCATGAACGAGGTGTCGACGACGAGCACGAACATCGCCATCGCGAGCAGGACCGCGAGGCGACGGTCGACGGCCTGCGGCGCCCCTGGCCCGCCCGCGCCGGCCGCCGCCCCCTTCTCGGTCACGGTCAGGCCCGCAGCGCGTGGGCCGCCACGTGGGACTCGGCAGCGCGCCGCGGCCGGACGTGCCGCAGGACGAGCTTGCCGAGCTCGACGAGCACGAAGAACGCGAGCGCGACGAGCGCGCACACGCCCCACTGCCCGCCGTCGAGGCTCACCGTGCCGAAGATGCGCTCGAGCCCGTCGAGCGTCGTGACGAGGAACGTGAGGCCCAGCGACGACAGCAGGAGCACGACGAACCGGCCGTTGGCGAGGGTCTCGTGCGACAGGATGCCGGCGTACGGGTCGCGCCACTCGAGCGCGGCGACGACGTGCAGCAGGGACATCGTGGTGAGGCCCATCGTGGTCGCGACCGCCAGGTCGGCGTTCGCCTCGCCCCACGCGACGGCCACGAGCGTCCCCACGGCGATGAGGACGCCGCCGACCGCGAGCCGCACGCCGAGCGCGCGCCCGATCACCGGCTCGCTCGGGGGCCGTGGCCGGCGCCGCATGAGGCCGGGCGTGGCCGCGTCGAACCCGAGGCCGATCGCGAGCAGCACGTCGATGGCGAAGTTGATCCACAGGATCTGCAGCGGCGTGAGCGGCGTCCCGGCCGCGATGGTGAAGATCCCGGCACCGACGAACGTGAGGATGAAGCCGACGAGCACGACCATCTGGAAGCGGATGTACTTCATGAGGTTGTCGTAGAGCCCGCGCCCGCCCTCGACGGCCGCGACGATCGTCGCGAAGTTGTCGTCGGTGAGGATCATCTCCGCGGCGTCCTTCGTGACCTCCGTGCCGGTGATCCCCATCGCCACGCCGATGTCGGCGCGCGCGAGGGCGGGGGCGTCGTTCACGCCGTCGCCCGTCATCGCGACGACCTCGCCGCGGCGCTTGAGCACGTCGACGAGGCGCACCTTGTCCTCCGGGGCGACGCGCGCGACCACGCCGATCGAGTCCACCTCGGCGTCGAGCTGCGCGTCGGGCATCGCGGCGAACTCCGCGCCCGTGAGCGCGCGCCCCTCGATCCCGAGCTGCCCGGCGATCGCCGCCGCCGTCGTCACGTGGTCGCCCGTGATCATGCGGACCCGGATCCCGGCCTCCTTGCACTCGGTGATCGCGTCGCGCGCCTCGCGCCGCGGCGGGTCGACGATGCCGACGAGCGCGAGGAGCTCGAGGTCGCGCACGAGCGGGAGGAGGTCGCCGCCGAGGTCGGCGCGCGCGACGTCGCGCCGCGCGACCGCCAGGACGCGCATGCCCTCGCGCGCCAGACCGTCGTTCTCCCGCGCGACGCGCGCCCGGGCGTCGTCGTCGAGGGGTGCCGTCGTGCCGTCGGCCGTGAGGAAGGTGGCCGAGCGGGCGAGCAGGACGTCGGGCGCGCCCTTGACGTAGCAGCGGATCGCGCCGTCGATCTCGTGGAACGTCGCCATGAGCTTGTACTCGGCGTCGAACGGGACCTCGGCGACGCGCGGGTGCTCGCGCCGCGTCTCCTCGACGTCGAGCCCCGTCTTGGCGGCGAGCACGACGAGCGCGCCCTCCGTCGGGTCGCCGAGGCACTCGCCGTCGCGCACGACCGCGTCGCTCGCGAGCGCCATGGGCAGCGCGAACGGTTCCAGCGGGACGTCCGTCGAGCCCGCGGCGGCGAGGACCCGGCCGGTCGTCGAGTAGCCCTCGCCGTCGACCGAGAACCGCCGCCCGGCCAGGAGGAGGCGCCGCGCCGTCATCTGGTTCAGCGTGAGCGTGCCCGTCTTGTCCGAGCAGATCGCGGACGTCGAGCCGAGCGTCTCGACCGACTTGAGCCGCTTGACGATCGCCCCCTCGTCGGCGAGCCGGCGCGTGCCGAGCGAGAGCAGCATGGTGACGACGGCGGGCAGGCCGGTCGGGATCGCGGCGATCGCGAGGCTGATCCCGACGACGAAGAGGCTGTCGAAGTCCTCGCCGCGCGCGAGGCCGAGCACCACGACGACCACGAGCGCGACGGCCGCCATGACGGTGATGATCACGGTGATGCGGTCGAGCTGACGCGTGAGCGGCGTCTTGTCCTGCTCGACCCCGCTGAGCATCCCCGAGATGCGCCCGACCTCGGTCGTCATGCCCGTGGCCGTCACGACCATCTCGCCGCGGCCCCGCGTGACCTGCGAGTTCATGTACGCCATGTCGGTGCGGTCGCCGAGCGGGGCGTCGTCGGCCACGACGGCCTCGACACCCTTGGCCACGGGCGTGCTCTCCCCCGTGAGGCCCGCCTCCTCGATCTCGAGCGACGCCGCGACGAGCAGGCGCCCGTCGGCCGGGATCTTGTCGCCCGCCTCGAAGCCCACGACGTCGCCCGGGACGAGCTCCTCCGCCGGCACCTGCACCTCGCGGCCGTCGCGCCGCACGCGCGCCGTCATGACGAGCATCTCGCGCAGCGCCGCGACGCTCTGGGCCGCCTTGCCCTCCTGGTGCAGGCCCATGAGCGCGTTGAGCACCGTCAGCCCGAGCACGACGACGCCGGTCGTCACGTCGCCCAGCGCGACGATGCTCACGACCGCCGCACCGACGAGCACGAGCTGCATGAGGTCCCGGTACTGCCGCAGGAACGCCTGCCACGGGCGCTCCTTGCGCTCCACCGCGAGCGCGTTGGGCCCGTACCGTGCGCGGCGCTGCGCCACCTCCTGCGACGTCAGCCCGACGCCCGGGTCGACCCCGAAACCCGCGCACACCGACTCGGCGGTCGCCGTGTGCCACGGGCCGGGGTCGGGAGGGACCTGCTGCCGTGAGACCTGCGCAGCCGTCATCGTGGGCTCCTCTCCGGTGCTCGGTCCACGGTCACAGCCGGACCGGCCCGGAGGCCTCACCCGTGGCGGGTGAGGGTCAGGGCACGTACGCCACGACGACCCGTCCGTCGCCCCGCACCGACAGCGGCCCCGCCGCGTGCGGCACGAACACCGACTCCCCCCGCCGCAGCAGCGCCTCGCCGTCGGCACCGGCGGCGAGCACGAGCTCCCCGGCGAGGTTCAGGACGACGCGCGGGCCGGCGTCCGGCAGGTCGACCGCGCCCCCGGGGAGCACCTCGCCCGCCCCCAGGGCGAACTCCGCGACCGGCGGCCGGTACGTCGTCAGGCCGGACGAGGCGTCCGCGACGACGCGCGGTCGGGCGGCCGGCCCGGGCTCGCACGTCGCGCACTCGAGGAGCGCGTCGACGTCGACCAGCTTGCTCGTGAGCCCGGCGCGCAGCACGTTGTCCGAGCTGGCCATGATCTCGACCGCGCACCCCGACAGGTACGCGTGCACGTGGCCGGACGGCACGAACATCGCCTCCCCGGGCTCGAGCGTCACGCGGTTGAGCATGAGGGACACGACGGCCCCCGGGTCGCCCGGGTGCTGCTCGGCGAGGGCGAGGACGGTCGAGTCGGCGCGCCGGGACCCGGCGCCCGGACCTGTGCCCGGACCTGTCCCCGCCGACCCCGCTCCGTGGCGGGCGCGGACCGCGGCGACGGTCCGCGCGAGGTCGTCCGCGACGTCGGGCTCGGTGCGGGCGTGCAGGGCGAGGGTGAACGCCTCGCGCACGCCGGCCTCGGTGGGCCGGGCGGCGAGCACGGTGCGCATCCGCGCGACGAGGTCGCCGTCGAGCCCGTCGAGGAGCTCGAGGACCCGTCTCGGGCGGCGGAAGCCGGACAGCCCGTCGAAGCGGGAGACCGCGACGACCATCTCCGGCTTGTGCTGGTCGTCGTGGAAGCTGCGCAGCGGCGAGTCGCGGGGCACGCCCTCACGGTTCTCGCGGTTGAAGCCGGCACGGGCACGGTGGGGGTGCGGGTGCACCTGCAGCGACAGCGCCCGCTCGGCCGCGAGCACCTTGAGCAGGAACGGCAGCCGCGGCCCGTACGTGTCGAGCACGCGCGCACCGAGCATCGCGACCGGCTGCGCTCGCACGAGGTCGAGCAGCGTGCCGGCGGCGTCGCCGCCGGACGAGGCACCGCCCACGCCGTCGAGGGGCACCGCGACGGAGGGGGCCGACGGGTGCGCCCCCATCCAGAGCTCTGCGGCCGGGCGCCCGTCGACCTCCAGCCCGAGGAGCTCCTGGATGGCCGACGTGGAGCCCCAGTCGTAGCGCTGGACGGAGTTGCGCAGGCGGAAGAACGCCACCTGCTCCCCGACCGTCGTCATGCCCGCGCGCACGGCCCTACAGGCCGAGCGCCTCCTGGATCGGTCCGAGCAGGAAGTACACGACGAACATCGCCGACGCGATCCACATGAGCGGGTGGATCGCGCGCACCTTGCCCAGCGCGAGCTTGATGAGGACGAAGGCGAGGAAGCCGGCGCCGATCCCGTCCGCGATCGAGTACGTGAACGGCATGACGACGATGGTGAGGAACGCCGGGATGGAGATCTCGACGTCGCGCCACGAGATGCCCGCGATCTGGGTCATCATGAGGAACCCGACGAACACGAGCGCGGGTGCCGCCGCCTCGTACGGCACGAGCGCGACGAGCGGCGACAGGAACGTCGCCAGCAGGAACGCGACGCCGGTCACCACGGACGCGAGGCCGGTCCGCGCGCCCTCGCCCGCGCCCGTCGTCGACTCCACGAAGCTCGTGTTCGACGAGACGGACCCCGCACCACCGGCGGCCGCCGCGAGCGAGTCGACGACGAGGATCGCGCGCGAGCGGGGCGGGGTGCCCTCGGCGTCGAGCAGCTTCGCCTCCGCGCCGACGGCGACCATCGTGCCCATCGTGTCGAAGAAGTCGGCGAGCAGCAGCGAGAAGACGAGCAGGATCACCGACACGGTCGCGATGTTCTGGAACGACCCCAGCAGCGAGAACTGGCCGATGAGGCCGAAGTCCGGGACCTGCGCGACGCCGTCGAACGTCGGCGCGTTGAGGTTGAAGCCGTTCGGGTTCGAGCCGTCGGGCGCCTTGGCGCCGATGCGCAGCGTGTTCTCCAGGACGACGGCGAGCGCGGTCGCCGTGAGCACCGCGATGAGCAGCGCGCCCTTGATCTTGCGCACCCACAGCACGATCGTCAGGACGAGACCCACGACGAACACGAGGATCGGCCACGTGCCGAGGTTGCCGAGCGCCAGGAGCGTGCCGCTGCCCGCGGTGACGAACCCGGCGTTGACGAGCCCGATGAGCGCGATGAAGAGGCCGATGCCGACGCTGATCGCCGTCTTCAGCTCGACCGGGACGGCCCGGAACACGGCCTCGCGGAAGCCGGTGAGCACGAGGACGAGGATGATCAGCCCCTCGATCACCACGAGCCCCATCGCGTCCGCCCAGGTGACGCCCGGCAGCGACGCGATCGAGTAGGCGACGACCGCGTTCAGGCCCAGCCCCGCGGCGAGACCGAGCGGGAAGTTGGCGAACACGCCCATCGCGACCGTCATGACGCCGGCGACGAGCGCCGTCGCGGCGGCGACCTTGCCGAGGTCCGGCTCCGCACCGCCGCCGAGGAACGCCCCCGTGCCGTCCTGCACCGTCCCGATGATGAGCGGGTTGAGGACGATGATGTAGGCCATCGCGAAAAACGTGACCAGGCCGCCGCGGACCTCGGTGCCGATGGTCGAGCCGCGCTCGGTGACCTTGAAGAACCGGTCGATCGCGTTCGGGGCGGGCGAGGACGCCCGCGCGTCCTCGCGGACGGAGCTGGGTGAGGGCATGGGGAGAATGCTGCCAGAGCGGCGTGTCCGCGTGGTAACGCGGTCCACGTCACGCGACGCCGGCGGTGGCGAGGGCCCGGTCGACGCCGGTGGGGCCGCTCGGCCGCAGCGGTGCCGCGAGGTCCCCGCCGAGGCGCTCGGCGGCCGCGAGGTCCGTCGTCCTGCGCTCCGTCCCGGCGGCCAGCTGCACGTGGTGCAGGGCGTCGAGGATCGCCGTCGCGCGCTCGCCCCGCGCTCCCGTCGGCACGCCGTACACGAGGCGGGCGGGGCGCAGGGTGTCGAGGACGGCATGCCCGGAGCGGTGCTCGTCCGGTACCCAGACGACCTCGGCGGGCACACCGTCCGCGGCGAGCCCGGCGGTGAGCCAGGCCGCCGTCCCGGGCGTCACGCGCTCGCGCCCCACCACGAGGTCGCCCGATCCGAGGTGCGGCGCGAGCACGTCCAGGGCGTCGACCACCGCGCGCGACCGTGCGTCGTCGTCCGCCCCCGTCGCGCCGACGTGCCCCGCGCCGCGTCCCGTGCACAGCAGGTGCACGCGCGAGCCGGCGACGGCGGTCCGGTCGCCGGTCACGCGCAGCCGGCCGCTGACGAGCGCGCGGGCGAGCAGCCGGCGCAGCCGGGGCTCAGCGGTGCCCGGGAGGCCCGCCCGGAGCGCACGGCGCGCCTCGACGTCCGACTCGAGCACGACGACCTCGTGGCCCGCGGCGGCCAGGCACGCCGCCTGCAGGACGCCGCGGCGCCCGCACCCGACGACGGAGACGCGCACGGTGCACCACCCCAGGACCTCAGTAGGCGCCGTGTCCGGAGAACACGGCCCGCGCGGTGCGGGCGAGGATGAGGAAGTCGCCGAAGAGGGTCCAGTTCTCGACGTAGTACACATCGAGACGCACGCTCTCCTCCCACGACAGGTCGGAGCGCCCGCCCACCTGCCACAGCCCGGTGAGGCCGGGCTTGACGAGGAGCCGACGACGCACCTTCTGCTCGTACTTCGCGACCTCGCGGGGCAGCGGCGGACGCGGACCGACCAGGCTCATGTCGCCGCGCAGCACGTTGAACAGCTGCGGCAGCTCGTCGAGCGAGTAGCGGCGCAGGACCCGCCCGACGGACGTCACGCGGGGGTCCTCGCGCATCTTGAACAGCGGGCCGGCGCCGTCGTTCTGCTCGACGAGCGTGGCCACCTCGCTGTCCGCCCCCGTGCGCATCGAGCGGAACTTGTACATCGGGAACGTGCGCCCGTTGCGACCCACGCGCTCCTGCCGGTAGAAGACGCCGCCGCGGCTGGTCAGCAGCACCGCGAGGGCGACGAGCACGAGCACGGGCAGCAGCAGGAACGTGAGCAGCGCCGCTCCCGACCAGTCCGCGACCGACTTCACGACGAAGCGCGGCCCGGTGAAGCGCGGGGCGTCGACGTGCAGGAGCGAGACGCTCTCGGCGGGTGTGATGGTGATGCGCGGGCCCGCGACGTCGGCGAGCTCGGCCGTGAGCATGAGGTCGACGCCGTACGGCTCGAGCTCCCACCCGAGCCGCCGCACGACCTCGGCCGTGATGGCGTCGGAGCCGGAGACGGCCACGATGTCCGCGCCCACGCGCGTCGCGACCTCGCCGGCCTGGCGCAGCTCGCCCAGCACCGGGACGCCGCGGATCTCCTCGCCGTTGGCGACGACGCCCGACGGGACGCACACGCCGACCACGCGGTAGCCGGACTCGTCGCGCCCGTTGAGGTCGCGGATGAGGCGCTCGGCCTGGTCACGGTGCCCGATCGCGAGCACGGCGGACCGCGCGAGCCCGTTCGCGCGCTGCCGGTGCAGCCACTGCCGCCACCCGTAGCGCCCGAGGAGCAGACCCCCCAGGCCGATGGGGAACGCGAACGCGAGGTAGCCGCGCGCCTCGGGGAAGCGCAGCAGGAACGCGAGCAGGGCGAGCACGGCGAAGAGCCGCCACGACGCGTCGAAGACGCGGTGGTACTCCGTCGGCCCGCTCCCCATGACCCGCAGGTCCCGGCTGCGCGACACGACGAGCGAGACCGACCACGCCAGCCCGACGAGGAGCGAGAGCACGACGTACGGGACCTGGACGTCGGGGCGCACGGGCTCTTCCGTGAACTGGTCCCAGCGCAGGAAGTAGGCGACGAGGACGGCGACGACGACGGCCAGCGAGTCCGTCAGGACGAGGCGGCGCCGGTACGCGACCTGCCAGCGACGGTCGTCGAACGCGGCGCGGACGGCGCGGACACGGGCTGCCGGAGAGGTGGCGAGGAGCGAGCGCAGGCCGCGCCGTGAGTCCTCGGTGACGCTGTGGGACATGCGTCCACCTCCGGTCTGATCAATCCCGTGCATGGCGACTCATCCTAGGGGCCAGAAGAGGGCTTCAATAGAGAATTGCTCAGGCTTTCACCCGGGTGAGATGGGAGAGGGTCGGACGGTCGTCCATGTGCTGACAACTGGCGGAATTGCAACGCTCGTACGAGCGGCTCGATGCGCAGCCAATGTCCTGGACGCTCGTCCAGACCGGAACCATTCCCGACGGTGGTGACCTGGTCGCCACGGCCTCGAGGGCGGGCGTTCACGCCGTGCGGGAGGTCACGCACGGGCGGCACGGAGGGGCCGTGGCAGGGCATCGGCGGTGCCGCGGCATCGTAGCGCGTCGCGCGACCGGCGGGTCGCCGGTCACACCATTGAGGATGACGGCCCTTCACCCTCTGTGACAGGGGTCACCGGGTGAAAAACGGGTGACGCTACGATGACCAGGTGCCCTCGACCGTCACGCTCCTGCTCCACCCCGAGCGGCGCCGTCCCGACCCACCGCCGCTGCGCGTCGACCTGAAGGTCGTGCTGCTCGCCGGCATGGCGCTGTGGGTGGTGGCCCTCCTCGTGTGCGCCGTGCTGCTCATGACGGGCGCGCTCGGACCGCGCGCGGTCGCGACCTGTGCCGCCGGGCTCGTGCTCGGTCTGGCAGGTCTCTGGTGGGAGAAGGGGCACCGCGCCGAGTACCGGGCCGGGACCTCCGAGTTCCCCTCAGCCCGGCTCCGCGGCCACGACGGCGCGCGTCCCTGACACGACCGGCCGTCGCCGTCGCGCGGCCGTCAGCCCTCGGTGTCGTCCCAGACCGCCCGGGCGATCACCCCGTCCACCGCGTCCGGCTCGCGCAGGACCTCGGCGAGCACGTGCCGCAGGCCGAAGCGCCCCGCCGCGGCGGCGAGCGCCTCCGCGAGCGAGCCCTCGTCCGTGGCGTGCACCTGCGCGTCCTCTCCCGGTCCGACGACCCACCATGGCACCGCGACGCCCTCGACACGCAGCTCCGCGTGCCGGGACCACGTCACGGGCAGGCCCGGGACGACCCGTCCGACGGAGGCCGTGACCGCGCACGTCGACCCGTCGGCGTCGGGCGCCCCGGCCTCCGGCGGGACGGCGAGGTCCAGCAGGTCGGCCACGTCCTCGACGAGCCCGGCGGGCGCCGGGACCACCGGCCGCAGCGGCGACCACATCGCGTCGGCCGCGACGACGGCGTCCTCCGCGTCGGCCACCGCGACCGCGCTCCCCAGGCTCAGGGCGGGCACCCGGTCCGGCGCGGGGTCGAGCACCTCCCCGCGTGCCGCGAGCCCGGCGAGCGCCCGCCACACGGCGACGGCGTGCTCCGCGGGGAACGCCGAGCCGGCCGGCGGGAGGCGGTCGAGCAGGTCGGGCCACTCGTCGGCGCCGACGTCCGCGAGGTCGCGCACGCCGCCGAGCGCGACGAGCACCGCCTCGTCGAGGCCGTCCACCTCGGCCGGCGCCTGGCGCAGGACGGGCACGTCGCCGAGCGCGAACGCCCCGCCGAGCTCCTCGCGCAGCCACCACGCGGTGTACGGGAGTGCCGAACGCCCCGTGCCCGCCGCTCGCACCGGCTCCAGGAGCGCGCCACGCGTCACCGGGTCCGCGGCGAGCGCGTGCAGCACCTCGGGCCACGCGTCGTCCGCGACGGCGTCGAGGTCGGGGACGGCCACGACCTCGCCCACGTGGACGCCGGAGCCGAGCGCGCCCGCGAGGTGCTCGAGGTACGCGGTCCAGCCGGACAGCCAACCCTCCGGCGCGTGGGCGTCGAGATCGGGCTCCTCGCCGTGCTGCGGCGTGAGGACGTCGCGCACCCGCAGCGCGGCCGGCCCGGCCGCGACGCCCAGAGCCCGCAGCACCCGCTCGCCCCAGCGCTGAGCGACCGCGGGCTCGACGAGGCCGACGTCGAGGACGCGCGCCGCCCACGATCCCGGGAGGGCGAGGGAGCGCGCCGGCGAGCGGTCGCCGTCGGCGGTCGGCAGCGGCAGCTCGCCCCACCAGAACGGGGCCTCGTCGAGGCCGTCCGCGACGGCCGCGGCGACCAGCGCGAGCAGGCTCTCGACCTGGACGCGGTCGCCGCCGCCGCCGTCGGTGCCGTCGTCGCCGTCGGTGCCGTCGTCGCCGCCGTCGACGTCGTGGCCCTCGGCCGCCTCCGCGGCCGCGAGCACACGCTCGCGCACGGCCGGGTCCTCGACAACCGCCCGCAGGTCCGCCCTCCGGGCACCGAGCCGTTCGAGGAGCGGGTGCGCGGCCGCCGGGTCGACGACGCGCAGGCCGAGGGCGGCGACGTCGTCGGCGGCGAGCGCCGGGGCGCCGCCCGGCCGGCCCTGCGCCGCCGGCAGCGCGTCGAGGAGCAGGAGGCCACGCGCGCCGCGGACTGTGCGGCCGTCGGCGAGCGGGACCGGCACCGCGGCCAGAGCCTCGAGCACCCCGCGGTCCGCCGCGTGCGGGGCGAGCGCGGCGTAGAGTTCATGCCAGTGCGCAGCGCCGCCGGCGACGGGCAGCACGTCGACGACGTCCGCCAGCTCGAGCAGCTCCACGCCGAGCGCGCGCGCGACGGCGAGCAGGCGTCGCGGCACGACGACGAGGTCGGGCACGCCGAGCGCGTCGCGGACGCGCGGGTCGGCCCCGACGTCGCCCACGAGCACCCGCGCCTGGTCGGGGCGCACGAGCCGGGTCGGGGCGCCGGCCGCGGGCACGGGCAGGAGCGGCGTGCGGCGCAACGCGTCGACGGCCGCCTCACGGACGAGGGCGTCGACCGCGCCACCCGGCAGGCCGGTGGGCACGAGGTCCAGCACCTCGACGCCGCGCTCGCGCGCGACGGCCGCGAGGAGCTCGGCGTACGCCTCGCCGGCACGCCGCGCGACGTGCTCGGTCAGCGCGCCGGGGACGACGTGGCGCCGTGACGGCTCGAGCGCGAACGACCCGAGCAGCAGCGCGGGGAAGGTCGACGGCTCGTCGGTCGGCGTCGGCGCGTGCACCACGCGCAGGTCCGCGGCCCCCAGCCGGTCGTCGTCGTCCGGCCAGGGCGCGGTGTCCGGGCGCGGCAGGGCCCACACGACCGACCAGCGGTCCCGGCCGCGCTCCTCGACCGGCCGGTCCCCGAGGAGGGCCGGGTCGAGCCGGCCGTCGCGCCGCACGACCGTCCACCGCTCGGCGACGTCCACGACGCGCCGCACGCCTCCGGCGCCGTCGTCCACGACCACCTCGCCGAGCGCGGGCAGGGCGAGCAGGAGCGCGTCGCCCACCTCCTCGAGCTCGGCGCGCACCGCGGCGAGCGCGGCATCGTCGCGCAGCTCGACCTCGACGACCGTGCCGTAGCCGTCAGGGACGTCGACCGCCGCGGGGAAGGGCAGACGCAGGACGGGCAGCCGGTCGCCGCGCCGCGCGACCTCCGCCGCGAGCGCGGGGACGTCACCGACCGCGTCGTCGAGAGCGGCCCGCGTCCGCGCGAGCGAGAACCCGACGGCGCGCTCCCCCGCACCGATCCGGACGTCGTCCGCGACGGAGCGCAGGGCGGCGAACCCGACGCCGAAGCGCCCGACCCGCGTGCTGCCGGCCGCGCGGTGGTCGCCGTCGGGCTCGTGGGCCGGCGGGGTCGTCTCGGCCGTCGCCGACGCGCGCATCGCGGCGAGCGACGCGACGCCTGCCGCATCGAGCGGCGCACCGGTGTTCGCGGCACGCAGCACCCACCGGTCCCCCGGGCTCGTCGGGGCGCGCAGCGCGAGGCGCAGCCGACCCGGCACGCCCGCGCGGGCCGCGGCGTCGGCGGCGTTCTGGGCCAGCTCGACGACGACCCGCCCGCGGTAGGAGCCGTGGGCGTGGTCCTCCTCGGTGTTCGCGTCCTCGCGCAGCCGCGTGGGCGAGGACCGCCAGGCCTCCAGGACGGCGCGCCGCAGCGCCGCGGTCCCGAGGGCGTCGGGCGTCACGCCCCGGGCTCGTCCGCGGGGTCGGTGGCGGCGGCCGCCTCGAGGATCGAGACGACCTCGACGTGCAGCTCGTCGATCAGCGGCTCCGCGTCGGGCCACTCGCTCGGCGGCTGCTCGGCGTCCGTCTCGGAGTGCGCACCGCAGCCGTGGTCGAGGCTGACGACCTTGCCGTCGTCGGGCGACCACTCGTTCGCGCACACGCCGAAGACCTGCCCGAGCGCGCCCTGCAGCGGCACGAGGAAGCCGCACGAGCCGCAGTCGGCGCTCGAGGCGACGGCGCCGCGCGCCGTCGGGCCGCGCGAGCCGCGGTACCACCGCTCGGCGGCCTCGTCCCGGCCGCGGGGGGACAGCACGCGGGCGCGCGCGAGCGCGAGCTCCTCGATCGCGACGGCGTCCTGCTCCTCGTCGCCCGTCGGGGTCCAGCCGGGCTCGAGGCGGGGGTCGTCGGCGCGGAACGGCAGCACGTCCCCCGGCCCGACGTCGCCCGGGCGCAGGCGCTCGGACCACGGCAGCCAGTCCGGCGGCAGCAGCGCACCGTCGCCGGGCAGGAGCGCGACCTCGCACACCGTGGCCGTCCGGCCCCGCGGCACGCGGGCGAGCGTGACCGTCCACTGCCAGCCCGAGTAGCCGCGCAGCGTGCACGCGAACCGGTGCGAGATGAGCCGGTCGGCCTCCGCGACGGTGCCGAGGTGCTCCCCGACGTCCTCCGCGCGGTCGGCGACCTCTTCCGCCGCGGCGCGGGCGAGGTCGACGGCACCCGTGAGGACGGCGTCGCGCGCGGCGCGGGCGGACACCCCGCGCACGCGTCCCTCGGCGGCTGCGACGGTCATGCTCAGGCCTCGATCTCGTCCGCGACCGCGCGCAGCACCGCGGCGACCTTCGTGGCCTTGCTCTTGTCCGGGTAGCGGCCGCGGCGCAGGCCGCCGCCCATCCCGTCGAGCTCCTTGATGAGGTCCTCCACGATCACGGCCATCTGCTCCGCAGGGCGGCGCTTCGCCTTCACCACCGACGGCGCCGGGTCCAGGACGGTGACCGCGAGGGCCTGGGGGCCGCGGCGGCCGTCGGCCACGCCGAAGTCGACCCGGGCGCCGGGCTTGGGCGCGGGCGCGCCGGCCGGGAGCGCGGACGCGTGCAGGAAGACCTCGCCGCCGTCGTCGGCGGCGATGAAGCCGAAGCCGCGCTCGGTGTCGAACCACTTGACCTTGCCGGTGGGCACGTGGACCTCGTTCGTGCTCGAAGGGACAGGACCCCCAGGTTACCGGCCGTCCCGGGCAGGCGTCGCATCCGCTGCCCGGACGATCCCGAGGTCGGCGCCGAGGCGCTGCGCGACGGCGTCGAACCACCGTGCGTGATCGGTCACCGTGTTGTCGAGGTGGCCGAACAGCTCGAAGGAGACCGTGCCGAACAGGGTCGTCCAGGCCGTCAGCGTGCGCACGACGCTCTCGGTCGGCGCGTCCGGGCCGACCAGCCCGTGCGCCTCGACGTAGGCGCGGGCCGGCCCGACCAGCGCGGTGGCGTCGTCCGCGCCCGGGGGCGCCGGGAGAGGCCGCGCACCGCGGGCCCACGCGTCACCCACGACGCGGACGAGCACGCGCACGACGCGCGTGGCGGGCTCGACGGTGTCGCGCGGCGCGGCGTACCCGGGCACGGGCGTCCCGTAGAGGAGCGCGAAGTCCCCGGGGCGCGCGACGCACCACGCCCGCAGGGCCCGGCACGCCGCCGCCCAGCGACCCTCGACGTCGTCCCGCGCGACCGCGGCCTCCGCCTCCTCGACGGCGGCGCCCAGCTCGTCGTAGCACTCGACGAGGAGCGCGGTGAGGAGCGCGTCGCGACTCGGGAAGTAGCGGTAGACGGCGGAGGACACCATGCCGACGTCGCGGGCGACGGCACGCAGCGAGAGCTCGGCGGGACCGGCGGTCGCGAGCCGGGCGCGGGCGGCGTCGACGATCTCGCGCGTCAGCGTCTCGCGCGCCAGGGCGCGGGCGGTGCGGGGGGCGGCCATGCGTCACAGCGTCGCAGCAGAGATCGCCGCACACAAACGAGAGCACTGCTCTTGCCATGCCGTCGTCCCGGTGGCACGCTGGGTGGAGTGAGAGCACCGCTCTCGGAACGGAGACCTCCATGACCACGCACTCGCGGGACCGCCACCTCGTCGTCGGGGCCGGCCCTGTCGGCACGGCCGTCGCCGCACTCCTCGCCGCTCGCGGTTCGGACGTCACGGTCGCCACGCGCAGCGGCCGCGACACCGGCGTCGTCGGCGTACGCCACGTCGCGCTGGACGCGTCCGACGCCGACGCGCTCGCCCGCGCCGCCCAGGGCGCCGACGTCCTCTACAACTGCGCGAACCCCGGTGACTACACGCAGTGGGAACGGGTGTGGCCGCCGCTGGCCGCGTCGCTGCTCGCCGCGGCCGAGCGCAGCGGTGCCGTCTACGCGATCACCGGCAACCTGTACCCGTACGGCCCCGTCGACGGGCCGATGACGGAGGACCTGCCCGACGCCGCGACCGACCACAAGGGCGTCCTGCGAGCCCGGCTCTGGGCCGACGCGCTCGCCGCCCACCGCGCCGGTCGCGCCCGCGTCGTGGAGGTCCGCAGCTCCGACTTCATGGGCCCGGGCGTCGGGGCCAACGGCCACGTGTCGCGCGTGGTCCCCGCCGCGGCCCGCGGCCGGGCCGTGCGCATGATCGGGCGGACCGACCTGCCGCACTCCTTCACCGACGTGCACGACGCGGCGCGCACCCTCGTGGCGGCCGCCGCCGACCCGGGCGCGCACGGCCGGACGTGGCACACCCCGAGCAACGCCCCGCGCACGCAGGAGCAGGCGCTGACGGACGTGCTCGCGAGCGTGGACCTGCCGCCGGTGCGCGTGCGGTCGCTGCGCGGTGCGGGCCTCGCCGCCGCCGCGCTGGTGTCGCCGCTGCTGCGGGAGCTGCGCGAGCTCGCCTACCAGTGGGAGCGGCCCTACGTGCTCGACGACTCCGCCGCGCGGGCCCGGTTCGGCATCGAGCCGATCCCCTGGGACGAGGTCTGCCGCCGCACCGCCACGAACCGCGACCGGGACGGCGCCGCGCGACCGACCGGTGCGCCCCCGCGCACGTAGGCGTCCCGGGGTGCCCGTGCCCGCGTAGCATCGAACGGATGGCCACCTCCACCCCCGGACGGTCCGCGTCGTTCAGCGACACGCTGCGGTCGAGCGACGACGCGCGGCTCGTCGCGCTGCTGACGCGCCGCCCCGACCTGGCCACGCCGTCGCCCTCGACGTTGCTCTCGCTCGCCGCGCGCGCGTCGAGCCGCACGAGCCTGGAGCGCGCGCTGGCCGCGCTGACGGCGTTCGAGCTCGAGGTGCTCGAGGCCGTGCTCGTGCTGGACCCGGTGGGCGGCCCGTCGACCTCGCGCGCCGTCGAGCGCGCGCTCGGCCTCGACGCCGTGCCGTCGCCCCGAGGCCCGGCCTCGGCGCCCGACGAGGGCGCCGCGGCCCGGGCGCTCGGCGCGCTCGAGGAGGCGGCGCTGGTCTGGGCACCCGACCCCGCAGCGCCGGACGCGCGACGCGCGGCACCGGGCGTCGCCGAGATCCTCGGCCCCTTCCCCGCGGGCCTCGGCCCCGCGACGGGTGCCACCGACGTCGCCGTCCCGGTCACCGACGACGCCCCACCCGGCGCGGCGGCCATCCTCGACGCCCTCGCGTGGGGACCGCCGGTGGGGGTCGCCCCGCGCTCGGACCCCGCGGCACGCCGGGCCGTCGCGTGGCTCCTCGACCACGGGCTGCTCCAGTCGACGGACGACCGCCACGTCGTCCTCCCGCGGGAGGTCGGGCTCGCGCTGCGCGGCGGTCGCACGCACCGCGACGTGCACCCCGCCGCGCCGGTCCCCGACGTGCGCGAGATCCCGGCGGCGACCGTCGACGCGGAGTCCGCGAGCGCCGGGATCGAGCTCGTCCGCCTCGTCGCCCGGCTCCTGTCGACGTGGCAGCAGGACCCGCCGGGCGTCCTGCGCGCCGGCGGGCTCGGGGTGCGCGAGCTGCGGCGCACCGCGACGGCGCTGGAGGTGGACGACGCGACCGCGGCCGTGGTCGTGGAGCTGGCCGCTGCCGCCGGGCTCGTGTCCGACGACGGCGACGACCCGCCGTCGTTCACGGTGACGCCCGCGGCCGAGGACTGGCTGGACGACGCGCTGGGCGACCGGTGGGCCGCGCTCGCGCGCGGGTGGTGGCGCTCGCGCCGCACACCGTGGCTCGTGGGCAGCCGGGACGAGAAGGGGGCGCTGCGCGCCGCGCTGGACCCCGAGCTGTGGCGGCCGTGGGTGCCGCGACTGCGCGCCGCGGTGCTCGACGTCCTCGCGAGCCTCCCGGGCCACGGCCCCGGTGCGGACGGCGTGGTCGAGGTGCTGCGCTGGCGCACGCCGCGGTCGGTGCCGCCCGAGCAGGCCGTGGCGGGGCTGCTGCGCGAGGCGGGTCTGCTGGGCGTCACCGGTGCTGGTGCGCTGTCGGGCCCGGGACGCGCGCTGCTCGACGCGTCGCGACCTGGCGCGACGGGTGCGGACGGGGTCGACCTGGGCGCGGCGTTCGAGGCCGTGCTGCCGCCAGAGGTCGACGAGGTGCTGCTCCAGGGCGACCTCACGGGGATCGTCCCGGGGCGCCCGTCGCACGCGCTGGAACGGCTCGTGGAGGTCGCGGCGGACGTCGAGTCCCGCGGCGCCGCGACGACGGTCCGGTTCACCGCCGAGTCCGTGGTCCGCGCGCTCGACCACGGCCGCACGGCCGACGAGCTGCTCGCCGAGCTCGCCGCGCACTCGCGCGCCCCGGTCCCCCAGCCGCTCGAGTACCTCGTGCGCGACGCCGCGCGCCGGCACGGCCGCGTCCGGGTGGGCACGGCGTCGAGCTACGTGCGCGCGGAGGACCCGGCTCTCCTCGCCGGGCTCGCCGAGGCGTCGGCGCTGCGGCACCTGGGGCTCGTGCGGCTCGCCCCGACGGTGCTCGTGGCCGCCGTGCCCGCCGCGGAGCTGCAGGCGGCGCTGCGCGGGCGCGGCGTGGTGTCGGCCGTCGAGGGCCCGGACGGGCGCGTGGTCGTGGCCGACGGCGGTGCACGCCGCCCTGCCGTGACCGCCGGCCGCACAGTCGTCGGGCGACGGCGCACCCGGCCTCTGCCCGGGGCGGGTCCGGACGACTCCCCCGCGGCGGCCGACGGGCGCGCCGTCCGCTACGCCGAGCTCGTCGCACGCCTGCGGGCGGCGGACGCGGCCGCGGGCGGAGCCGGTGACGCCGCCCCGTCCTCCGGCGCCGACGGTGCGTCAGGGCGCGAGGGCGGCAGCCCGTCGTCGGGCGGCTCGCCTGCCGTGTCCGCGGCACCGTCCGGGAGCGCCGCGGCCGGGACGTCGCCCGGAACAACGGACCCCGGCGCGGCGTTGGGGCTCCTGCGCGAGGCGATCGCGGACGCGTCGATGGTCTGGCTCGAGGTCGTCGGCCCGGCGGGGTCGCCGACGCGGCGGCTGGTGCGGCCGCTGACCCTCGACGGCGGACGGCTGCGCGCGCAGGACCCGGCGCGGGACGCGGAGCTGACCGTGGCGGTGCACCGCATCGCGTCCGTGAGCCCGGCACCGTCCGGCTGACCCGCGACCAGGGTCCACCCCCCGGCGAAGAAGGAGACGCATGACCGACGGCCCCCTCATCGTGCAGAGCGACAAGTCGCTGCTGCTCGAGGTCGACCACCCGCGCGCGGACGACGCGCGCCGCGCCATCGCGCCGTTCGCCGAGCTCGAGCGCGCCCCCGAGCACGTGCACACCTACCGGCTGACGCCGCTCGGGCTGTGGAACGCGCGCGCCGCGGGCCACGACGCCGAGCAGGTCGTCAACACGCTCATCGAGTACTCGCGGTACCCGGTGCCGCACGCGCTGCTCATCGACGTCGCGGAGACGATGTCGCGCTACGGGCGGCTCACGCTCGCGCAGCACCCGGTGCACGGGCTCGTGCTCGAGGCGACCGACCGCGCGGTGCTCGCCGAGGTGCTCAAGTCCAAGCGCACCGCGGGCCTCGTGGGCGAGCGCATCGACGAGACCACCGTCGTCGTCCACCCGTCCGAGCGTGGCCACCTCAAGCAGGTGCTCGTCAAGCTCGGCTGGCCCGCCGAGGACCTCGCCGGCTACGTCGACGGCGAGAAGCACGACATCGCGCTCAGCCCCACGACGCCGCCGCGCACCGAGGGCGAGGAGCCGAAGCCCTGGGAGATGCGCCCCTACCAGGCGCAGGCCGTGGACGGGTTCTGGCACGGCGGCAGCGGCGTCGTCGTGCTGCCCTGCGGCGCCGGCAAGACGATCGTCGGCGCGGGCGCCATGGCGAAGTCGGGCACCACGACGCTGATCCTCGTGACGAACACGGTGAGCGCGCGGCAGTGGCGCGACGAGCTCGTGCGCCGCACCACGCTCACCGAGGACGAGATCGGCGAGTACTCGGGCGCGCGCAAGGAGATCAAGCCCGTCACGATCGCCACGTACCAGGTGCTGACGACCAAGCGGAAGGGCGTCTACCCGCACCTCGAGCTGCTCGACGCGCGCGACTGGGGCCTCGTCGTCTACGACGAGGTCCACCTGCTGCCCGCGCCCATCTTCCGCATGACGGCCGACCTGCAGGCACGCCGGCGGCTCGGCCTCACCGCGACGCTCGTGCGCGAGGACGGCCGGGAGGACGAGGTCTTCTCCCTCATCGGCCCCAAGCGCTACGACGCGCCGTGGAAGGACATCGAGGCGCAGGGGTACATCGCGCCCGCCGACTGCGTCGAGGTGCGCCTCACGCTCCCCGAGTCGGAGCGCATGACGTACGCCGTCGCGGAGCCCGAGGACCGGTACCGGCTCGCGGCGACGGCGTCGGGCAAGAACCGGGTCGTCGAGGAGATCGTCGCGCAGCACCCGGACGACCAGGTGCTCGTCATCGGCCAGTACCTCGACCAGCTCGAGGAGCTGTCCGAGCACCTGGACGCGCCGCTCATCACGGGCGCGACGACGGTCCGCGAGCGCCAGCGCCTGTTCGACGCGTTCCGGTCGGGCGAGATCTCCCGGCTCGTCGTGTCCAAGGTCGCGAACTTCTCCATCGACCTGCCCGAGGCGTCCGTCGCGATCCAGGTGTCGGGCTCGTTCGGCTCGCGCCAGGAGGAGGCCCAGCGCCTTGGCCGCGTCATGCGCCCCAAGGCCGACGGCCGCACGGCGCACTTCTACGCCGTCGTCGCGCGCGACACCGTGGACCAGGACTTCGCCGCCCACCGGCAGCGCTTCCTGGCGGAGCAGGGGTACGCCTACCGCATCGTCGACGCGGAGGACCTGGGCATCTCGGACACCGCGCAGTAGAGGGTCGACGCCACCCGGCAGCCGCCGAGAAGCGGATCCGCGCCCCACAATCGGCCCGATCGGGGGCGCCGATCCACTTCTCGGCGCAGCCGGGTGGGATCGAGTCGGCCGGCTCGATCGATGCGCAGCCGGTCAGCGCGCAGGAGTGCGCTCGCGCAGCGCCGCTCGCACCCGCTGGACGAGCCGCTCCGGATGCCGGTACACGTCGTCCGCGGTCACCACGAACACCCGCCAGCCGAGCGCCTCGAGCGCCTGCTTGCGCGCGATGTCCCGGAGCCACGTGCGGCGGTCGGTGCGGTGCACGTCGCCGTCGTACTCGACGGCGATCCTCTGCTCGAGGTACGTCATGTCCGGCATCGCGACGAACCGGCCCTGCGCGTCGAGGACGGGCACGTTGACGCGGGGCGACGGCAGACCGGCGTGGACCAGCAGGAGGCGTGCGCGGGTCTCCATGCAGGAGTCCGTGCCCGCGCGGGCGAGCGTCAACGCGACGCGCATGCGGGCGAGGCCGCGCGTTCCCCTAAGCGTCTCGACGACGGTCCGCCGGAGGGCGTCGAGGCTCGACAGCGGCCGCTTGCGACGCAGCAGCGCGTCCGCGAGCACCACCACCTCGTCCGGCGGCAGGGTGCCCGCGAGCTGTAGCCACGTGTGCTCGGGTGTCACGACCGGCAGTCCGTCGACACGGGAGACCGGCAGCACGGGTGCCGCGTAGGTGTGGCTCACGATGCCGGCTCGTCGCGGAACGACTGCGCGTACCGGCACGGTGAGGTGGACGCGGTCGTCCGCGTCGAGCCGTCGGGGCAGGTCGGCGCCGTGCGCGCGCAGGGCGGTGGAGTGGCTCAGCGCAGACCCGGCCGGCGCCACGAGCAGCGCGGCCTCCGCTCGCGCGCGCAGGTCCGTGGCGAGGTGCGCCGGGAGCCGTACGCCCGGCGTCGGGATCGCGAAACGCGGATGTCGCATGGCCTTCGGGGACAGACCCGCCTCCCGGCCGTGCGCGGTCGTGAACGCCCGGTCGACGAGGAGCGGACCAGGGGACGTCGTCAGGCGGGAGGTCGCTTTTCGCGCGTCGTGGCCGTCGCGCCGGGAGGAGTCGTCGTCGAGCACGGGCCGAGCATCGGGCCTGCGCGGCCTCCCATGACCTCCGTGCCACCAACGCTGTGGACGGTGCTCGGACGCCCGCCGCCTGTGGACGCGCACGCGGCGTCGGCGAGGTGGGTGCAGCAGGAGGCCCCGCAACACGCCACACCCGTCGAGAAGTGGATCCGCGCCCCGACATCGCGCGATATCGGGG